>JACVJD010000051.1 GCA_015711825.1 Candidatus Solincola daggyaiensis
GCCGGCGGTGGATGCGCGGTGCATGAGCCGTTCCTCGCGCAGCCGCCTCTCCAGCCGCTCGCGGCGTCGGCGCAGCGACTGGTAGATGGCCTCCGGGGATGATGCGAGCCTCCTCTGCAGGGTGGTGAGGGCGAACCCGATGGTCCCTTTGCGCCCCTCGTTCTCCAACGCGTCAGCGCGGTTGAACTCCTCCCGCACGTAATTGGTCACCTCGGAATAGAGGCGGTATTCCGCGTCGGAAAGGGTGTAGTCCACCGTGTATGCTCTGCGCTCCGGAAACAGGGATGTGCCGTCGAATTTTACCAGGTCCTCCTTGATCATGCGGCGCATGAGGTCGCTTGTATCTGTGGTGTGCACGCCGTCGCGGAATCTGCCCTCGAAGCGGTCGCCGTCCAACAGCGCCATAAAGAGCTGGAAGTCCTCCTCCTTCCCGTTGTGGGGGGTCGCGGTGAGCAGGAGGAAGTGGCGGGTGAGGGAGGAGAGCTGCCGGCCGAGGCGGTACCTCTTGGTGTAGCTGACCTCGCCCCCGAAGAAGTGGGCGCTCATCTTGTGGGCCTCGTCGCAGACCACCAGGTCCCAGTCGGAGGCCTTGAGCTTGGCCTGCACGTCCTCGTTACGGCTGAGCTTGTCCAGGCGGCAGATGGCCAGGTTGTTCTCCTGGAACCAGTTTCCGGTGCGGGCGGCTTCGAAGCTCTGGTTGGTCATGATCTCGAAGGGCAGCTGGAACTTCTGGTAGAGCTCGTCCTGCCACTGTTCCACCAGGTTTCCGGGGCAGACCACCAGGCATCTCTGCACGTCCCCCCTTATCATCAGCTCCTTGATGAGCAGCCCCGCCATGATGGTCTTGCCGGCGCCGGGGTCGTCGGCCAGGAGGAAACGCAGGGGCTGGCGAGGCAGCATCTCGCCGTAAACCGCGGTGATCTGGTGCGGCAGGGGTTCCACGAGCGAGGTGTGCACGGCAAGGAGGGGGTCGAAGATGTAGGCGAGGCGGATGCGCCGGGCTTCGCTTGCCAGGCGGAAAAGGGAGCTGTCGCCATCGAAGCTCCAGGGTCTGCCCTCCTTTATTACCTCCAGATCTGGCTCGCTGTCGCGGTAGAGGAGCACGTTGCCGAGGTTGCCGGAGGAGTCCTTGTAGGTAAGCTCAATGGCCAGATCGCCTATCCATCTGACCCCCATGGCGGTGACCAGCCCGCTGGGCATGACCCCTTTGATGCCGGCCCCTACGGTTATCTCCTCGAGTCTCGCCATCAGCAGACACCCCAAGCCTCTTGCGCAATGGAAAACCTGTGGGTTTGCACACAAGTAAAAACTACCCTTCAGCTTGGATTTTATCAGAACTGTGTGACAGAGAGTGGTTGGTTTGGTGCAACGAGGTGATAACAGCGGGCATTATGCCCATATCCATGCCGAGCAGATGCGCTCCGCGATGGGCAAGTTCGAGGAGGCTTTGAGGCAGGCGGCTCCTGAAAAAGAGCAAGGCGAGGGTTAGGAATCTGTTGGAAATCGCATCTCTGGTCGCTTTGCAAAGGAAAGCCCGGCCAGAGCATACATGGCCTCTGACCAGTCTTTTCCCTGGTGGCATGAGCGGATTCGAACCGCCGGACTCCTGCTTGCAAGGTGCGGAAAGGCGGAGGTTTCAAGGCGCGGGGTTAAGGGTAAATAAACCTTGGACCTCACCACAGCCGGAAAGCGTCCGGCGCGAAGATCACTCGGAGGTGAAAAAATGGTGCGGGGACCTCACGGCCATGAGAAAACGAGCGTCGAGGTACTGCGGGTTCTCTGCCCAAAGTGCAACAACCGCGTAGCCATCGAGCCGGGCGAAGACCAGGCGAAGTGCCCCAAGTGCGGCAACATGGTGAAGCGGCCTTCCAAGTCCAAGTAGCCGGACGCCCCTGGGGGGCTCCGGCCCGGAACGACGGTGAGCAGAGCATGGTTGAAGAGGAAAGGGGAGGCACCGTCCTCGACGTAGAGGTGGGGAGCGTAGGAGGACGCTCCCTCATCGCCCTCAGCGGCGAGGTCGACGTTTACAGCGCCTATAAGCTGCGTGAAACGGTAAAGAATCTCGTGGAGGAGGGACATTACGATCTGGTGGTGGACCTCGAAAAGGTCGCCTTCCTCGACAGCACCGGCCTGGGCGTCCTGGTGGGCGGTTTGAAGAGGGTCAGGAACCACGGCGGCGAGCTGAGCATAATCTGCAACCAGGAAAAGATCCTGCGCATTTTCCGCATCACCGGACTGACCAAGGTCTTCCCGATTTACGCATCCAGGGAGGAACTGCAGGCAAAGGTCGAGGAGGCCTGATCTTGCCTCGGGAGGAGACCAGCGAGTTCGAATTGGAGATGCCGGCGCAAGCGAAATACGTCGGCCTGGCCCGGCTGCTGGCCGGTTCCATAGCGCGCCGCATGCGCTTCAGCGAGGAGAGCATCGACGACCTCAAGATCGCCATCTCCGAGATGTGCACCAACGCCATCGTGCACACCGGAAACGGCGACGCCACCAAGCCGCCCATACTGGTTCGCTACCTGGCCGGGGACGGCTTCCTCACCATCGAGGTCAGGGACAGGGGGCCCGGCTTCGACCCCGCCTGCGTGCTGGACCGCGAACGCGAGGACCTTCTGGGCAAGGGGTTCGGCATCCCGCTGATCAGAAGCCTGGTGGACGTGTTCGAGTGCGATTCCAGGCCCGGCAGCGGAACCGTGATCTCCATAACCAAGTTCGTCGAAGAAGGGTGAGGAAGCGGCCGGGCCTCCGCCCCCGTTCCCGCCATGTAAACGGCACCGGCGAGGACATGGAAGAGGATTACTATACCAAAGCCCGCAAGGCCATGGTGAAACAGCAGATCGCCGCCCGTGGCGTAGAGGATCCCCGCGTGCTGGAAGCCTTGCTGAAGGTGCCGCGCCACCTTTTCGTCCCTCCCCACCTGGTGGACCGCGCCTACGACGATTCACCCCTGCCCATAGGCGAGGGTCAGACCATAAGCCAGCCCTACATGGTGGCGTGGATGACCGAGCTCCTCGAACTGGGAGAAGATTCCAGGGTGCTGGAAGTGGGCACCGGCTCAGGCTACCAGGCCGCCGTGCTGTGCGAGCTGGCGCGCGAGGTGTGCACCATCGAGAAGATACCCGAGCTGGCCCGCGAGGCGGAGCGTCGCCTTCTTTCCCTGGGGTACCGCAACTTTCGCGTGCGCGTCGGAGACGGCACCCTGGGTTGGCCCGAGGAGGCGCCCTTCCACGGCATCATGGTCACCGCGGGGGCGCCCTCGGTGCCCCAACCCCTCATGGAGCAACTGGCAGACGGCGGCAGGCTGGTGATCCCGGTGGGGCCTTCCGGGATGCAGATGCTCACGGTCATCAAGCGCGAGGGCCGCAGTTTCACGCGCAGCGACGAAGGATCCTGCGTCTTCGTCCCCCTGGTCGGGGAACATGGCTGGAAACGTGAGCGCGGCCGCCTCCGGGAGTAAGAACCCCGCTCGATCACTCGGGCGCCTGCTCGAGCGCGGTGCGCGTTCGGGACGCTCCCGCATGGCGGAAGGGGCGATGCGCGCCCTTGCTCCGCCTCCCAGGTGCTATAATCTTCGCATGCGTGAACTGACCGTGGTGTTGCCGACCTACAACGAGCGCGAGAACATCGAGCGCATCGTGGAGGCCATACTCCGCCAGCCCCTGGACCTGGGCGTGCTGGTGGTGGACGACAACTCGCCCGACGGCACCGGCGAGATAGCCGACCGCATCGCCGCCGGGGACGACCGGGTGGAGGTGATGCACCGCGAGGGCAAGGGCGGCTTGGGCACCGCTTACCGCGCGGGTTTCCGATATGCCCTGGAGCGGGGAGCGCAGTACTGCTTCGAGATAGACGCCGACTTCTCCCATAATCCCGACGATATCCCGCGCCTCTACGCCGCGGCCAGCGAGGCGGACGCCGCCGTGGGATCGCGGTATATCAAGGGAGGGGGCGCTCCCGACTGGAGCTTCTATCGCTGGCTTATCAGCCGCGGCGGCAACCTCTACACCAAGATAGTGGCCCGCACCAAAACCGTGGACACCACCTCGGGCTTCCGCTGCTACTCGCGCCGCGTCCTCGAGGCCATCCCCCTCGACCGTGTCACCTCCCAGGGCTACGCCTTCCAGATCGAGATGACCTACGTGGCCGAAGCGCTGGGCTTCCGTATCGTGGAGGTCCCGATAATCTTCGTGGACCGCAAGGGTGGGGAGTCCAAGATGGATTCGGACATCTTCTGGGAGGGCCTCAAGGTGGTATGGGGGCTGCGCCGCAAGTACCGCGACCTAAAGCCCCTTGCCTGAGCCGCCACCGTCACGGCAACGTTTCACCGCCCCCAGCCCCTCGCCGCACCGCCGCCATGGCGATCACGACTCAGGCGGATTCCTCCCCCATATCGTCGGAATAGAGGCGTACGTTGTTGGGCCCCGCCGCCTTCGCGGCGGCCAGGGCGGCCAGGGCTTTGTTCAGGAGGTCGGCCTCGTTGTCGGCGTTTGCGGGGTAGGATGAAACCCCCACGCAGACCGTGAGCTTCTCCACTTCCCTCCTCACCCGGGAAGGGAAGGGGTATTCCTCCACCACCTTGCGTATGCGTTCCGCCAGGCGCATGGCGCCAAGGCGCCGCGTCTCAGGCAGGAGCACCGTGAAGAGGCACTCGCCGTATCGCGCCGCCGTGTCCACCTCGCGGGTGTTGCGCTTGACCACTTTTCCGAGGTCGGCGAGGATGAAGTCGCCCAGGTAGCGCCCGTTGCGCTCCACGTAACCCGCGTAGTCGTCGATCTCGAAGCAAACGAGACATACATTGAGGCTGTAGCGGCGGGCGCGGCTCACCTCCCTTTTCACCTGCTGCAGAAAATAGTGCTTGTTGAAAAGGCCGCTGGCGACGTCCGTCACCACGTTGGCCTCAAGCTCCGAATAGAGCCGTGAGATGAGCACCGTTAGCCCGGCCTGGTCGGCGATGAGCGCCAGCAAGGGCATCTTCATCGCCTCCAGGCCGTCCTCCTCCGTGCCCAGGGCGAGGACGCCTATGATCCTGCCTTCCGCTCGCAGGGGCAGGGCCGTGAGGGTGGTTATGCCGGACCCCGAGAGGTAGGCATGCTCCGCGCGTTCCGCGCTCAGCCTCTCCTGGTTGATGGTCCCCGAGTCGAAGGAGGCTCCACAGATGGAGACCCTGGCGTCAATGGTCTTCTCCACCAGGTCCTCCGCCACCGCTCCCCTCGCAAGCACCACTTTCAGCTCGTCAACCGCCTCTCCCGGCAACAGGAACATACCCAGCGACGCCCCGCTGAAGGCCATGGCCCTGTCCAGCAATTGGGATAATTTAGGAATAGGGTCGGTATAGGCCTCGATGACGTTCACGCCGCAGCAGACGTCGATGATCCCGTGTATCTCCTCCCGGCTTAACGGCGCAGCCCGGCCGGTGACGGGCAGGGATTCCAACAGGCGCGCCAGGGGAGAACCTTCCCGCGCATACACCACCTGGCATGCGGCGGGCGCGCCCTTTATCTCTCCCTTTTCCTCGTCCTTTTCCTCGTCCGCAACCACCACGAGATGCGGGGATGCGGTACGGAACAGGTCCTTGCGCGAGGTGTAAACGCTGGGGGGCTCGAGGCCTTCGGGCCACTGCGAAGGAACTCCCTCGGAGAGCACCCCCACCAGCTCCAGGCCTTCGCACCCCGCCAGCATCTCCGCCAGGCGCGAGCAGGCCCGGTTGAACCCTATGAAAGCCACCCTCGTCTCCATCTTCCGCCGCTCCCCGAGCCGCAACAGAGCACCTTACAGCGACGAGTACATTTTATAGGATTATCCGAAAGCTGGAAACGGTCACCGGGTTTCTTGCCTCGCCGCCGCCTCTCTGTGCTCGCGGTCCACCAAGTAGATGGGGAACGGCAGCTCCGCCCCCTCCGGTATCTTGTGGATATACTTCCTCCGGAACTCGGGGTCCTGCATGCGGCAGGTCATGGTCTTGCGGTCGTACTCAGGGTGCACCTTCATGCGGTGCCAGATATCCCAGAGGGGCTCTTCCTTGACGTTGCCGAAGTGGAGGGGATTGAAATCGCAGGGAGTGACGAAGCCGTTGTGGGTGATATGGATCTGCCATTTCACCCCGAAGCACCCCATGATGTGAGGGTCGTTTACGTGGCACATCAGGCACACCCTCGGGCCCTTGAAATCCTTCCATTGCTCCTCGTGGATCACCCGGAACACCTCGCGCTCGGCGTCGGTGAGGATGAGCTCGTCCTGCTTGATACACTTCCCCGTGGGCACGAGATCGAAGACGGTGAGCTCGCGCACCCCCAACTCGCGGCAGAGTTCCAGGAACCTGTGATGGTAATCTTTGGCTATCGCCTCGCGGTTCATGTAGGTGGAAACCCCGACCGCCATGCCGCGCGCCACCGCCCGCTCGATACCCTCCACCGCGCGCCGATGGAGGCCCGGCACCCCCCTTAAGCGGTCGTGCTCCTCCGGCACCGGGCTGTCGAGGCTCACGAAGATGGTGTCGCAGCCGGCGGCGCTGAGCTTGTCCAGGTTCTCCTCGCTGAGCAGGGAGCCGTTGGTGAAGACGTCCGCGACGCAATCGTTCTCCACGATGCGGCGGATGAGCACGTCCAGATCGGGCCGCATCAAGGGCTCGCCCCCGGTGATGATGATGTCGGTGATGCCCAGTTCCGCGCACTGGTCGATGACGTCGCACCACTGCCCGGTGGTCAAAGTGCCCTCGCGGCTGCGCCGGAAGGCGCTGCAGTGCACGCAGTGCGCGTTGCAATCCTGGGTCACCGCGATGGTCACGGCGTGAGGACCCCACTCCCTGCCCAGCCCGCGATCGATGATGTTGCGGTAAAAGCGCTCGTAGGCGCGGGACTTGACCGGCGGCAGGTGATAGGAAAAACGGTCCGGGCGCGCGAACTTGATGAAGGGCATATGGGGGCCGATGGTCTTCAATATCCATCCTCCCGCCACCATGAAGAGGGGGAAGGTGGGGGGGCCGAAGGCCTGGTAGAATTCGCGCCTGATCCTGCGCGTAAGCTTCGCCTTGCTTGCATCGCTGTTCTTCTGCGACATCTCTTACCGCTCCTGATCCGTGATCCTTGCTCCGCTCCCTGTCCGCCGGGCGAACCGGCATTTATTTATATTCTTTCTCGACACCGACAGCAATACCGTTGAACCGATAGTATTATTATACTATATAGTCATTATTAATTACCATATATAGCTTATCGGCGCCCTCCCCACCCGTTTCAGCCCCGGAAAGCCTGCGGATATGCTTCGGCATCCACCGGCGCTCCTCGCATGGAGCCGCGCGTAAATGGTAACTATTCCCTTGGGATCTCGCCGCCATGTGCGCCGACACTCAAACAAGATGCGCCGTGAATGATCCCCGCGCCTAATACGGGAAACGACCGTTTACGGCATGCCGTGATCCGATACTCGTCCCGCCCGCCCCCCTCGCGTCGCTTCCGCCGCCATCCCCGGCGCTTGCATCCCTTAGGTCAGAACGAATCCCCGTGCTCCCTCCCCGCTTCCTCCTCTTCCTCCAGCTCCTCTTCCTCTTCCTCCTCTTCCAGCTCGCGGCTGCCCATGACGATGCGGGGCATGGTGGTGGCGAGGAAGGCGGCGACTCCCGCCCCGAGCAAGGCCAGGACCACCGTCTTCGAGCCCACGAACTCCAGGGAGAGGGCGATGCCTGTGAGCAGCGCCGTCCAGAGGTAGATGACCAGCACCGCTTGGCGCTGGGAATGCCCGATATAGAGCAAGCGGTGGTGGATGTGCTCTTTGTCCGCGTGGTGGAAGGGCTTCCCCTTCCTGGCGCGTCTCAGGATGGCCAGGCCGGTGTCGGCGATGGGGACGGCGAGGATGATGATGGGCGTGAACATGGTGGCCACCGCGGTGCGCTTCAGAATGCCCTGTATGCTGACGGCGCCGAGGACGAATCCCAGGAACTGGGCGCCGGAATCGCCCATGAAAATGCTCGCGGGGTTGAAATTGTAGCGCAGGAACCCCAGGCAAGCCCCGCCCACCGCGGCGGAGATGACCATGGCCTGAAGGGTGTTGGGGTCCGCCCCCACCCGCGTGCCGTAGAAAAAGAAGGCCGCCACGGTGATGAAGGAGATCCCCGCCGCCAGGCCGTCCAGTCCGTCGATGAGGTTGATGATGTTGGTGAAGGCCACCATCCAGGCCACGGTCAGGAAGATGGAGAGAACGGGGCTGGCGGTGAGGTCGATGACGTTTCCTCGCGGCAGGGCTATGGTGGTTATCTCCACCCCGAAGGAGACCATGATCAGCGCCCCCATCACCTGGCCGGCGA
Organism: Candidatus Solincola daggyaiensis; assembly: GCA_015711825.1. Classification (GTDB taxonomy): domain Bacteria; phylum Actinomycetota; class Geothermincolia; order Geothermincolales; family RBG-13-55-18; genus Solincola_B; species Solincola_B daggyaiensis. Next base: position 8,303 of record JACVJD010000051.1, read on the forward strand.
GCTTCATCCAGGGGGAGAGATGGCGCATGTCGTCGAGGGCGCCCAGCACCGCGATGAAGGTGGAGGCGAGGATGATCCCCAGTAGCTGGGCGGAGGAGAGGGCGTCCACCATGCCCAGGGGCCTGGCGAGGGTGTCGGAGAAGCTGACCAGCACCTTGGCGACGAGCAAGGCCAGAATCACGGCCAGGAAGATGGCCATTCCCCCCAGGGTGGGGGTGGGGTGTTCATGCACCTTGCGGTCGTGCGGCATATCCACCGCGCCCAACCAGACGGCGGCGCGGCGCGCCAGCGGGGTCAAGAGCAGCGAGATGGCCAGGGCCGCCGCGAAGACAACGGCGTAAATCAATCCCCGCCCTCCTCCGGCAGCTCCTTGACCGCCATCCCCGCCTCCCGCGCCATCTCGTCGGCCATGGGGTCCTCGTATCCCTGCATGTAATAGACCTGCCTGATCCCGGCGTTGATGAGCATCTTCATGCACAGCACGCATGGCTTGTGGGTACAGAAGACGAGGCCGCCCTCCACCGCCGTTCCGTGCAGGGCCGCCTGTATGATGGCGTTCTGCTCGGCATGCAGGCCGCGGCACAGCTCATGCCTTTCCCCGGAGGCCACCCCCCTGACCTCGCGTATGCATCCCACCTCCTCGCAATGCGGCAACCCCGCGGGGGCTCCGTTGTACCCGGTGGTCACGATGCGCTTCTCCAGCACGATGACGCACCCGACACGGCGGCGGAGGCAGGTGGAACGCGTGGCCACCTGCCGCGCTATAGACATGAAATAGGACTCCCAGCTCGGTCTGGTCATGGCGCCGCGCACCTCCCCGGGAAAACCCCGGCCCGTCGTCACAGCTCCGGGTAAAGCGGGAACCCCGCCAGCAGCTCCTCCACCCTTTCCCGCACCTCGTGCATCACCTGCGTCGATCCCAGGTTCCCGGCCACCAGCGCGATGAGGTCGGCGATCTCCACCATCTCCTCCTCGCGCATCCCCCGCGTGGTCACGGCCGGGGTGCCCAGTCGTATGCCGCTGGTCACCGCGGGCGGCTTGTCGTCGAAGGGGATGTTGTTCTTGTTGACGGTGATCTTCACCGCGTCCAGGGCCTCCTCGAGTTCCCTGCCGGTGATGCCCAAGGGCCTGAGGTCCACCAGGAGAAGGTGGGTATCGGTGCCCCCGCTCACCAGACGCATGCCCTTGTCCTTCAAGGCGTCGGCGAGAGCCCTGCAATTGCTCACCACCTGGCGAGCGTAATCCGCGAACTCCGGCCGTGAGGCCTCGTGCAGCGCCACCGCCTTGGCCGCCACGATGTGCATGAGGGGGCCGCCCTGTACGCCGGGGAAGACGGCGTGATCCAGGGCCTGCGCGAAGCGCTCCTTGCAGAGGATCATGCCGCCGCGCGGCCCGCGCAGGGTCTTGTGGGTGGTGGTGGTGACGAACTCGGCGTGGGGAACGGGGTCGGAATGCACCTTGCCCGCCACCAGGCCCGCGAAATGGGCCATGTCCACCATGAGCATGGCGCCCACCTCGTCCGCCACCGCCCGGAAGGCCTCGAAGTCGATGTCCCGGGGGTAGGAGCTTCCGCCCGCGATGATGAGGCGTGGCCGGCAGCTTCTGGCTATCTTCGCTATCTCATCGTAGTCGAGCATCTCCGTCTCGCGGTTGACGCCGTAGAAGTGAGCGTCGTAGAGGGCCCCGCTGATGTTGGCCGAGGTCCCGTGGGTAAGGTGTCCGCCCGCCGCCTTCTCCATGCCCAGGATGCTGTCCCCGGGTTTGAGGGCGCAGAAGTAAACCGCGGTGTTGGCCTGGGCCCCGGCATGGGGCTGCACGTTGGCGTGCTCCGCCCCGAAGAGCGCTTTGGCCCGCGCCACCGCCAGCTCCTCGGCCACGTCCACGCACTCACAACCTCCGTACCAGCGGTGGCCCGGGTAGCCCTCGGCATACTTGTTGGTGAGGACGCTCCCCGCCGCCTGCAACACCGCCAGGGAGGGGAAGTTCTCGGATGCGATGAGCTCTATCTTGTTGCGCAGCCTCTCCAGCTCGTTGCGGATCACCTGCGCGATCTCGGGGTCAACCCTCGTCACCTCGTCAAGGCCGCTCATGGTCTCCTTCCTCCGTATCGACCCTCGATCTCCGCCAGCCGCTCCAACCTGCGCGCGTGGCGGCCGCCCTCGAAGGGGGTTCCCATCCAGGTGCGCACGATCTCCTCCGCCACCCCCGGCCCCACCACCCTGGCTCCCAGGGTGAGCAGGTTGGCGTCGTTGTGCAGGCGGCTGAACCGCGCCGTGTAGATGTCGTTGCAGGCGGCCGCCCTCACGCCCGGCAGCTTGTTGGCGGCCATGGCCATGCCGATGCCCGTCCCGCAGATGGCGATACCTCTCTCGGCCTCGCCGCATGACACCAGCCGCGCCACCCGCTCCGCGAAATCGGGGTAATCGCAGGATTCCTCGCAGAAGGTACCCTGGTCCAGCACCTCGTGCCCTGACTCCTCGAGGCAGGCGCGTATCAAGGCCTTGAGGGCGAATCCCGCGTGATCGCAACCGAGAGCGACTCTCATCCAGCCTTACCTCCAATTCCGCCTAGGCCTTCTCCTCAAGCGCCGCCCGCCGCCGTCGCGGGCGCCGTGCCCTCCGCACCGTTCCCCCCGCGTCGAGCGGTTCGGACGCCTCAAGGCCTCCCGTGAGGTTCACCGAAGAAGACCCGCATGGCGGCCTCCAGGGACTTGTCTATGTCCTCCGCAACTCCCAGGTAAACGCGCAGGGAGCCGCCAATGGGGTCAATTATATCAGAGGCCCGCGACTCCACATCGGCCAGGAAACCGTTCTGCGGCGACAACTTCCTCAGCTCCTCAAACGCCCGCCCCAGGCGCCTCCTCACTCCCTCCTCGTCGAGCACCGTCTCCTCTCCCAGCCTCTCCAGAAGCTCGTCTTCCACCCCGGCCACGTGCTTGAGGGCGACGCTCTTCGCCAGGGCGTCAGGATGCATCCTGCCGATGGCCAGCAGGTGCTCGCGCGCCATTGCCACCACCAGGTCGGCTCCGCGCAGGAGGTTGGGGTTGAGCTCGCCGGCGCGGTGGCCTGACAGATCCGTCCCCCACAGATCCATGGTCTGCACCGCCGCCGAGGAGGCGGGGTTCCCTTCCACCGCGGAGGTGCCGGCGGAATGCGCCAGCACGAAGGGGGCCAGCTGGGGGTAATCCCTCAACAGCCGCGCCTGGAACAGGGACTCCGCCATGGGGCTCCGGCACATGTTCCCCGTGCAGACGAACAGAACCTCGATCAACCGCTTTTCCTTTCCTCTCCATGGGCCTCGCGCTCCCCGCGCGACGGCATCCCGCCGCACAGCAGCGAGGCTATGCTCTCCTCGGGGATCTCGCCCCTCCGCAGCAAGGAATATTCCGACCCCCTCAGCTCCACCACCGTGGAGGGACGGCCGGAACCGCATTCCCCCGCTTCCACGGCGATCTCCACCCGCTTCAGAAGCAGCGGCTCTATGTCGGCAAAAGAGCGAGGGGCGGGTTTTCCGGAGAGATTGGCGCTGGTCACCGCCAGCGGCCCGCTCGCGGACAGCAGCCGGAGCATGAAGGGATGGTCCGGGACGCGCATGCCCAAGGTGTGCGTCTTCGGGGCGAGATATCCTTTCCAGGGTATATCCGCCGCCCTGGCCACCACCGTCAGGGGACCCGGCCAGAGAGCGGACAGGCGCCGCACGTACTCGCGCTCCTCGGGGGCAACGAGACTTTCCGCCTCCCGCGCGTCCTTGACCATCACCACCAGACTCCTGGCGGCATCCCTTCCCTTGGCGGCGAAGACGGCGGCCACCGCCTCGCGGGCATCCGCCCTGGCGGCGAGGCCGTACACGGTGTCGGTGGGAAGGATGACCAGGGCACCCCCGTCGAGGGCCTCGACGCAGCGCTCGACGGCCGCCTTCTCACCGAGCTCACGCAGAGAGACGATAAGCGCCATGGCCTTATTATGGCAGGTTTTCGCCTTCTCTTCCCCGGCTACGGCGCCGGCCGTCAAAGCCCGGGTCGCCGCCTCGCTTCCTTGCGGCCGCGAGACCGTAAGCGACCTCGGCGATATCGGAAGCGCTTGCCCCTGAGGATGGACGCGGCGGCGCCCCGCGAGGCGGATACGGCATGCCCTTCGCTTCGCAAATGCCGTCGCAACCATGTGAGTTTACCCGCTGCGGCGAGGAGATCCGACATAGCCTGGAAATCTAATGTAGCCGCTCGGGACTGTCGATAATATTTATTCAGAGAAGAGGTTACCAAGGGGCGCGGCGGGGAGGCGGCATGTGGGCCCCACCCTTGCGCTCCCGGCGCGGTAAGACGCGCAGCCGCGGGAAGGATCGCGGGACACATGGACGAGAACCGGGTCTTGACGGATGAAGGCGAAGAGCTGTCGCGCAGGGCGGTGGAGCTGCTCATCGCCCTCAACGCCGCCATGATCAACATCCACATGTATCCACCCACCAGCGACATGATCTCTGCTTCCGTCGAGACGGCCTATGCGCGCATGGAGCCCCTGCTCTCACAGACCGGCAAGCTCACCCTGGGAGAGGCGGACAATCTCCTGCTCGTAAACGGGGAAAAGCTGCACGACCGCGACCAGGTGAGGCCGCCGGTGCTCTCCTTTCTCGACGGCCTGCGCCGCAGGGACATCTACAGCATCACCTTCTCCGCCGGCATGAACCAGGAAGAGTTCCTCAAGTTCCTCTACGTCATGGCCAGGGAGCCCGAGGAGCTGCGCCAGCTCGGCGGGCTGGCGGAGGAGGTGGTGCGGCAGGGTTGCGGCCATATCCTCGTCAACGAGAAGCGTTTCGTATCCGTGGCGGACGACGAGGTCGTCGCCGTGGAGGAGACGGAGAGGGCGGAGGAGGGGCGTTTCAGGGAAGAGGAGCTGGCGCGCCTCAACGAGAAGCTCAAGGACGAGCGCTTCGTGAACTACATCACCGGGAAGAGCGATCGCGCGGAGGCAGGCGAGGACACCATCCGGGACATCATGGGCAATCCCCCCCGCCTCGGCCTTCTGCTGCGCCAAGCGGTGCGGGAGATAGTGGTGGAGATAGAGGACCCGGAGGCGGCCCTGGACGAGGTCGTCCGCACCCTGGAGAGAAGCGCCCTGCTGCTGAGGGAGCTCGATGACCAGGAACTCCGGCGCATGGACGTGGAGGAGATCGCCAAAGCCGCCGCCTTCCTGGAGCCCTCGGAGCTCAAGGGATACCTGCTGCGCGAGAATCCCGAGGCGCTGCGGGAACTGGAGATGCGCCGCCTCATCCTCGACAGCCTGCGCGAGAACAAGGTCCTGGACCTCCTGGAGAGCACCATCCGCGAGCATGAGGCCCTGCAACGAACGGTGGAGGACCCGGAGGCCGGTTTCTCCCCCCAACAGGAACTGCGCTACGAGGCGCTCTCCGCCCTCATCGACGAGATCTACCATGCTGCGGCGGGAAAGCCCTGGGAGTCACGGGTCAGCGACCGCATCTTCCAGGCCGACATGTGGAAAAAGATCGTCAACGGCTCCGCCGGGGAGCGGGGGAGCGCCGGCGCCAGCACCCTCGTTTACCAGATCAGCAACATGCTGGTCAGCGAGGGGCTCACCCTGGACATCGACGAGTTGGCCCGGGACATAACCATCGACGAGAACATCCCCCGCCTCATGCAGAAACTCTACCGGGCGCGCCGACACGATACGGTTCTCAAGCTCCTGGAGAGCCTGCTGGACAACCTCGAGGACATGAGCCCCGAGATAAGGCTGAAGACGGCGGAGACCCTGCGCAACATCCCCTCCGCCCTGGAGATGAGCAAGCGGCTGCAGGAGTTCCCCGTCGCCTTCGAGATGAAGGACCGCCTGCTGGAACGCCTGGAAAGGGAGCGCGAGCTCAGCGAGGTCTATACCACCCTGGCCTCCTGCCTCGCCGGCCTGGCCCAGACCTTCATCCTCTCCCGGGAATACGGCGCCGCCCTGGAGATCATCGATACCTTCTGGCGCCACAACAGCGCGGAGGACACCCGCAAGCCGGAGCAGAGGCGCACCGCCCTGGAAGCGGTGGCCACCGTCGCCAGCCCCGAGGTGCTCGACAACCTCGCCGCTATCCTGCGTGAGGGAGACATCCAGACCATCACCGAGGTGGCGGAGCTGCTCATCAAGTTCGAGGACAAGTCCATCCAACCCCTCATCCAGGTCCTCAAGGACAGCGAGGACCTGCTGGTGAAGCGGGTCACCTTCGAAGCTCTGGAAAATATAGGAAAAGATGCCATCCTGGGCCTCATCAACGACCTCGAGAAGTACAACCCGTGGCACATGTACCGCAACATCGTCTCCATACTGGCCGAGATCGGCAACCGCTCCATCATCCAGTCCCTGGCGCGCTTCATCCGGCACCAAAACCCGGAGGTGCGGTGGGAGACCATCAAGGCCATCTCCAGGATCCGGACCTCGGAGACGGTGGCGCTGCTGGTGGAAGCCCTCAACGACCGGGACGAGCGGGTGCAGCGCGAGGCGTGCATCGGCCTGGGGTACCTGCGCGACGTCTCCACCGCGCCGGTGCTCATGGACATCATCAAGCCCCCGCGCAGCTTCAAGAAGGAGCGCAGGCGCACCAGCGCCGTGAAGGCCGCCGCCCTCTGGGCCCTGGGAGAGATAGGCGACCGTTCCGTGGTTCCCTATTGCCAGCGCATCCTGCGCAGCAAACCCCTGCTGCCCTTCATGGCCAGGGGCAAGAACGATCTGCGTGCCGCCGCCGCCCTCGCCCTGGGGAGGATAGGCAATGACGAATGCCGCGAAATACTGCAGGGGTACGCCAGGGACCGCAGCGACAAGGTCAGGCGCGCGGCCCTGGAGGCACTGCGGAGCATCCAGAGGAGGCGGGCGGCGGAGGAGCCGGCCTCTCGCGAGCCCGTGGAGGCGGAGAGAGTTTCCCGCCCCGCTTAAAACGTTCCCGGGGCGCCCACGGGAGATCCCCAAGGCGGTTATGGGTGCGCCATGGCCGCCGCAAGGGACGCCCTCGCTTCAGGCGTCTCCTTCTCCTGGCGGAGGGCAAAGCAGCCAGCCGTTTTTTTTGGCTTTCAGGGTGGCCTCCAGGTCGTTCCAGTAACCGGGGGTCACGGAGGGACCCCTGACGGCGAGAGACCCCACGCCGCGCTCCCCCCAGCCGCCCTTGTCCGAGGCCCGGAGGCGATTGGGAGGTATTACCATTCCCAAACCCCGGCGCGGCCAGACGCGGTCACGGCAGGAAAGCCTCAGGGCGGGCATCACCGCGTTGCCCTCCGCGTCGTATGCCTCCAATACCGGCGTCGCTGAGCGCCGCCGCCCCGCCGCGAACAAGGCCAGCTTCCGCACCTCTTCCCGCCCCAGTCCGTATCCCCAGCACATCCACAAGCCCACCGAGCCGGCGTCGAACCCGCCCCGGTGATCCCGCAGCATGCGGGAATACTGTCGCGGGTTCGCCGAGAAGACGTCGCGCCCCTCGCCGCCTGCGCCGCCGTCGGCGGCCGAGGGCCCTTTCTCCCCCGGGAAAACAAGCCGCATGTGGGAGAGAAACGCCGTGACCGAGGCCGCGAACCCCGCCATGGTGAGGGGAGTGAGGGCGTTGAGAAACCTGCCCCCGGGCCTGAAAAAGGGCAGGATGGCCGCGACCCGTCCCGGCCACAGCAGCATTTCGTTGGTGGCCATGACCGCGCGCAGCTTTCCCGGAGGGGTGCGATGGTGGAAGAGCGCCACCACGCTGGAGGGCTTGAGGGTATAGGGGAGGAAGAAGCCCGACGACCTCTCCATGGCCTCGCGCAAAGAGACTACGCCGGGCGGAACCGCCTCCCGCGGGCCGCAGGCCGCCAGACGTCCCCCGCATCCCAGGCTCTCCAGGGAGCCGAGGCGTGCCGCGAGAAAAGCGCCTTCCGCTATGATGAGGGAAGCGCCGCACTCCTTCACCCTCCTGGTTATCTCCTCCATCTCCAGGCCGGTGCCCAGGGGGACCGCTATGCCGCCCGCCTTTATCGCCGCCAGCGAGACCAGAAGCAGCTCGCCGGGGTGGTCCGCGAGGATGATGGCGCGCTCTCCCTTCTTGAGGTCCCATTCGCGGATGAGGGCCTCCGCCGCCAGGTTGGTGAGGTGAAGGCAGTGGCGCAAATCGAGCGCGGTGGAGGCGGAAAGCCCGCGGTAAGCGGGGACCCCCGCGGGCAGGGCCTCGGCGGCGCCGCGCGCCCTCGCCGTTTGCTCCAGGAGGTTGGCCAAGGTCAGATCGCGACGCGAGGCCAGGCGCATCTTGTCCAGCATAGACGCTATTCTGATGGCGAAAGCGCCGCAAGTCAAACCGGCGCATCGCCTCGCCGCCCGTCCACACCCGAAGGCTTCATCGCCCCATGAGCGGCCGCGGCCGACCGCCTTGGCTGCAGAGCGGGTTTTGGGGAGGATTCATTCACCAAAAAAGCCCCGCGCACCGGCTTTGCGGGTCCTCAGCCGCGCCCGTTTCCCCGCGCCCGCCTCCAAAGAGAGGTTCGTCGGGGCTCACCCCGGGCGCTTATGGAGCCGGCGGGGTGGGAATAATGCAAAGGCGACCGGGAAAGCGCGAAGGAGGTATGGTTATGCGTTCAATGCTGGAAGGCATCAGGGTGATCGATTTCACCAACACCGTGGCCGGCCCGGGCTGCACCTTCTTCCTGGCCGACATGGGGGCGGAGGTGATCAAGGTGGAACGGCCGGGCCTGGGCGACGAGGCCAGGCTTTTCCCGCCCTACAAGGACGGCGTCTCCGCTTCCTTTACGGTGCTAAACCGCGGCAAACGGGGCGTGGTGCTGGACCTCAAGAACCCCCGCGCGGTGGAAGTGTTCAAGGAGCTGGCGGCGGTATCCGACGTCTTGGTGGAGAACTTTCGCCCCGGGGTGATCGGGAAACTGGGCATAGGCTACGAGACCTTGAGGGAGATAAACCCCCGGCTGGTGATGTGCTCCATCTCGGGCTACGGGCAGTATGGCCCCCTGGCGCACCTGCCGGCATACGACGCCGTGCTGCAGGCGCTGAGCGGGCTCATGAGCACCACCGGCTTCCCGGACGGGCCGCCCACCCGCGCCGGCACGCTCATCGTCGATATCTCGTGCGCCTTTTACGCCGCCTTCGGGGTATGCGCCGCCCTCTTCGCGCGCGAGCGCACGGGGGTCGGCGAGTACCTGGATATCTCCATGTACGACGTGGCCATAAACCTGCTGGAGGCCAAGTTCGTGGACTATACCGTGGCCGGGAACATCCCCCAGCGCACCGGCAACCGCTATCCCTACGTCACCCCCTTCGACGCCTATCGCACCAAGGACGGGTACGTGATGATCATCTGCGTGGGGGACCACCCCTTTCATAACCTATGCAAGGCCATGGGGAGGCCGGAGCTGGCCGAAGACGAGCGCTTCCGCGACCTCATGGCCCGCAACCTCAACGAGCCCGCGCTGAGGGAGATCATCGAGGAGTGGTCGTCCGCATTGACCAACGCGGAGGTGTGGGAGTTGCTGCAGCAACACGAGGTCCCCGGAGCCCCGGTGAACGACGTAAAGTCGGTGGTGGAGAACCCCCATACGGCGGCCCGCGGCATGCTGGTGGAGCTGGAGCAGCCGGGGGCGGGCATCATCACCATCTTCGGCACGGCCATGAAGGCGCTGGGAAGCGAGATCAGGCCGCGCGGTCCCGCGCCCGCATTGGGACAGGACAATCGCTGGCTGCTGGAGGAGGTGCTGGGAAAAAACGCCCAAGAGGTGGAGGAGATCCTCTCCTCGGGAGCCATGGGTTAGGATGGGGTGAGCGATGAACAGGTTGGTGTTCTACGGGGACGACCTGGTGCGGGTGGAGCTGCCCGATCGCACCAGGGTCATATCGGCGCCGCCGCCCCTGGAGCCCCTGGCCGACTACCCGGGCTCGGTCAGGAGCGCGCTGCGCGATCCCCTGGGCTCCCCGCCCCTGGGCGAGTTGGTGGGGCCGGGCTCCCGCGTCACCATCGCCTTCGACGACCCCTGCCTGCCCCTTCCCCCGCCCTGGAGGGACCCCCGCGGCCTGGCGGTGGAGGCGGTCCTGGAGGAGCTTTTCTCGCTGGGGGTGCGCCGGGAGGACGTGGAGCTGGTGTGCGCGGTGGGGCTGCACCGCAAATGGACGGAGCGAGAGCTCAGGCAGGCGCTGGGCAAGCGGGTGTGGGCGGTCATGGGGCCGGCGAGGATCCGCAACCACGACGCCGAGGACCCCGCCGGCAACGTGCACCTCGGCAACACGCCGGAGGGATACCCGGTGGAAGTCGACCGCTGCCTGCCGGAGTCGGACCTGACCATCTACGTCAACCTCAACTGGACGAGCATGAACGGCGGTTGGAAATCCTACCTCGTGGGGCTGGGTACATACCGCTCCATCCGCGCCCACCACAACGCCGCGACCCTGGTGGAGGGCGGCACGGTGATGGACCCCGGCAGCCGTTTCCACGACATCCTGCGCGCCCAGGGCAGGCACCTCGCGCAAGAGGTGAAGATGATGAGCGTGGAGACGGTGCTCAACAACCGCGTATGGCCCGGACCGCTCAGCCGTTACCTATCCCTGGAGAGAAAAAGGGTTCCGCTACCCTTCCGGGTCTCCCTTTACGCGCCCCAGGCCTTGAAGTCCGTCGTTTCCTCGGCGCTGCGCAGCGCCTACGCCCCCATCGCCGTCAACGCGGGCCACCCCGAGGCGGTACACCGCAGGACCCTTGAGGCTCTTTACCTGCAGCAGAACAAGCTCGTGGAAGGCCATAGCGACGCCCTTTTTCTCGCCCTGCCCAACATCTGCCCCTACGCCGCTTTCTCGCGCATGAACCCCCTGCTGGCCGCGAACTCCGCCCTGGGCTACGTGTTCAACATGCACCTGGGCGGCCCGGTGGTGCGCAAGGGGGGCGTGCTGGTGCTCATGCAGCCCTTCCTGCCCGGATTCCACCGCCGTCACCACCTGCCCTACGTGGAGTTCTACGAAAAGGTGCTGGCGGAGACGCGTGACCCGCGGGAGATGGAGATCCGCTTCGAGGAGAGCTTCGCCGACCGGCGCGAGTACATCGAGGCCTATCGCCACGGCTATTCCTATCACGGCGTCCACCCCTTCTACGTGTGGTATTGGTGCGGTCCCGCCCTGCAACACCTGGAGCGGGTCATCGTGGTGGGCGCGAGGAAACGCGAGGTGGTCGAACGCCTGGGCTTCGAGCACGCCGCTTCCCTGGAGGAAGCATGGCGCATGGCCGCGGACATCCTCGGCGAGGGCTATTCCATCACCCATCTCTCCGTCCCCCCCATCTTCGCCACCGAAATACGGCCCCATCCCCGCGCGGCGGCGGAAAGCGCTTAGCGTGCCTTTAGCCCTGGCTTCGAGCGCGGGGTTTTGCGGCGGCGCTTGCCGCCTTAAAGGCTTGCCGACCCTTATGAACCGACATTGCGTCGAGTTTATTGCGTGTGGTAGCATGGTGGGCGGCGGCGGTTCGCCGCGTCCGTGGAGGGGTAGAAGCAGTCGGCGGTCATGTCGCGAGATGGGGGAAGACGTCGGCTCGCCATGCGCATGCGCGACCATCCGGAACGCTAACCCGCCGGGAGCGGCGGCTGCCCCGGACGGCGGCGAAAGGAGAGGCCGGCGGGCTGATCCTTTCCGCCGGGCAGGGCCGGCAGCGGGTAGTCGTGATGTGAAGCGGGATCCCTCACTTCCCGGCCGCGACAACCGCCGGCATGGCACGGAAGGGGGATGGAGGGCATGGCTTCCAGGCGCGGCAGGAGCAAGAAGAGTTTCGACCGCTTTCTCAAGCTCTACAAGTACAAGGATACCGCTTTCAGGATGACCAACTGGCCGGTGTTCAAGCAGGCAGGGCGCCGGGTGCTCGACGCCGAGAACACCTGCCTCACCTACGTCCCCATCTACGAGGACATGGAGATCCCGGCCGGGGTCGCGGCCCCCGTCTCCGTGATCGAGCACTTCATCCGCGAGGCCAGCCACCACCTCATCCTCTCCCGCTGCCCCTGCCGCAGCGAGAACGGGTGCAAGGAATTCGACCCCTATTTCGGCTGCACTTTCCTGGGCCCGGCGGTGCTCGACGTCGATCCCGAGGTGGGCAGGCTGGTGAGCATGGAGGAGGCGCTGGAGCACCTGCGCCAGGCCACGCAGGCGGGTCTGGTGTCCTGCCTGGGCAAGTTCAAGGGCGACGCCATCATGCTCGGCCTGAAGAACCATCACCAGCTCATGACCATATGTCACTGCTGCCCCTGCTGCTGCATCTCCACCGCCATTCCCCTGGCCTCGCGCGAGACCAGGGAGGTGCTGGTCAAGATGGAAGGTATTACCATCACGGTGGACGAGGACAAGTGCAACGGGTGCGGGAGATGCGTCCAGGCGTGCATCTTCGGGCAGATGGCCCTCTCGGAGAGGGGAAAGCCCGCCGCGGACCGCGCGACGCAATCCGGCCCGCAGGGGACGCGGAAGCGCCCTGAAAAACTGGCGGTGATCGGGGAGGAGTGCAAGGGCTGCGGGCGCTGCGCCATGGCCTGCAAGGAGGGCGCCATCAGCGTGCGCGTGGACGATCCTTCCTACCTCGACGCCTGCATCGAGCGCATCTCGTCCCGGGTGTCCGTACGCTGAGGCTTCACTCCTTCACCACCCGCAGCTTGGAGACGTCGACCTCGTTGCCCTTGCTCACC
>JACVJD010000052.1 GCA_015711825.1 Candidatus Solincola daggyaiensis
AGGTATAAGGGAAATGATGGAAAGACTTGCACGGGGGGCAGGGCGGGGGGAACACGCCCCGGCGGCGGGGGAGGCAGGATCGAAGGAGGTGGATCAGGGGTGAGGGTGCACCAGATATGCGCGCGCCTGCAGTTCGGCGACGCCGTCACCGGCCAGGTGATGCGCATTCACGAGACGGTGAGTTCATGGGGGTGGGAGAGCCACGTTTACGCCACCGCCCACGACGAGCGTATGGCGCCGCTGGACGAGGGCCTCAAAGCCTACCGAAAAGGGCCCATACGGCGCAGGGACGACATCCTCATCTATCACCTCTCGGTCTATGACCGGAACCACCGCCTCTACCTGGAGAGCCGCAACCGCAAGGTGCTCCTCTACCACAACATCACCCCCCCGGAATACCTGGAGCCCTACGACCCGCACCTCGCCGAGGTATGCCGCCGGGGACGGGAGTTGCTGCCCTCGCTGCGGGAATGCGACCTCGCCCTGGGGGATTCGGAGTACAATCGCCGCGAGCTGGCGGCGGCGGGGTTCGCGGAGGGGAAAACGGGGGTGCTGCCCATCTTCGTGGACGCCCGGGCCCTGGGAGGCGAGTACAACCGCGCCCTGCTGCGCGAGCTTGAGGACGGGAAGGTGAACGTCCTTTTCGTGGGGCGCCTGGTGCCCAACAAGCGCATCGAGGACCTCATCGACCTCTTTGCCGCCTACCGTCGCTTGGTGAACGCCCACTCGCGACTGCTGCTGGTGGGGACCTCCTGGTCGGTTACCTACAACGCCGAGCTGGCCAGGCGGGTGAGGGGGCACGGCCTGCAGGGCTGCGTCTCCATACCGGGTTGGTCCTGGGGGGTGAGCGACGAGGACCTGCGGGCATACTACCGCGCCGCGAGGGTTTTCGTCACCTGCAGCGCGCACGAGGGCTTCTGCGTGCCCCTGTTGGAGAGCATGTTCTTCGAGGTCCCCATACTGGCCCGGGAGGCTGCCGCCATACCTTTTACCCTGGGAGGAGCGGGCATGACCTTCAGCGTCCTCGACCCGCCGCTGCTGGCGGAGGCGGTAGAGGAGCTGGCCTGCAACCGCGAGCTGCGGGAGAGGCTGGCGGAAAAGGGAAAGCGGCGCCTCTGCGACTTCGACCCCGCCAGGACCGCCGAGACCCTTCGCTCCTACCTCGAGGGCTTGGCTTGAGGATCGCAAGGCTATGCATGAGCCGGGCACGAAAGAGGATGAGCGGAGCAGGCCACGCGCACGATACCGGACGGTTCCTCGCCCCTTTGCCGGTACAGGTGAAGGATAAAGTCGAGATCATGCCGGCGCCGCGCGGGGCGGAAATGGAAACGGGGGCGGGCATGCAATATATTTATGGGCGTTCGGGGGAGTTCCTCCTCCGCCCGCTCCGTCGAAGGTCATGATGCCGAGGGAGAAGACGCATATGCAAAGGCCGGCAGGGTTTTTTCTTTCCAAGTGGAGAGAGCGCGCCTTGGTGCTGGCCTTTTTCCTCATAGCCGCGGTGCTCTTCACCTGGCCCCTGGTCCTGCACCTCCACAACGGTATCGTGGGAGGGCATGGCGACCCCCTGCTCAACACCTGGATAATCTCCTGGGACGCGCGCACCATCTTCACCAACCCCACCCGCCTCTTCCAGGGCAGCATCATCTATCCCTCCCGGGACGTGCTGGCCTACTCCGAGCACCAGTTCACCCTGGGGGTCATAGCGGCGCCGGTCTATTTCCTCTCCCGCAACCCCATACTCGCCTACAACTTCCTGGTCTTCTTCTGCTTCGCGGTCTCGGGGTTCGGGTGCTACCTGCTGATCAAGGAGCTGACCGGGAGCAGGTGGGGAGGGCTGGCGGGCGGGCTGTTCTACGCCCTCTGCCCTTACAAGCTGAGCCAGCTCAGCCACATCCAGATCTTCTTCATCCCCTTCCTGCCCCTCATGCTCCTCTACCTGCACCGCTACCTGCAGCGCGGAGGATGGCGCAACGCCGCCCTCTTCTCCTTCTTCCTTCTGGCCCAGAGCCTTTCAAGCTGGCACCACCTTATGTACTGCGCCATGGCCGCGGGGTTGATGTGGGCGTGGCGGGCGGCCCTCTCGCGCCGCCGCGAGCAATGGCTCAGGCTGGTGGGGGCCGCCGCGGCGGCGGGGGCGGCGGCGGTCCTGGTGTTGCCGTTCATGCTGCCCTACGCGCGGGCCCACCAACGCCTGCCGGGTTTCGAGCGCTCGCTCAAGGAGGTGGAGCTCTACGGGGCCAGGGGCGAGGACTACCTGCGGGTGCTGGACGACAGCGTGGTCTACGGCGAGGCGCCTCCTCCCTTCCGGGAGGGGGGCATAGGCTACGAGGACGTGCTCTACCCCGGGGTGATGGTGATCCTGCTGGCGGCGGCGGGGCTGGCGCTGCGGCGCCGCGAGGGCGAGGACCAGCTCGCCTTCGATTCCGCCTCCTTCCGCCGCCATGCGCTGTTCTTCTCGGTCCTCTGCGTATTGAGCGTGTTGCTGGCCTTCGGTCCCAAGATAGGGGGATGGGAGAACCCCTTCTACATGGTCCCCTACCGCCTGGGAATGCTGAAGTTCACGCGCGTGCCCACGCGCTTCTTTTTGCTCACAGCCCTTTCCCTGTCGGTGCTGGCCGGGTACGGCGCCGCCAAGCTGTCCATACGGTCGGTGGCGGCGAGCCGCGGAGGCCTCAAGGCGGGAAGGCTGCTGGGCTTCGGGCTGGCGGCGCTGCTGCTCCTGGAGCTCCTCACCTGGAACCTCTACGTCTATCCCATAGCGGTGTGGGGCGAGGTCCCCAAAGCCTATGGCTGGCTGGCGGAGCAGGAGGGAGCGCGGGTCATCGAACTGCCCACCCACGCCCTGGGCCCGGCGGTGATGTACGACCGCGACCTCAAGCTGAACCCCTTCGACATCTTCGAGTACCTCTACCGCGAGGGCGACATCATGTATTTCAATACCTATCACTGGAAACAGGTGGTAAACGGCTACAGCGGCTACTCGCCCTTCTTCTACCGCCGCATCATCACCGAGATGCAGGGCTTTCCCTCCGCGCGCAGCGTTAACCTGCTGCGGGGCCTGGGCGTGAGCCACGTGCTCTGGGACTGGGAATGGGTCCCCTCGGAGCGCATGGAGGAGTTCAACCTCAGGCTCTTCTCCACCCCGGGGCTGAGCTTCGTGGAGGATTTCGGCAGCAAGTCGGTGTTCCGCGTGGAGCCCGGCGAGACGACGCCCCCCGGCAGCCTGGAGGTCACGGCGTCGGCCCCCTGCGCCGTGTCCCCGGGGGCGGGGTTCGAGATGGGCTTGCTGGTGAGAAACCCCACCCAGGCGCCCATGGTGTGCGTGGACGAGGAGTGGCAGCAGTTCAAGCTCTTTTTGCGTGACGGAGGGGGGGAGATAGGTGCCGAGGCGGAGGGGAGGTACCGCGCGCCCTTCTTCGTGGACGCGGGCGAGACGGTGTCCGTCCCCCTGCGGGTGGGGGAGGTGAGGCCGAGGAAGAGCGGCGGAGAGAAGGCCCCCGCGGAGGAGGGAGGGTTGCATGGCCGCTGGGACGCGGAGCTGGTGCTGGAGGGCGGAGCGCTGGGCGACAGGAGCCTCGGGATGGGCTTGGAGTTCAAGGACGGCCTGCCCGACTCCACGGCGTCGGATTCCCTGGCGGGAAGGGTGGAGGCGCCGGGCGGCCCGGCGGAACTGCAACTGCCGTCGCCCAACGGACTCTACACCCTGACCTCGGTGAGGGTGAGGAACGAGGGCGGGGCGACGTGGAAGGCCCTGCCGCAGCTAGAGGACTACAGCCTCCCTGCCGGGGAGGTGCACGTGGCCCTGGGCTGGCGGGAGCCGGACGGGACGACCTGGGAAAATCAGGCCTGTTCATTGCCCTGCGACGTGGCGCCGGGCCAGGAGGTGGAGGTTCCCCTGCTGACGCGGCCCCCGGCGACTGCGGGCGAGTACGTGCTGCGCATAGGTCTGTACGCGGAGGGGAGAGGATGGTTCGGCAGTGGACTGGAGATCAAGGTCACGGTCCAGGGCTGGACCCCATGACGGGTGAATGCGGCGTCGAAATGGGCACGGGAAAGGCAAAGCGATAGGCGGGTATGCATGATGGACATGCGGCGGGAGCCCGGCTCCACCATGGAAGTCCGCGGCCGTGAGAGCGGAGAGGGGGGCGCCACGGCAGCGAAGGGCGCCTTGCTGGGGGGCGCAGGGGAAGGCGCGGGCCGCGGGGTGGAGCGCTGGCTGTGGCTGGCCGCCCTCCTCCTCGTCTTCGCCGCCGCCCTGGCGTGGAGATGGCACTTCGCCTCCCGCGCCCGGATCTATACCTACGACAGCTACTTCTACATGGTGCTGGCCCGCAACCTCCGCCACGGCTTCTCCTACAGCGTCTCCGGGCACCCCCATTACAAGTTCATGCCCCTCTACCCCATGGCCATCGCCTTCCTCGACCTCTTCCTGCCCCTGGAGACGGCGGGGAAGCTCTCCAACGTGCTCTTCAGCGCCGCCTGCGTCTTTCCCATCTACGCCATCGGGGCCATGGTCTTAGGGCGGCGCGCCGGGCTGGCGGCGGCGGGGCTCTTCGCCTTCGAGCCCATCTCGGTGGCCTGGTCTTCGGCGCCCATGTCCGACGGCCTGCTGGCTTTGCTGGTCTGCCTGGGGGCTTGTTTCTTCCTGCGCTGGATGAAGGAGGGGGAGGGGGGCTTGCGCTGGCTGTATATGGCGGCGGGAGCGGGAGGGCTGGCCATGGTCACCCGCTGGGAAGGCTCGCTGTTGCTCATCCTGCAGGGCCTGTACCTTCTCTACTTCTGGTGGAGGAGGAGGTTGCGCCTGCGCAACCTCGTCATCTTCGCGTTCATAGCCGCCCTGCCCTTCGCCCTCTTCGCCCTGCGCAACTTCCTCACCTTCGGCACGCCGCTCAAGAGCGCCTACCTGGAGGAGCTGCGCAACCATCCCGCCGATTTCGAGATATACGGCCCCTGGGCGCGCCTGAAGCTATACTTGATGTACTCCGACGTGCCGCCCCTGGGGATAAGCTCGCGCTATTACCATTACGCCTACCTCACCTTCGGCTATTCCGGCCTGGCCCTGCTCACGGCCCTGGGGCGCTATCGCCGCTACGCGTTCTTTTTATTGTTGTGGCTGCTCTTCCTGGGCCCCCTGCATTTCTTCTGGTACTTCGCCTCCGTGCGCTTCCTCATCCCCGCCGTGCCTCCCCTATGCCTGGGGGCGGGGGGGCTCATCGGCACGCCATGGGTGGACACGGGGTGCAGGCGGGAGAGCGCCGCCCTGAACGCTTTCCTGCTGCTGGCGGCGGCGTGCCTGGTGGGCGTCCTGGCCCTCACGGCCCGCCCCATGACCAACGACATCTTCAACAACGGCATCGTCTCATTGGAAGACGAGGTGGGCGGCCTGGCGGCGCGGGACGCCGCGCTGTGGTTGAGGGAGAACGCAGGTGACGCGGGCGTGACCACCAGCCTCGGCCCGCTGGTCTCCTTCTACCTGGGGCGGGACGCCCTCTTCCTGGGCGAGTGGCAGGGCTTCGAGCCCGCGGACCTAGACATCCCCGAGCTGGTGCCCGAGGCGCGCGAGAAGGGGGTGCGTTACGTGGTGCTGTGGTCGTGGGAGCCGGAGGTGGAGGCGCCGCTGCGCTACATCGGCCTGGGCCCGGAGATGCCGGAGGGGCTGGTGCTGGTGAGCCGCTGGCATGCGCCCCCGGGAACGCAGTGGAACCGGGACGTCTATGCCTGGATCTTCGAGGTCACGGAGCGGTAGCGTGAGGGGGTAGATGGCACGGATGGTCGCCGCAAGGCGCCCTAGGCCGGGGATGGCGAGGGGTGGCGGGAAGGTTTGGTAGCGATCACGAATCCCCTCGCTCTCCCAAGGGGATGGTGAAGGAGAAGACGGAGCCCCCTCCCTCGCGCGGCCGGTGCCAGATGCGCCCCCCGTGCTCCTCCACGATGCGTTTCCCTATGTAAAGGCCCAGCCCCAGTCCGGGCCCGCCGTGGTGCAGGGCCCCTCCCACCTGGTAGAAGCGCCGGAAGACCTTCTCGCTTTCCTCCTCGGGGATGCCGGGCCCGCGGTCGAGCACGGAGAAGAGCATCTCGCCGCCCTCCATTCGCCCCCGCAACTCGATGGGTTGTTCAGGAGGGGAGTTTTTGACCGCGTTGTCCAGGAGGATGACGAAGAGGCGGAGGAGGCGGTCCGCGTCGGCATGCGTCACCACGCTCCCCTCCGGGAGGTCGGAGATGAAGGTCGTTTTGGGGTACCTCATGCCTATCTCCCTCAGCGCCTCCGCGGCCGCTCTCACCACGTCGGTGGGCTTGAGCTCCAGGGCGAAGCCCCCCCGCTGTATGCGGGTGGCGTCCAGCAGTTCCTCCACCACGTAAACCAGGCGGTCCGCCCCCACCTCTATGCCTTGCAGGGAGGCCGCCAGGGCCTCGGGCGGCAGGTTCTCGCCGCGGGAAGAGATGGTGGAGGCGTAGCCCTTGAGGAGGGTCGCGGGGTGGCGCAGCTCATGGGCCGCTATGTCCATGAAGTCGCGCATGCGCTCCGCGTATTCCTCGAGCTTTCTTTCATATACCTTTTTCTCGGTGATGTCGGTGATGAATCCCTCCAGGATGGCGGTGCCCTCCTCGTCCCTACCCACCCCTTGGCCCTGTTCCCAGACCCATCGCTCCTCTCCCGCGGCGGTCCTGATGCGGTAGGTTAGTTTGTAGTGCTCGCCTGCCGCCAGGGCCCTTTGCACCGCGTCCCACACCATGTCGCGGTCTTGGGGGTGGACGAGCTCCGCGTAGGAGACGGCGCCCTTCCCCACCAGCTCCTCGGGCCGGTACCCGGTGAGGCCCACGCTGCCCTCGCTCACGAAGAGCATGGTCCACGAGGGGTCGTTGCGGCAGCGGTAGGCCATGCCCGGGAGGTTGCCGAGCAGGGTCTGGAAGGCCCTGCGGCTCTCGGCCAGGGCGTTTTCCGCCTCCGCCTGCTCGGTGATGTCGCGGGCGTTCACCAGCAGGCCGCCGACCGCGGGGTCGTCGTGGAGGTCGGTGCATATGCATTCCAGCCGGCGCCAGGAGCCGTCGGAACGGCGCAGGCGCGCCTCTCGCCCCACCGCCTCCCTTTCCCCGCAGCACATGTCAAGTCCCTCGCGCAGCGAGGCGAGGTCGTCGGGGTGCACGAGCTCGAAAAGGACGGCTCCTTCCAGGGCCCGGCCATGCGTAGCCAGGATGCGCTCCAGGGACGGGCTGTGGTAGAGTATGCGCCCGTCATGGTCCAGGATGAGCACGACGTCGTGAGACCTCTCTATGAGGGTGCGGTAATGCCGCTCGGAAGCCCTCAGCTCCCTCTGCAGGCGGATGCGCACCAGAGCCTCTCCGATGTGTCCCAGCATGGCCTCGATGACGCGCCGCGTGCGCGGCGCGATCTCCTCCTCGACATGGGAGCCCAAGTTGACGCATCCCACCGCCTTTCCCTCGTACATGATGGGAACCACGGCGACGGCCTTTAAGCCCTCGGCGAGGTGCGCCGCCTCCTTGGGCACCGGGAGCTGGCGATAATCGAGGTAGGCCGCCTGGCCGGACTTCACCAGAGCGGTGTGGGGGGAGTCGGGTCCGTATGCGCGGATAAGCTCGACGAAGGATTCGGAGAGGCCGACGTGGTAGGCCAGCCGAAAGCCCCCCGTGTCGTCGTCTAGTACGTAGATGCCCCCGCTGTCCAGGCCGGAGGCGTCGATGACCGCGTGGAGGGATACGCGCAAAGCCTCCTCGGTGTCCTCCAGCCTTCCCAGGCGGACGCTCAGGTCGCGTTGCGCGGAGATGAGTCGCTCGGCCTCATAGCGCTCGGTGACGTCGCGCGAGTTGATCACCAGCCCGCGGACCTCGGGGTCATGGAGCAGGTTGCGCGAGCTGACCTCGTGCACGCGCCAGGAGCCGTCGGAACGGCGCAGGCGCACCTTGGCGTATCTGGCCATCCCCGGCCTATCCGCGGCAGTCGCGAGGGCGTCCCGTGCCATCTCGAGTTCATCGGGGTGTATGAGGGAGAATATAGGGCGGCCCGTGACCTCATGGGGTTCGTAGCCGAGGAGGTCGTGGATGGATGGGCTGCAGAAGCCTATGGTGCCGTCCTGGCGCAAAACGCACAGAAGGTCCTGGGAGTTTTCCACCATGACGCGGAAAACCCCGCTGTCTCCAGGCGATTCAAGGTGGCCGCCATCCGCTCCCAGCTCGCTTCCCGGGCCGCCTTCGCGTCCCGACGGCTTTTCCCCCTGTGAACGCATGAATGCAACCTCCCACGGGAGGGTTGATCCGTGGGCTATCCCTTATCCCTGGGCGACCTCCGGCATAACCTCCCGCCCCGGGGCTGAAGTATGCCCCTGAGAATACATAAGCAACCCGTTCGTTTGAGCATATTATACGTCTCGGGTGCGCGGAAAAAACATCATGCAGGTCATGGCCGAACCCACCTCCCGGCCTCGGGGCAGGGGGTTGGAAAAACCGCCGGCTACAAAGAACCTCCGCCGTGGATGGATGCGGAGGCGGACCAGCCGGTCACCTTCACCCTCAAGGAGAGCTCCTCGCCTATGTATGCGATGCCCAGGCAGTTGAGGCGCAGGGTAAGGGAGTATTCGCCCTCCTCGAAGGGGGCCTGGAGGAGGGCCGGGAAGGCCTCTTCCTGGCCGGGAGCGAGGTCGCACGGCAGCAGCGCCTGCTGCACCATCTCCCATCGCGGATCTCCGTCCCTGGTCCAGCGCGCGGTGACCGCCACGGCGCCCGCCACCCCCGGCCGCTGGCGCTCCCATAAGGCGTCGCTCCCGTTGTGGACCGCGAGGGCAAGCGGGAAACATATCCCGGCGCGAAGCGGGAGCGCGGGAACGCCTTCCTCCCCGGCGCGGGAGAACCCGGCATGCGGGAGGGAATGCGCGTCGCTCCTCACGCCGCCCCGCTCCCTCTCCGGTGTGGCGGAGGCGTACACGGGGAGCGGCGGAGCGCCTCCGGGACCCGACTCTGCTTCCACCCCCGCGACGTTCTCGTGATCAGCCTGGCCGAACGGGGCGCCGGAAGGTCCGCGCACGCGCACATCGAGACCTTCCTCCTTTTCCCCCGCGCCATGGGGAAAAGGGAGATCCACGGCGTACTCGAGCGCGCCCTCCAGCTCGCCCGCGGATTCCACTGAGGCGGCGTCCCCCACCGCCACCCTGGCCTCCCAGGACCATCCCTCCAGGACCCCGCTTTTCGCCCTCACGTTCAAGGTGTACTCTCCCGCCCTCTCCGGCGCCGTGAGCTGAAAGGGAGCCGGGGCTCCCTCTTCCCCGGCGATGAAAAACGGGCAGTAAAAATAGGAGCTCTCGCGCCTAGCCAGCTCTCCGGCGTCGTCTCTCCAGGACGCCTCCACGGGCTGGCGCCTCTCGTCGAGGTTCAGGAACGGAAGGGGTCCGGGATTGGAGATCGACAGGGAGGCGGAAAGGGGCCGCCCCGGCATGGCCAGACCGGGGACCGCCAGGCGGATGTCCAGGCCCGCGGCGGGGGCGGTCTCCAGGGGCTGGAGGCGGTAGAGGCTCAGTCCCTCGGGGTAATCATCCACCAAGGCGACCCCGGGGGAGCCCTCGAGCTCCTCGCGCACCTCGCCGCGCCTCTCAGGAGGGTAATATTCCCATTTCACCACCAAATGGTTTACCCCCGCGCCGCGCAGAAAGTCCAGGGAGCGGGGAGAGGGGAAGGAAGCCATCTCCACCAGGGAGCGACGGTAGAAGAGGGGGTAGTAACCGCTCATGCCGTTGAGCAGCTTTTTCCAGTTGTAGGTGGAGAAGTAGGTGGCGTCCTGCTCCCGCAGGGCGGAGAGGAAGGTGTTGTCGAGGGTGCCGTAATTCAAGGTCAAGGGGTCCTCGAAAACCACGCTGTTGTCCACGAGGGGCATGGGGACCTCCGCCACCACCGCGCCCTCCGCCTCCGCCAGCTCGCGGTACACGCGGGGCACGGCGTCTCCCACCGCCACCGCCGTGCGAGGGAGGCCTACCACCGCGAACTCCAGGAGCATGAGCACCGCCACCGCGGCCACGGCGGCGCGGGCCAAGGTGCGGCCACGCCTGCGTTCCAGGAGGCCCTGCAGGTGGGAACAGCCGTAGGCGATCATCACCGCGAGGGAAAGTATAACCATAATATGGTAACGAGTGGGAAAGCGCACGAAGCCGTAGATAGGGAGCTTGTGCAGCAGCTTATAGGGAAGATTGGGGATGCCGTGGGGCTGCGGGCCCAGGGAGAGGACGAAACAGGTGAGGCCGAGGACGGCGAAGTAGAGGAAATACCCTCTACGGGAATCCCGGGGCCGGTCGTTCCCGGTGCCGTCCCCCGAGCCCTGCCCGCGCGCCTCGCTTTCCCCGGCGCATTCGGAGCCGCCCCGCCGTCCGCGCTCGCGCATCGCGGACCGAGCGTGATTGCGCAGCACGGAAAGCAGGGCGAGGAGCAGGAGGGGGAATACCAGGAACCCCGGGAAGAGGGCGTTCCCCTCCCCCGGGTTTCCGGTGCTAAAAAGGCCGAGCTTGCCGTAAAGGT
This sequence comes from Candidatus Solincola daggyaiensis, assembly GCA_015711825.1. Lineage (GTDB taxonomy): Bacteria > Actinomycetota > Geothermincolia > Geothermincolales > RBG-13-55-18 > Solincola_B > Solincola_B daggyaiensis. Next base: position 10,519 of record JACVJD010000052.1, read on the forward strand.
AGTTCTGGGGCAGCACGCGCAGGAAATCCTGGGCGCTCGCATGGGCGATAACGTTGATGGCCGGCTCCCTCTCCTCCTCGGGGATCTCGCGGTGGAGGCGGAAGTAGGGCAGCGCGAAGGGCAGCACCAAAAGCATGCACAGCGCAAGCACCCCGAGCGCGCGCAGGATCGCTCCCGCGTGCTCGCGGCGGCGAGGGGAGAGGACCTTCCAGAGCAGGAAGAGGCCGATGGGGATGGACGAGAAGGCGAGCTGGTACCACCCCAGCAGCGCCTGGGCGAGAAAAGCCGCGCCCAACCCCGCCAGGTAGCGGCGGCCGCCCCCATCGAAGTAGCGGAAGAGCATGAGGATGATAAGGGGCTGAAAGAGGTACAGGCTGACGTGCACGTGCACGATGGTGGAGAAGTGGTAGGGCACGAAGGCGAAGAAGATCCCCGCCGCCAGAGAGCAAAGCCTGCTCCCGGCCAGGTATCTTGCCAGTAGGTACATGGTGTAGCCGCAGAGGGCGAAACCCAGCAGGGCCACCAGATTGTAGGCCAGTACGGGGTTGCCGGTCACCCAGTTCACGGGGGCCGCGAGCATGGCCAGGATGAAGAGGTGCTCCGAGAAGGCCAGACTGTCGGGCGAAGGGTGGTTCATGTTCGCCTGGAAGAGCGCGGCGGGATGGGTGGTCACGGCATGGGCGTCCCAGGACATGATCCACACGTTGAGGAGATTGTCCACGTGGCTGGAGACCACCTCGCGGTGCAGGCGCAGGGAGAAGGGGAGGGTGAAGAGAAAAACCAGCAACACGAAGAGGACCATCACCAGCAGGTGCTCGCGCCACCCCGACATCCCTTTAGCGGGTGGCGCGTTCGTGTCCGACAACGGCGCCATATCCTGCCCTTCCTTTATCCCGGCAACAGGACAATATTGTAGAATATGCTCACGTCCGCGAGAAAATGCAATAGCGCGTGCATACAAGACACGGGAGGGGATGCAGCATGCGGGAAGGGACCGGCCTCGAGACATTCTTCGCCCCGCGCGGCGTGGCGGTGGTGGGTGCCACGCCCAACGAGCTCAAGGGCGGATACAGCATCATCGCCAACATGCTGGAGTCATTCCGGGGCGAGGTCTATCCCGTCAACCCGGGACGGGATGAGGTGCTGGGGAGGAAGTGCTACCCCTCGGTGCGCGAACTGGCGGGCAAGGTGGACCTGGCCATCGTCTTCGTGCCCGCCTCCTCGGTGCCGGGGGTGCTGGAGGACTGCGCGGCCGCCGGGGTGAAGGCGGCGGTGCTGGAGTCCGGCGGCTTCGCGGAGGTGGGCGAGGAGGGAAGGCGCATCGACGCCGCCTGCCGGGAGATAGCGGCCCGCACCGGGCTGCGCCTATGGGGGCCCAATTGCACCGGCTTGGTCAATACCGACCCCTTTATCTTCACCCCCTTCATGCGCGTGCCCGACGTGCACGAGAGGCTTAGGCCCGGCACCCTGGGGATCATCGCCCAGAGCGGCATGCTGGCGGCGGGCTTCATGTTGCAATACGTCATCTCCGGGTATTTCACCGTCTCCAAGGCCTGCGCCATCGGCAACAAGATGGACGTGGACGAGGTGGAAGTGCTGCGCTACATGTCCTCCGATCCCAAGACCAAGGCGGTGGTGGCCTACCTGGAGTCCATCGTCGACGGCAGGGCCTTCCTCGAGGTGGCGGGGGAGATGGCGGGACGCAAGCCGCTGGTGGTGCTGAAGGGTGGACGGTACGAGGAGTCGGCGAGGGCCGCGCTGTCCCATACCGCCAGCCTGGCGGGCTCCGACGAGGTGGTGGAGGGAGCCCTGCGCCAGGCGGGGGTGATCAGGGTGGACGACTTCCAGGAGCTCATGAACCTGGGCAAGGCCTTCTCTCTCCACCCCGACCCCTTCCGCCTTTCCACCCCGGGGGGCGACTGCGTGGCGGTGGTCACGGTTACCGGCGGGGGAGGGGTGGTGCTCACCGACCTCCTGCGCACCGCGGGTCTCAAGGTGCCGGCGCTTCAGTCGCGCACCCTAGACTTCCTGCGCAGGGAGGTGTTCCCGGACTGGATGGCCCCCTCCAACCCCGTGGACATCTGGCCCGCCATCGAGCAGAAGGGCTTCACGGCCTTCGGGGACTCCATCAAGGCGGTGCTGGCGGATGAGCGCGTCGACGGCGTGATCCTCCTCCCCTTCGCGTCGCGCATGATAGAATACTTCCCCTTCCAGGAGATCGGGGAGGCGGTGCGGGAGAGCGGCAAGGCCATGGTCTCCTGGATGTTCGGGGACCTGCGCTATTTCGATACCATGGAAGAGCGGCTGCGCGAGTACGGCATCCCCGTTTACAATGACCTCCACTCCTGCGTGCTGGCCATGAAGTCCTATCTATGTTTCTCGCGCAAGGCCAGGGAGAGGTCCGCGGGCTAAGAGCTTGCCTGAAACCCTATGTGCCCGCAAAGGACTTTTCCCTATCGAGCAGCAGAATAGCCGGGCCTTCCGATATCCCACGCATGAATTGAGGGATGGGGCTATGGCAAGAAACCACGGCCTAGGCGACGCGGTTGAGGCGTAGCCCGTATCGCAGAGCGGGCTGACGGCCCAGGGGCGCTTGTGGCTACGCGCCGCCTAGCGGTCAAGGGGATAGCCCTCGGTGTTGTGGCCGCCCGCGATGTTCCCGTTGTAGAGGAAATAGACGGGGCGCTCGGCCATGACGGGAACATCCGAGGTCACGCGGATGGACACGTCGCCGTGGGCGTTGTCGTGCACCCCGATGCCCAGGGCGTCGCCGTGCACGGCCACGGTGGCGCGGGAGCGCGCCTTCACCCTCAGCTCCTTGCGCACGTTGGCGCCGTCCCCGCAGAGGTAATCCAGGGTCACGCGGGCGTCCTCGTCGCCGGGGTTCTGCAGGCACAGCCAGGTGTGGAAGCCGGGCCGCGTGCACCCCTCGGCGAAGTACCATTGCAGGGAGGGCGCGGCGGCGCCCATGACGTTGGAGCCCCCGTCCCAGGCCCCGTCGTAGTTGAAGTACATGGGGCGCTCCGCCACCACCGGGCGGTCCGAGGTCACCTTGATGGACACGTCCCCGTGGGCGTTGTCGTGCGCCCCGATGCCTTCCGCATCGCCGTGCACGGCCACGGTGTAGCGCGACCTAGCCCTTACCGTCACCGTCTTGCGCACGTTGACGCCGTCCCCGCAGAGGTAATCCAGGGTCACACGGGCGTCCTCCTCGCCGGGGTTCTGCAGGGTGAGCCAGGTGTGGAAGCCCGGCCGCGTGCAACCCTCGGCGAAGTACCATTCCTCCCGAGGGGCATCCACGGCCATGACGTTATGTCCGCCCGACCAGGCGCCGTTCCCGCTCTCGTATTGGAAATACAACGCCCGCTCCGCGATCAACCCCTCCTGGTCGCTGATGATGGAGGCGCTTACCTCCTGGCCGTCGATGGTGGTGTTCACGGGAACGGTCATGCGCGAACGCGGCGGGATATTGACGACCTTTATCACCGAGTAGCCGCTGGGCAATATGTACCTGATCTGCACCGCGATCTCGCGGTCCAGGGGGTTCATGAGCAGGATCCACTGGCTGAATCCCTTGCCCGTGTAACCCTCCGCGAGGTAGCAGCGGCTTTTCACCTTCTCCGGGGGCCAGATGTCCGGCACCTCCTGGTGGCTGTAGGAGGCGCTGTGCCGGGCGTTCTTGCGGAACATGGGCCAGGCCGCCAGGTCGGCGCGGTAGGGCCCGGTCTCCCAGCAGAAGAGCTTTCCCGTCTGGCCGTCCGCCCCCGTGGCGATGACCAGTTCCGTTTTGCCGTCGGCGTCGATATCTCCCACCGCCACGCTGTTGAACATGTTGCCGCCCATGTCCGCGTCGAGCACGTGCTCGCCGTTGGGGTCGTAGGCCATGATGGAAAGGCCCTCGGGGATGATCACGTCCATATCGCCGTCGCCGTCGATGTCCGCGATGGCCGGGGAGCCCATCTTCTGCACCGGCCAGAAACAGCGCGTCCACTTGACGCGCCCGTCATGCTCCCAGACGTAGATGTTGTTGTCCAGGGAGCCCAAGGCCACCTCGTAGAAGCCGTCCCCGTCGATATCCGCCACCGCGGGGGAGCCGAAATTGTTGTTGCCGGTGTTCACGGGCCACCCGGGCAGGCTCTCCCCCCGGTAGTTGAAGGCGTAAACGTGCTTGCCGTCGGCGTAGGAAAGGTAATTCCCCGCCCCCGGGTTGGTGTTCTGCCAGAACAGACCGGTGCCCACGACGACGTCGGGGAACCCGTCGCGGTCGAGGTCGGCCACCGCCGGGGAGGACCATATCACCTGGGGCAGGGTTTTCGGCCACCCGCTTTTGATGGAGCCGTCACCCTCGAAGACGTAGAGCAATCCTCCCCGGGGCCAGGGCCAGTTGGGCCCGCCCCAGCAGTCGGCGCCTATGGCCACCTCGTCCTTTCCGTCCAGGTCGATGTCCGCGCAGGCGGGGGAGGACCACACGGTGTCGGCGTTGTAATATTGCCAGGCCACCGGCCCCTGGTAATGCCAGGCGGTGATGTAGTGCCCCCAGGAGCCCACCACTATCTCCAGGTCCCCGTCGCCGTCCAGGTCCCCGCTGGAGGGAGAGGAGAACACCTCCTTGTAACCGAAAGCGGTGCCGCCGAACTTCGGCCACCCCCAGGCGGAGAGCGGCTGTCCCTGGTAGTTGAGGCCGTAAACGTAACCGCTATCGCAACCGAAGAATATCTCCAGCTTCCCATCCCCGTCGCAATCCACCGCCAGGGGGGTGGACTGGATGGGCGCGCCGGTGTAGAAATCCCACCTTATCCCGCCCCCGGCGTCCACGCAGTAGAAATGGCCGTTGGTGTTGCCTATGAGCACCTCCTGGCGGCCGTCGCCGTCGACGTCGGCAAGGGTGGGAGAGGAGTGCTTGAACATACTCCCCATGTCATGCACCCATTCCAGCCGCCAACCCGGAGGGTAGGTGTAAGCGGCCGCCTGGCGCGGAGGCGCGATCAGCGGCGCGACAAAAACCAGAGCCGTCCCGACTAGGATGGCGATGATCACAACCGGGGTTTCTCTACTCCTCAACCTACGCTTCCTCCTCCCGCTCCGATATCGCCCGCAACAGTATGCCTGCCCCCCCTTTTGGCGATAAAAGCAAGCCCGCTTTCAGGCTCCCGCCTCGTCTGTAAACGGAAAGTCACGATGCTTATAACGCTGTGCGACGCTGCGCATCTCACCCGCGTCGTTTATAATTAATTCGACTTCCGGGGGGGCTCACTTGACATCATGGCGCAGGACGTGCCTCGCAGAGGGTTGACGGCCGTCAATGCCCGGGGGTGGACGGGAGAGACGGGGTATGCGAGAGAGCTTGCGATATCGCATGCGCCATGAAGGAGAAATAGTTTAACGGCCCGCGGTTATGGGCAGTAAATATCACGGAAATGGCGGAGGCTCCATGGAGCATCGATTGAATATGGAGAGCTCGCATATGGAGGAAGGCGAACGCCCGCTGGCCAGCGTGGTTATCGCCAATTATCGCGGCGAAGAGCTGCTTTCCTCGTGCCTGGATTCCCTGCGTGCCCAGGATACCGACCAACCCTTCGAGGTCGTCGTGGTGGACGACGGCTCCGACGACGGCAGCGCCGAGCTGGTGCTCTCGCGATACCCCGAGGTGAGGCTGTTGGTGAACCGCAGGAACGTTGGACCCGCGGCCGCCAAGAACATCGGGGCGTCGGTGGCCAGGGGAGAATACCTGGCCTTCCTGGACAACGACGTGGAGCTTCACCCTTCCTGGATGAGATACATGCTCGAGGCCATGACCTCCGACGGCGACGGCCTGGGAGCGTGCGCCTCTCATATCATGCTCAATGGACACTCCGCGGTGTTAAACAGCACCGGGGGCATGATCAATCTGTTGGGATACGCGTGGGATCGGGGCATCTTCGACCAGGATTCCGGGACCTATCGCCATGTGCCGAGGGTCATGTACGCCTGCACGGCGGCGATGATGATGAGGAAAAGCGTGTTCGAAGAGCTGGGAGGATTCGACGAGCGCTACCGCTACCTTTTCGAGGACGTGGACCTGGGATGGAGGATGAACATCTACGGCTACCGCGTATGCTATGAGCCCCGGGCGGTGGCCAGGCATCTCCTTTCCTTCACCATGGGCAAACGCCGTCTCCGTAACCAGTACCTTTACGAGCGCAACCGGTTGCGCGCGCTGATCAAGAACATGGAGTCGGATACCCTCAGAATGGTGAGGAGGGAACTGCTCTTCTGGTTCGGCCGGCGTATGTGCTCGGAGATGGAAAGCGGCCTCAACGCGCGGCAGAAAGCGATCCTTCCCCTGCGCATGGCCCAGGCGCTGGCCTGGAATCTGCTCTACCTGCCGGATACTCTGCGCCTCAGGAAGGAGATAGCGGCGAGGCGCGTGGCGAGCGACCTGCAGCTCATATCCGAGGGGGTGCTCTGCCCTCAGATCGGCGAGCCCCCCGTGGGGGTGGATCCGAGGGGAAACGGGAACGGAACGGGCACGAGGCCGGTGGAGAAGGAGCTGGGCGCCAGGCTGGAAATGGGCCACGCGAGGCCGGAAGCGCTAGGCGAAGGCTGGTACGGCCTGGAGACCGATGCCCGCGGGATCTCTTTCCGCTGGACGGCCGAAAGGGCGTCGGTGTTTCTTCGCACAGGCAGAGGACGCCGGCAGCTCTGCATCCGCACCCTGATGGCCCATCCGGAGTGCCTGTCGCGCGTGACGGTGAGAATAGACGGCCGCCAGGTCTCCACCTTCGAGGTTCCCAATGAATACCATGTACACCGCATTCCCCTGCCCTACAACATCGGGCCGGGCGTGCACGAGGTGGAGATCGAGGTGGAAAACCCCTTCCGGCCCAAGGACACGCTGCGGGTGGAGGATCACCGCACCCTAGGCATCGCCGTGGCTTACCTTGGCCTGCATTGAGGTGTCGGCCGGTGCGGCTTCCCTGTCCCGGGAGGCCGCTTTTACCCCGAGGAGCGAAATGAGGTCGCCCTGCCCTCTATCCTCTCGCTTCTTGAGGCATGAAAGCGGGTTTACCGTCCCAGCGACATGGGATAACCTATGCACGGGGGGGCACGGAGAAAGGGGCCGCGCGAATCGCTGACTGTTCGCCGTGCCCATGATACGGCAAGGACAAGGATAAGGATAAGGAGATCATCTCGTTATGCGTATCCTTCTGGTCACCTACCGATACGGAAGGGACATACCGGGAGGGGGCGAGAGGTACCTGCGGGAGCTGATGCTCCGCCTCGCCGCGAGGGGCCACGATGTCGAGGTGTACACCACGCGCTCGCAGCACATGATCCAGACCCCCTTCAATTACCTGGTATGGGACAACTTCCTCCCGGGCGGAGAGGAAGAGGACCAGGGGGTTAAGGTACATCGCTTCGAGGTGAGCAATCCCAAGCCCAGGCGGGCGCGAAGAATCGTGAAGGATTTTCTTTCCATGCAGGAAAAGGAAAGGGAGAGTCCCGAGTTCTCGGCGCTCATGGAGGGGGCGGTATCCGGAGCGGACGAGCACTGCTTTCTCTGCGGCTGGCACGAGGCGGAGACCTGGGACGACGGCCCCGCCCGATGGACGCGCAGGTCGGCGACCCTGGTGCTGGGCGGCGAGGGCCTGGAGGGGTTGGTGGTGAAAGCCTATCCTTACATGGATACCAACCTGCAGGTGGAGGTGCCCGGAGAGGGCTCCTGGGAGTTCGAGCTCATGATGGGGCGCACGCGTGAGCTAAGGGTGGCATTCGGACCTCGCCGCGCCGCGGTGGTCAGGTTCACGGTGCCGAGGACGGCGCGCCCGGGTGGCGACGCCAGGGAGGTGGGGCTGGCGGTGCGCCGGGTCACGGCCCTCGTGGGAGGTGGGGAGCGTGAGTTGGCCATCGATAGGGGGTGGAGGGAATTCGTGGAGACCGCGCGGGAGTCCGTGCTTTCGAGCCTTCTGTGGGGCGTTGCCGAGCGCAGGCCGCAGCGAGCCTCCAGGAGACACCGCTATATCATGGGGCCCCATTCACGGCAACTTGAGCGTAGAGTGATGGCCGCGGCCTCGGGGTACGACGTGGTACTGGGGGCCATGGCGCCCATGTCCACCCTGGAGCTGGCCTGGCGGGCCGCCCAGGCGGCGGGCAAGCCCTTCGTGGCCTTCCCCCTTTTCCATACCCGCGACCCTAACCACTACTGGGACCATTTCAAAAAAGCGCTGGAGGGAGCGGCCGGGGTGGAGGCCAATTCCGGCGTGGTCGAGGAGCTGATGAAAGGATGGGGGCTTACGGCCTTCGCCATCGGACCGGGCTACGACCTCGAGGAATTCTCCTCACCCGAAATAGACGGCCGCAGGTTCAGGGAGCGTTTCGGCCTGGATAACCGACCGCTCCTCCTCTGGGTGGGCAGGAAGAACGAGTACAAGGGCTACCGCGTCGCCATGGCCGCCCTGCGCCTGGTAAGGGAGAGGGAGCCCATGGCGATGCTGGCGATGATCGGGCCCGACGAGGACAACCTCCCCATAAGCCAGGAAGGGGTCGTTTATCTGGGAGCGCAGCCCAGGCTAACGGTGCTGGACGCCTTCGACGCCTGCGATGCCCTGCTTTTCCCCTCCCTGCACGAGAGCTTCTGCCTGGTGTTCGGCGAGGCCTGGCTGAGGGGCAGACCGGTGCTGGGGAACGCCTACTGCGCCGCGGCGCGCGGCATCATCGAGCACGGCGTGGACGGTTACCTGTGCCGTGACGTCGAGGAATACGCGCGGCGCGCCCTGGAGCTCATAGAGGATCCCGATCTGGCCGACCGCATGGGCCGGAGGGGCAGGGAGAAGATAATCGCCACCCGGGGTTGGGACACGCTGGTAGAGCGCCTGGAGAAGAAGCTGCAGGAGATAGCCGAAAGGAAAAAGGCGGGTTGAGCGGGGATGGTCTTGAGCGGCCATCTCTGACCCGAAAAAAGGCCTCCTTTTTCCTTATAGCCAATCCGTTGTCGTCGTCTTCCAACCCACACCTGACGGAGGAGAGCCGCATACAGGAAGCGGAGTTTGAAACGCTTGAAGCGGAACATCCTTGACGTATAATCGTCAAAGGAACCAGCCCGGTAAGGGCGGCGAAGCAAGGTGCGGAAGGTAAGAGAAGAACCGCAAGGACGTTATATTGGGTAACGCTCAAAGCACGGCCGGTCGGTTGATGGAAAGGCGATAAAGGAGGAGCATGAAAAGGGAACGCGCGTTGAAAAGGTATTTTGCTTGCACCATTACCCTGATGGTTTTGATATCGGCCACGGCTCTTGCGCCGGCGGTAGGCGTGGCTGTCGGAGCAGGTTCTGAAGGAAGAGAAGCCGGTGTCGGAGAAGGCGTGCGGGCCGCGGGCGCCGCGGACATGACCGTGCTCGGCCTGGATACGCGCGATTATCAAAACCGCACGGCCGCGAAGGTACAAAAGGCGGAAAGAGAAGAGATCCGACACTTTAAGGTGATCGTGATGTGGAACCTGGTTGAGAAGAGCAAAGGAAAATACAGCTGGCTGTACTTTGACAGGGAGATCAAGCGAATGCTTGCGGATGGAGCTGAGTCGATATTGTTGACCCTTGGGCCCACGATACCGAAGTGGGCCCAGGACCCGGCGTACGGGGATAAGGCGGCAAAGGCCCCGCCCAAGGACCTGGAGGACTGGTACAGGTTCTGCTCTAAAATCGCGGAGCGTTATGGTTCCGTAGTGGATTTCTATGAGATATGGAATGAGCCTGGTTGGGATGTGGACTCCGAGGCGGTAAGCCTCTTCGGTCCGGAGACATATCATTTCGGAGGCCAGGTAGAGACCGATTACCTGCCGTTGCTTCAGACAGGCTATACAGCGATTAAAGAGAAAGACCCGACTGCAATAGTAATGTGCGGTGCGCTTATATGCACCTTGAACCAGGATCCAAATACGGGAGCCGATCTCTACTTGCGTCTTTTCGACGAGGTCAACCGGCCTGGCCAGGACGTCTCCATGAAGGTGACCTCCGACAGGCCCATCGTGGCCGAGCGACCCATGTACTTCAATTACAAGGGAGCCTGGAACGGGGGCCACAACGTGGTGGGAGCCACCGCGGCGGGCAAGGAGTGGTACTTCGCCGAGGGCACCACCCGCAACGGTTTCGAGGAATGGCTGTGCTTGCAGAACCCCAACCCTGTGCCCATCCAGGTCACCGCCACCTATATGTTCGGTCCGGGGCAGGGAGGGAACGAGGTCAAGACCTATGACCTTCAGCCCAGCTCCCGCACCACCCTTATGGTCTTTTAC
>JACVJD010000053.1 GCA_015711825.1 Candidatus Solincola daggyaiensis
TTCCCGATACCATAGCCGGTTTTTCTGCGGTTCTATCTCAAGGCAGACTAAAATCGGGGTGTTTGCGGGAGATTTCTCTCTTTAGGGTGCGGAAGTTGGGTTAGCGTGGCCGCAAAGCAAGTGGATCCCGGCATTGACTCGCAAGGCTTTTACCCAGGAATAGGCGCGCAAGTTTTGCGAACGCGGGAGATGTCGAGGGACGGGAAGAAAAGCCCGGCTTGCACGGGCAGGGCGGCGGCATACGGACAAACGCGGGTTCCCCATGCATCTTCAAGCCCGGGCGATAGCCTGCCGCCACGTAGCCGGCTTTCACGAGGCTTACGCCGACCCGCTCAGAGCCGGATGACCTCCTCGCTCACCTCGCCTCCGTCAACGGTCACGCGTAGGAAATGGTGAAAGCCGCCCGATTGCTCGGAGAGATGGGGGTCGGCTCCCGCTCCCCCGCTGACCACCACCCGCGGGGGGCCGGAGCCGTAGAGCATGTAAGCGTGGATGTGGCCGCAGTAGAGTACAGGCGATCCCGCGCGGGCCAGGATGTCGAGCATCTCGCGGGCGCTATCCGTCTCCCGGGGCTGGAAACCGCCCTTTCCCACCCCAAGCGGCGCCCCGGGAGGAACGTGCGAGAACGCGATGACCGTCTTCTCCCCCTCCAGCCCCGAGAGCGTCTCCTCCAGCCAGGTGAGCTGCTCGTCCGGACACCCCACCCCCGCCACGGCGTCGTTGACGAAGACGAGGCGGGCATCCTGGAGGTCGAGGAAATAGTGATCGGGGCCGAACACCTCGCGGAACACGGATAGGTCGCCATTCGGCATGTCGTTGTCGCCGGGGATGACGTGGTAAGCGATGCCCGTGCCGTCAAGGAACTCTTTCATGCCCCGCATCTCCTCCAAGCCCTTGCCGGTGGAGATGTCCCCGGTTATCACCAGGAACTCATGCGGACGCGCCCGGCTTATTATCTCGCCGAGAAGGTCGGTGCGCGCGTGGGGGTCGCCGCAGACCAGAAAGGAAAAAGCGCTTCGAGGCCCCCCGCCCGTTTTCCCGTTCTCGGGTTCGACTGCGAGTTCCCTGACTCGCGAGCATGATGTCGCAGGCAACCCCAGGGCCATCGACAGCACCGCCGCCAGGGCAGCGGCAAAAACGCGGCGCATGCTTTGCGACATTCCTTACTCCTCTCGGCTTTCGGCCGCATTTCCTACCCGGCGGCGACGCGAGGGGCCGGGGACCCGTGAGGCGCCGCCTTCCGTTACTTTCCTCTCCACTACTCTACTCCATTAGAGCCGAGAGCGCTTCACGGGTTCCGCGCCTCGCTCGCACCGCGCGTAAAGAAGCTGCGTAGCGGGTTCGATAGAGGCCGAGTCTCTCCCTCCGTCCTTTAAGCCATGGCCCTGAGCCGCATACGGGGCGGGAAAGCGTCTCCGGCGCTGCGCGCGAAGGGCCATGGCCTGCCCCCGAGCCGCCGGTGTGGAAGGCGGCGCTCCCCTCTGCTAGAATAGCCCTGCGAACGTGGGGCCGTAGCTCAGCGGGAGAGCGCTGCCTTCGCACGGCAGAGGTCGTGGGTTCAAATCCCATCGGCTCCACCAGAACTCAAGGCCCTCTCGAGAGGGCCTTTTTCCGGCAAGATCTCCGCCCGCCATATGCCGGACTCGCAAGGCACGATTCCGCGCGGACCCAAGTCTCGCGAAAGGCGACGGCATCCGCTTGGGGTGTGGGCCAAAACCGGCCTGCTCCATCCGGCTCAAAGCTCAGGGCGCTCCCGCATGGCTCCCGTTCCTGTGCCGGTCTTTCTCGTCATCGACCCGGCCGGGGACCGACGTGCATGCGCTCACCCCCCGGGCAAGCGGCATGAGCCGCTTATCCGGGTCTAGGGTCTTTGCCTCCCCGCCCTAAAGCAAGCCGGCCGGCCATCCGATTCCTTTTACTGGCTGCATGATACGATGTGCGGCACGGCCGGTGTTTTGATTTCGGGCCATGAGCGGCTAATATATATCGGGAGGCCGGGGGTGAGAGCAAGGGGAATACGAGCGCGATGGTGGATTTCCTGGAGGAGCTCAACGCCTACTATATGAGGAACCGGGGCAAGCGCATCAAGCAGGAGTTCCGGGATGTCCTCTCCAGGGACGTGGACGAGCTCTCGGGCTCCCAGAAACATATTTACGAGATCTATATCGAGCCCAATCTAGCGCAGCTCCAGGACACCCTCTACGAGGCGTTCAAGGAGGCCGACCGTCCCCTGGAGGAATGGCGCGCTTCCATCCTGGAAAGCCCCCCCAGCATCATCAACAGCATCGCCAAGAAGACCGTCATCCGGGCTATCCGCGATATGGATACAGGCAAGCTGTAGGCCCGGAACCACCGGCTCTCAAGTCAACAGGCCTCCCCAACCGATAAGAACGTCCGTAGGGGAGTGATCGAGAGAGAGGAAACGCCATGAGAAGATGGCTGCTTGCCTTTATCGTCCTTGCCGCGGTCCTCGTCCTCATCGCCGGCTGCGGCGGGGGAAGCGAGACGGCCGCTCCCGGGGAGAACGCGACGCCGGGCGGACCCGTGGGGCAGTCGGAGGCCACCGCTTGCGCCGCCAACCGCAAGCTCATCTCGGGGGCGGTACAGCAGTATTACGCCATGGAGGGAACATATCCCAAGTCCATCCAGCAGCTGGTGCCGAAATGCCTCCAGAGCGTTCCGGCATGTCCCGCGGGGGGAGTTTACAACCTAAAAGGCACCGCGGTTACCTGCAGCGTGCACGGGTCATAGACAGGGCAAAAGGCTCTTTTGAACCCCGGACGTGTGAGGTAAACCTCGCCGGCTTCGCCCGTATGACCCCTGCCCCCCTTCGCGGCAAACGCCCGCGGTCCACACATCCCCTGAACGGCAAGGGCTATGCGGGGTTACGGAAGATGGAAGAGGAGCATCTTAACCGCGACCTATGCGCCCTTCCGCCGCCTCCCCCATCCATGCGGCTCAAAGTGAGCGGGCGATGCGGCGGCCGAACTCCTCCGCCTCGCGCAGGTCCTCCGCGGTAGGGACCAGGTTGACCCGCAACGGCTCCTCCTCTACCTTGAGCTTCAATCCCTTAAGCCGCTCGGCGATGAGCTTGGGGGCCTCGCCGCTCCAGCCGTAGGAGCCGAAGGAGGCGCCAACCTTACCCTTGAGGTTCAGGGTGGCGAGATGCGAGAGCAGGTACCATACCGGCTCCACCGCGTCCCCGTTGATGGTGGCGGAGCCCACCGCGATCCCGTCCGCCGCCTCGATGCGGTCGATCATCAACCCCAGCTCGGTGGAGGCGACATCCATGACCGTTACCCGCGCTCCATCCTCGCGCGCTCCCCTGGCTATGCTCTCCGCGAGGGCCGCGGTGTTGCCGTAAGCGCTGGCGTAGAAGACCAGCAGGTTCTTCTGCCCCGTGGGCTCCGGCTTCAGGCTCCAGGAACGGTACTTCTCCACGTAAGACCAGGGGTCGCTGCGCAACACCGGGCCGTGGCTGGTGGCGATGACCTTGATCTCCAGGTCCTTGATCTTTTCGATGGCCTCCAGTACGTGCTTCTTGAAGGGTCTGAAGATGACCAGGTAATAGTACTCGAAGGCGTGGGAGTAATCGTTCACCAGGTCGTCGAAGATGCGGTCGTCGCAGTAATGGGCGCCCAGGAAATCGCAGGTGAAGAGCACGCCGTCCTTGCCGTAATAGGTGAACATGGTGTCCGGCCAGTGCAGGAAGGGAGCGTGGATAAAGCGCAGTTCCGTCCCTCCCCCCAGGTCGAGCACGTCGCCATCCTGCACCAGCATGGGATCCACGTCGCGGTTGAGGATGTTTTTCACGAAGTTCTTGCACTGGCGGTCGCACACCACCTTGGCGTTGGGGGCGTCTTCCAGGAAACGCGCCAGCGATCCCGAATGGTCGGGCTCAGTGTGGTTGACGATGACGTAGGCGATGTCGCGCGGGTCGACCAGGGAACGGATATTGGCTATAAAGTCCTCGTAAAAGGGCGCCTTCACCGTATCGACCACGGCTATCTTATCCCCGCCGGTGATGAGATAGGCGTTATACGTGGTCCCGTGGTCGGCCTTCATGATGATGTCGAAAACCCGCAATTGGGGGTCCAGGGCTCCCACCCAATGCACTCCCTCGCTCACTTTCACCGGCAGCATTCTTACCTCCCGTCCGTTCCGCCATCCTTTCCGTCAAGCGACGGCCGCGCCGGCCGATGCCCCCCGTATTTCCTCGCCCACTCGGACTATGCGCAGCCGTCTTTCCGGCGCAGTCCAGGTTTCGCTTTACAGCTTCTCGAACATGTCCTTATCCGCGCCGCACTGCGGGCATACCCAGTCGTCGGGCAGGTCCTCGAAGGCGGTGCCGGGGGCGATACCCGCGTCGGGATCTCCTTTCTCGGGGTCGTAGACGTATCCGCAGATGGTGCACTCGTACTTGTCCATCCCTCATCCTCCTTTTTCGCTGTCCGACGGTAACCAAACCAAATAGACGGTTTTTAATAATATACCCGCAGAGATGAGAACATACCGTGATATATATATGCCATGATGTGCGACATCTAAAAGGCCCTTTTGGTAGAATACGGTCTGCGGGCGGGCCGTCGGGCGGAGAGGGGAGACGGCGGGGGCGGCGGAGACCCGTAACGCTCCCGCGTACGACGCGGACGGTGGCGAGGAAAAGATGGACGGCGAGACAAGGACGGCTTGGTTTTGCGCATATACCCCGCTGGAGATCCTGGACGCGGCGGGGCTTGAGCCCGTGCGCCACTTCGGCGACCCCGAGGGGCTGGAGAAAGCCGACGCGCTTCTACACCAGGCCATCTGCCCCTACGTGCGCGCCTGCCTGGCGGCGGCCATGGACGGCGGCGAGGACGCCGACACGAGAGGGCCTCGCCATGCCGTCTTCGTCAACGCCTGCGACGGCATGCGTCGCCTCCACGACGCCTGGCGGGCGTGTTTTCCCGGGGATTTCGTTTACCTCATGGACCTGCCGCGTAATCAAGGCTCCCTGGGCGAGCGCCTCCTGGCCAGGGAGTTCCACCTTCTCGCCAAAGCCCTGGAGGACCTCACGGGCAAGGCCATGGATACACGGGCGTTGCGCGAGGCCGCGCAACACCGGGAGGAACGCCGCCTTTTCTACCTGGAGAAGGCACAGGGCCTGACCGGCACCGCCCGCCTGCGTCTGGCCATGGGCCTTCAGTCAACCCCCGCGGGCGAAAGACCCGAGGCGGAGACGGGAAAGGCGCCACGGGGAGGAGTACCCGTGCTGCTCACGGGGAACCTCCTCAATCCCGAGGGACTGGTCTCGGTCCTGGACGAGGCGGGAGCCGAGGTGGTGCGCCTGGACCTATGCAACGGCGACCGCGCCTTCTCCTCGCCTATCCTTCCCGAGGGGGAAAGCCTCGAGGATGCCTGCCTCTCCCTCGCCCGGGGATATCTGCAGCGCAAGCCCTGCGCCCGCATGGCGGACACGCGGCGCCGCATGGACCTCCTGGTGGAGGAAGCTCAGGCCTCGGGAGCCCGGGGGGTGATCTACGCGGGCCTCAAGTTCTGCGATTCCTATCTTTACGATTTTCCCCGCGTGCAGAGAAGGTTGCGGGAGGAGGGCATTCCCCTGCTGCGGCTGGAGAGCGACTACGCGGACGGTCACGTCGGGCAGCTCCTCACCCGCGTGGAGGCGTTCCTGGAGATGCTCTGAAGCCCGGAAGGACGGGTTGAGAAGCGGGAGTAGAACACGCCTTGATGCGCGGAAGGGCGTAGCCGGGATACGGGAAGACGCGGGCCGTAAGGCGTGTGATAGCGAACGCGGCCGAACCGAACGAAGAAGGCCGCGGCTCGCGCGCGTGCGGCGGCGCCGAAAGGGCTCGATGCGCGCTGCCTTCGCGTCGGCCGCACATAGCACGCGGCTTGATCGATCGGGATCGCCGCCGGAGATTTGACCGGGAGGAGGATGTGGGCATGGGACTGGTGGAGGAGATAAGGGACCGCTACATGGACAGGCTTTCGCCCTCCACCTTCCGCTCCCGCGTGTTCTGGAAAACGGTGGAAACCCTGGCGCGCTCTCCCATCAACCGACCGCAGTGGAAGGCGGACCGCGTGTCCCTCTCCTACTTTATCCGCTCCACGCGAGACGCCTACCTGCACCGGGCGCCCGTGGTATGGTCCAACCTCCTGGTGCCCAGCGAGCTCGTCATCGGCTCCGGCTGCATCCCTTTCTATCCCGAGATGGCCGCGGCGGTGGTGGCCTCCGCGGGGCTCGCCCCTCGCTTCATAGACCGCGCGGGCGAGGAGGGATTCTCCTCCGACGCCTGTTCCTACCACCGCTGCGTGCTGGGATGCGCCCTGGACGGATTCCTGCCCGAGCCCGACCTCCTCCTCACCGTCAACTACCCTTGCGATTCCGCCCCCCTTTCCTTCGCCTTCGCCGCCGACCTCTACGGCGCCCCCCATCGCATCCTGGACGTCCCCCTCGGCGACGACGCGGACGGCCTGGATATGCTGGCCTCGCAGATGGAGGAGGCCGCGGAGGTCATGGTATCCCTAGCAGGGCTGTCGGCGGACGAGGGAGGGGAGAAGCTGCGCCAGGCGCTCGCTCTCTCCAACCGGGCGCTGCGGGAGATGCGACGGGTGGAGGAGATGCGGCGGCGCGACGACTGCACCCTTGACGGCAAGGACGCCATGGGCGGGATAAGCGTGCTGGCGGGGAGCCTGGGCTCCCGCGAGGGGGCGGAGTACTACCGCCTGCTGGCCGAGGAGCTGGAGCGCAGGGGCTGTGCGGGCGAGGGAGCGATACGCCTGATGTGGATGCACCTCAAGCCCTGGTACGCCCAGGGCATCTTCGACGCCCTGGAGCGCCACGGCGCGCGCCTGGTCTGCGAGGAATACACCCACGCCACCTGGGACGAGCTGGATACAGAGAGGCCATATCCCTCCCTCGCCGGCAAGGTCGCGGGGCACTTCCTGGTCGGTGCGGCGGAGAGGAGGGCCGCTCACCTGGCGCGCCTGGCGCGCGATTACCGCGTGGACGGCGCCATCCACTACAATCACTGGGGCTGCCGGCAGAGCTGCGGCGGAGCCATGCTGGTCAAGTCCGCCCTTCAGGAGATAGGGGTGCCGGTGCTGACCATCGACGGAGACTGCGTGGACGAGCGCGAGTATCAGGAGGGCCAGCTATCCACTCGCCTGGAGGCCTTCCTGGAAGCCCTAAGCCCCCATGGTCATCCCAGAGGCCAGGTCCGAACCTTGGGCTAAAGATGCTTCAGCCCAAGCCAGGCTCCAGGGATAAAGGTGCGCCTCTTCCAAGGGGGTCGGGCCCGGGCTTAAGGCGCAAGCAGCCCCTGATCTCAAGCCTGGTTCCGGGGATGATGCTGCGTCTCGGTCCCGAGGCCGGTCTTCACCCCCTAGAGATGTATATAATGTTCTCCTGACGGACCTTTGACCGCCATGTACGAGTATGAAACCGGGAGGTAGGAGATGAGACCGCTTGAGCCGCCGCGGGAGATATTGGAGATGGCGGAATCCGGGGAGGCCGCGGTGAAGACCGTGCCCGCCCAGGATGTCGCCTTTCTGGTGCATAAGGGGCCGCACTCCGGGGTGCAGGACTCCCAGCTCAAGCTCATGCGCTGGATAGCGGAGAACGGCTACGAGCTCATGGGCCCCGGCATAGCCGTCTTCCACAACGACCTCATCACGGTCAAGGACGAAGGGGACCTCATCACCGAGCTGCAGTTCCCGGTGCGCAAGAAGTCGTAAACGGGCCCCACCGATAAGTGGCTGCGAGGTGTATACTTGGTTCGTGCGCAAGGCGCGCGGGTAGCTGATTACATCTCGACCGCGGAGGTGGCATCATGGGCTTGGCTGTCGCGATCATCGTCATCGCCATCGTTCTTTTACTCACCCTTCCGTCTTTCCGGCGCATCGGGCCCACCCAGGTGGGACTGGTCATCAAGCGCTTCTCCCTCAAGAAGCTCTCCGAGGACAACCCCATCGCCTTCCGGGGCGAGGCGGGTTACCAAGCCGAGCTGCTCATGCCCGGCCTGCGTTTCAAGTTCTGGATCGTATTTCGCGTGGAGAAATACCCCTGGGTACAGGTGCCGGCGGGGGAGATCGGCGTGGTCATCGCCCAGGTGGGCCAGCCGCTGCCCATCGGGGCGAAGTCGGCGGTATATAAGAAGGAGTTCGGAAACTTCACCGACCTCGAGGGCTTCATCGCCAACGGGGGACAGAAGGGCGTGCAGCGCCCGGTGCTCCCTCCGGGCACCATGGTCCCCATCCATCCCGTCGCCTTCCTGGTGCTGACCAAGAACCAGGTGTACGGAGTGCCCGTATCTCCGGAGCTCAGGGAGCTTGCCGGCAGGGAGGGCGTGCTCACCCCGCAGTCCTTCGGCCTCCATCCCAACCACCTCGACCTGGTGCGCATCTCGCCGCAACCCAGCGCCGACGGCAAGCATCTCATCGACATGGTGGGAATAGTGACCACCTACGAGGGTGATCCCCTGCCCTCCGGGGCCATCGCCAGCCGCCTGGGGGCCTTCGAGGACATCGCGGAGATGGAGGCTTCCGGCGCCAGCGACCTGGAGCTCATCGAGGCCTTGCTGGGGAGCAAGAACAACCTGCACAACAACTACCAGGACTTCCAGGCTTTCCTCGATAACGGGGGCAAGATCGGCCTGCAGCACGACCCCCTGCTCTACGGCGCCTACGCCCTCAACCCCTTCCTGGTGGGGGTGGAGCTGGTGCCCATGCTGGTGGTGGAGCAAGGTCAGGTGGCGGTGATCAAGGCCTACGTGGGCCTCTCCACCGTGGACACCTCCGGGGTGGAGTTCAAGTTCGGTTCCCTGGTGCGGCCGGGGCACCGCGGCATCTGGCAGGAGCCCCTGCGCACCGGTAAATACCCCATCAATCCACGCGTTTACCAGGCGGAGATCGTGCCCACCGCCATCCTCACCTTGAACTGGGCCGAGGCCACCTCCGAGGCCCACCTCCTGGACCGCCAGCTCAAGCAGATCGTGGCCAAGTCCCGCGAGGGCTTCATCTTCGCCATCGACCTGCAGGTGCAGATCCACGTCCCCGACACCAGGGCCCCCAAGGTCATCTCCATGGTGGGGACCATGCAGAACCTGGTGAACGAGGTGCTGCAGGCGGCGGTGGGCAACCACTTCCGCGACAAGCTGCAGTCCATGCAGGCGGTGCAGTTCATAGAGACGCGCCAGCAGGTGCAGGAGGAGGCTTACGACCACATCCGCGCCAAGCTGGACGACTACCAGGTGGAGACCAAGGGGGTCTACATCCAGGACGTGGTGTTTCCGCCCGACCTGGTGCGCGTGCTCACGGAGAGGGAGATCGCACGCCAGGAGATCGAGACCTTCCAGAAGCAAAAGGACGCCCAGGTCCAGCGCATCGAGACCGAGCAGGCCAAGGGAACCGCGGACATGCAGGCGGAATTGGCGAAGTCCAAGGTGGGAGTGGAGATAAAGTCCAACAACGCCAACGCCCGCAAAGCCGAGGCGGACGGCGAGGCCTTCTACATCCGCGAGACCGGGGCCGCCAAGGGGGCGGAGGTGGAGGCGGTGGGAATGGCCCGCGCCAAGGCCTATAAGGCGCAGGTGGAGGCCCTGGGGCAGGGCCCCACGGCGCTGGTGAACTCCGTGGACGCCCTCTCCCGCAGCGGCGTCTCCTTCGTGCCCCAGATCCTGGTGGCGGGGGGAGGAAACGGCGGCGTCCTGGAGGCCCTGGCCGCCCAGATCATGGGCTCCCTGGCGCGCCCGGGAGGCGGGGCCGCGGGGGCCATGTCCGGCATGAGCGAGGTGCCCGGCGGCGGCGAGCCCGCGGCGGGAACCGTCCCCGTGCCTCCCCCGCCGGTAGGGGAAGGCCCGGAGGAGCGGCCGGCCGAATAATTGCGACTGGACCAACCAGGGGAAACGGGCAGCTGAGCATCGAGGCCTCCGACGCGGACCCAGTGGACATTTATATGGGGTCAGGTCTTGAAGCTTGAATTAATTACCATTTACTGGATGAAAACTCAAGCTTCATGGCCAGACCTCGTTTTGGAGATGGGAAGGCGCCAGTCGCGCCCGAAAGCGCGGGGGGTGATCTTTATCCCCACCGGGGCCTGGCGGCGCTTGTACTCGTTGGCGTCCACGCGGCGGACCACCTCCTCCACCAGCGCGCGGTCGTGTCCCCTGGCGGCCATCTCCTGTACGATGAGGCCGTTCTCGATATAGCCCTCGAGGATGGGGTCGAGGAGCTCGTAAGGGGGTAGGGAATCGCTGTCTTTCTGGCCCTCGCGCAGCTCCGCCGAGGGCTCGCGGTGGATGACCGCGCTGGGGATCAGCTCTCTTCCCTCTCTCCGGTTGAGATAGCGGCTGAGGCGATACACCCAGACCTTCAGAAGGTCCTTGATCACCGCGTAGCCTCCCGCCATGTCCCCGTACAGGGTGCAGTAGCCCATGGAGAGCTCGCTCTTGTTGCCGGTGGCGAGGGCCAGCCAGCCGCGGCTGTTGGAGATGCCCATGACCATGTTGCCGCGGATGCGCGCCTGCAGGTTCTCCAGGGCCACCTCGCCCCCGGGACCGTCGAGGGCATCCCCGGCCTGTTCGAGGTATCCCCGCAGGATGCCGTCGATGGCGTATTCCTCCAGGGAGATGCCCAGCGCCTCCGTCAGGGCCGTCGCCCCCTCCCGCGAGACCTCGGAGGTGAAGCGGGAGGGCATGAAGACGGCGTGCACGCGCTCGGGCCCCAGGGCCATGGCCGCCAGGGCGGCTGTGAGGGCGGAATCGATGCCTCCCGAAAGCCCCAGGAGCACGTCGGTGAAGCCGTTCTTGCGCACGTAGTCGCGCAGGCCGAGGAGGAGCGCCCGTAAGACTTCCTCCTCCGCGCCGGGCTCCATGTTATGCTGTGTAGTTAGGGATGGGCGCTCTCCCGCGGACGGACCCCGTTGTCCGCCCAGCTCGAGGACCCGCACCGGTCTGCGGAGAGCGCCCTTGCGCACGTATCGGTGTATGGGCATGGCCGTCCTGCGGGCCCAGAGCCCGGCGACGTCCAGGTCGTGGTAGAGGATGTGCTCCTCGAAGCGGGGCGACGAGGCCAGCTTTCCCTCCCGCGGGTGCAGGATCATGGAGCCCCCGTCGAAGACCAGCTCGTCCTGTCCGCCCACGCAGTTGACGTAGGCGACGATGGCTCGGGCGTCCATGGCCCGTGCCTCCACCAGCCTTTCTCTCTCGCGCTGCTTACCGCGGTGATAGGGAGACGCCGAGAGGTTCACCACCACCTCCGCGCCGCCGTAGGCGACCTCGGACTCCAGCGGCCCCCCGGGATACCATATGTCCTCGCAGACGGTCACCCCCACCCTCACTCCGCATATTCTGACCACCAGTCCCTCTTCCCCGGAGGCGAAGTAGCGGTTTTCGTCGAACACGCCGTAGTTGGGGAGGAAGACCTTGTGGTAGGTGGCCACCACCTCGCCGCGGTGGAGAAGCGCCGCGGCGTTGAAGACGTCCTCAGCCATCTCCGGTGCGCCCACCAGTACGGGCACCTCGCCTACCCCACGGGCCAGCTCGCCCAGGGCGCGAGAGCACTCTTCGAGGAAGTCTCGCTTGAGCAGCAGGTCCTCGGGGGGGTAGCCGCAGAGGGCCAGCTCAGGGAAGCATAGCAGGTCCGCCCCCATGCCCTCCGCCTCGCGCAGGGCGTCAAGTATGCGAGCGCGGTTGCCTTCAAGATCTCCGACCGTGGTGTTGATCTGCGCCAGCGCTATCCTCATCATCTCGCCCTTTTCCCGCGAGAACCCTCCAGGGGCCAGGACCTGAATCCTGATTACTGGGAATATATGGTTTTTTTTTCAAGATTCAAGACCTGACCCCGGCCCTTTTTCTATAATACGGGTAGGTAGTTGCTCAGCTCCCACTCCGTGACCTGGGCGCGGTAGCGCTCCCACTCTATCTTCTTGTTCTCGATGAGCGACTCGTGCACCGAGTCCCCCAGGGTCCTGCGCAGCAGCTCGCTTTTCTCCGCCAATTGGATGGCCTCCCAGAGGTCCTCGGGAAGCTGTCCGATGCCCAGTTCCTCGCGCTCCGCGGCGCTCATCTCATAGACGTTGCGCTCCACTGAATCGGCGAGCTCGTACTCCTTCTCGATGCCCTCCAATCCCGCCGCCAGCATGCAGGCGAAGGCGAGGTAGGGATTGCAGGCGGGGTCGGGGGAGCGGAACTCGATGCGCGTCGCCTTCTCCTTGCCCGGCTTGTACTCCGGCACGCGGATGAGGTCGGAACGGTTGCGCACCGCCCAGGTGAGGTACACGGGCGCCTCGTAGCCGGGAACCAGGCGTTTGTAGGAGTTTACCCACTGGTTGCAGACCAGGGTGATCTCCGGGGCGTGACGCAGCAGACCGGCGATGAAGCGCTTGGCGATCACCGAGAGATGACGCTTGTCCTCCGGGTCGTAGAAGGCGTTGCGATCGCCCTTGAAGAGGGACATGTGGGTGTGCATGCCGCTGCCGTTCTCCCCGAAGAGAGGCTTGGGCATGAAGGTGGCGTAAACCCCGTTGAGGAGGGCGATCTCCTTCACCACCAGGCGGAAGGTCATGGCGTTGTCGGCCATGGTCAGGGCGTCGGCGTAGCGCATGTCGATCTCGTGCTGGCTGGGTCCTACCTCGTGGTGGCTGTACTCCACCCCGATGCCCAGTTCCTCCAGGGCGATGACGGTGTCGCGGCGCAGGTCACTGGCCACGTCCAGGGGCGTGAGGTCGAAGTAGCCGCCGCGATCCAGTATCTCCGTCGACTCCGAGCCCTTGAAGTAGAAGTACTCCAGCTCCGGCCCCACATAGTAGGTATAGCCCATCTCCGCCGCCCGGGCGAGGTTGCGCTTGAGGATGTAACGGGGGTCTTTCTCGTAGGGCTCTCCCCCCGGCTTTAGCACGTCGCAGAACATGCGCCCCACGGCGTTGTGCTCCCGCGGCCGCCAGGGCAGGATGGCGAAGGTGGAAGGGTCGGGCATGGCGATCATGTCGCTCTCGTCTATGCGCGCGTAGCCCTCGATGGAGGAGCCGTCGAAGCCCATGCCGTCCTCCAGGGCCTCCTCCAGCTCCCCGATGGTGATGGCGAAGCTCTTGAGAAAACCCAGGATGTCGGTGAACCACAAGCGCACGAAACGCACGTCGTTCTCGCGCGCCTTTTTCAACACGTATTCCTTGTCCTTGCTCATCTCCTCCTCCTTTCCCCGCGAGCCTCCTCGCGGTCCGTTTACATCTCCGTGAATCGATTCTCCTCGGCTCCTGTTTCCACCCCTTTTCCGTTTTGTTAAATCCTTGTTAAATGGGCTGACGCCCCGGAAATCTCCCACGGCTGCGGGCTTTCCGGCCCTTATATCTCCGGCTCTTCCCGGCCTTCGGGAGAACGGCCTCAAATGGCGTTGAACCCCGATTCCCCGGTGCGGATACGCACGGCGTCCGCCACCTCGTAGATGAAGATCTTGCCGTCGCCGATGGAGCCGGTGCGGGCGGCCCTGATCACCCCGTTGACCACCTTGCCCAGGTCCTCGTCGAGGATCACCACCTCGATCTTTATCTTGGGCAGAAATTCCACGCGGTACTCGGCCCCTCTCCACCTGTGGGTGACGCCCTTCTGCTTTCCGTGGCCCTTCACCTCGGTGATGGTCACTCCCGGATAGCCCAAACCGCGCAGCTCCTCCATCACCGGCTCCAGGCGCTCCGGCCTGATGATCGCCTCTATTTTCTTCATCCCGCATCACTCCCCCCTCATCACGGCCGCAGGAGCGACGTCCGCCGATGTTGCCGGCAAAGGCAGGCTGCTGCGGCTGTCGTCGGTGTACGCGGACACCCCCATCTCGTGCACGTCCAACCCGTCCACCTCCTCCTGGGGCGAGACCCTGATGCCCTGCCACCGCTCCTGCAGGCGGAAGAACGCGTAGGAGAGCCCGAACACGAAGACGGCGCATGCCACCGCGCCGATGGCCTGGGACGCCAGTTGCCCCGCGTCGCCGAAGAAAAGGCCCCTCACGGCGCCTTCCACGCCGCCGATGCCGGAGCCGTAAGTGCCGTCGGCGAAGAAGCCCAGGGAGAGGACGCCCCAGAGGCCGTTCATGCCGTGCACCGCCACCGCGCCCACGGGGTCGTCGATGCCCCGCTTCTCCAGGGCGAAGACGCCGACGCATACCAGCACGCCCGCGACCGCCCCGATGACAAGCGCCGCCCAGGCGGGCACGAAAGCGCATGGAGCGGTGATGGCCACCAGGCCCGCCAGCATGCCGTTGGCGGTCATGGACGGATCGGGCTTCCCGCATTTTCTCCACATGAAGAACATGGCGGACAGGCACCCTGCGCAGGCGGCCAGCAGCGTGTTCACCGCCACCGCCGCCAGCCGCAGGTCGCCGCCGGACAGAGTGCTGCCGGCGTTGAACCCGAACCAACCGAATACGAGTATTATCACCCCGATGATGGCCATGGGCACGTTGTGGCCGGGGATGGCGCGCGGCTTGCCGTCGCGGTCGAAGCGGCCGATGCGCGGCCCGATGACTATGGCTCCCGCCAAAGCGCATATGCCGCCCACGGCGTGCACCACCGAGGATCCGGCGAAATCGACGAAGCCGTGGCCCAATCCCAGGTTGGCGCCGAGCTGGGACAGCCAGCCGCCTCCCCACACCCAGTGCCCGAAAACGGGGTAGAGGACCATGGAGATGAAGAAGCCGTAGACGACGAACGCCTTGAACTTCCACCTCTCGGCCATGGCCCCGGTGACGATGGTGGCGGCGGTGTCCATGAAGACCACCTGGAAGAGGAAGAAGAGGAAGATCCCGACGTCATACACGCCTCCCCCGGAGAGGGCGAACCCCTTGAGGCCCAGGACGGACCACCCGCCGGCCAACTCCAGTCTGGCGTTGAGGATCTCCTTGCCCCCCAGCGTGGCCAGCGCGCCGACCCCCCCGAACATGAGCGCGTATCCCACCAGGAAATAGCCCAGGGTTCCGATGGCGAAAATGGTGAAATTGGTCATCATCACGTGCACGGCGTTGCGCTCCTGGGTGAAGCCCGTCTCCACCATGGCGAATCCGGCCTGCATGAAGAAGACGAGTATGGCTCCCAGGAAGACCCAGATGAAGTTGACGGCCACCTTGGTGTGACCTACCTCCTCCGCGAGATCGCCTTCCAGGTCCTGGGAACCACCCGTCTGCTCGCCGCCGGCGTCAGCCCGGGCCTTGCCCCCCATCCCCACGAGGGCGAAAAGAAGGAAGCACAGCAGCACCCCCACCACCAACGCTCCCCAACGGCGAAAAGCGACGTCCATATCCCGACCTCCTTTCTCGTACGCATCGCCTATGGGTAACAAGTCTAAGAGGCGCTTTTTTCGGGCCGTTTTCACGCCGATTACGGTTTCGTTATATCCTTGTTTCCCGGCGGTTAAATCCTGGGGTCCGGCGGCGAGAGGCGCTTGGGGCCTGGGTGAGCCGCGCCGCGGCGGCCTCCGCTCACCGGCATGCTGAGTGGGTAAAGGGGCTTGGAGGACGGCCGCGAGGACAATAAGCTCGCGCGGGAAGACGGCATAGCGGACCATGCCGGATAAAAGAGGGCGAGGATGACCGCAGGGGCTCCGGCGCGAGAGGCAAGCTCCTCGCGCGCCCGCAAGGAATAATTCACCAGTAGTTCATGTCACGCGGACGCGACGCCGTATGAGAATAAGAACGGCCTCGGGGCGCATGAGACACCATACATCGGGTGATGCGCGCCATGCTCGGGGCAGCGTCAGCGTCGATCTTATAAAAGCCTTTGGCCACAGCGCGATGCCCGAAGAGGAGATCGCGCGCGGTATACGCGCTGTCGCCGCCCCAAGAACGGCTCAACCGGGTGGGGAAACGTTCTCGAAGACACCATAAGCGGGTGAGAGTATGCGCTTGCGCTTCTCCACCGGCTCAAGCGGATGGGGACGCGCTCTCGAAGATGTAGCCCACCCCGCGCACGGTGCGGATGTAAACGCGGCCCTCTCTCTCTATCTTGGAGCGGATGCGGCGCACGTGCACGTCCACCGTGCGCGAGCCGCCGAAATAGTCGTACCCCCAGACCTGTTCCAGCAGCATCTCCCGCGTGAAGACCTTGCCCGGGCGCGAGGCCAGGAAGCGCAGCAACTCGAACTCCTTGAAGGTCAGCTCCACCGGCATGCCGTCCACCCTGACCTCGTAGCGATCGGCGTCTATCTCCAGCCCGGAGCGCTCGCCGGCCGTTTCCGCCTCTTCCGCCGCCCGCAGCCGCAGCCGCGCCCGCATCTCCACCCCCGTGGAGCCCTCGGAGATGAAATCGTCCACGGGCTCACGGCGGTCGAGGGCGCGCATCTGCTCGAAGTTGAGCACCGCCACCAGCCGCGCCCCCTCCGCCAGGCCCTGCCGCAGGTCTCTCAGGAAGCCCTGCCAGTCCCCCGCCCGATCCACGCAATCCACCAGCACCAGGTCTCCCGGCTCAGGCGATGCGGGGCCTCTGGGAGAGAAGGTCTCCAGCGCGAAGGCGCCCTCCAGGACGCCCCGGAAGTATTCCTCGCGCCCTTCCTCGCAGAAGAGAAATATCCTGCCCTTCATGCCTCTCCTAAAGCCGGTATCCGACCGAACCTGCAAGCATTATATGTCAACGGGGTTCGGGAATGCGCTATGGTGACGCGCCGCCCTCGAGCCCGCCAAGTCGGCCCGCGCAAACACCTCATCGGCCCCTCGACGGTGGGGATGCACTTGGCCCTTCCCCATATTCCTCGTCGAAATGCAAGTGCCGATCCTGACGGGATCGGCACCCGTTCGCTATCCGGAGAGCCAACCGGTCCGAGGGTTTCTCAGTACGCGTACAGCCCGCCGAAGGGGCGGTGAGACTTGGCGAAGAGCTTGATGAAACCCGAGCCCAGGATCTCGTCGGCGCTGCCCCCGAAATAGCCTGCGTACTCCTCCACGTGGGGCCGGATCAGCTCCAGGTCGGACGCGGTGGCCGGCTCCGCCGCCGCCTCCTTACCCAGCTGGTGCTCTTCCACCTCGCCGCGCAGGAAGATGAGGCCGCCGTGCATGCCGGTCCCTATATGGCGCGCCGTCAGCTTCGGCTTTCCTTTCTTTCCCAGCCCCAACACCACCACCAGGCCCCCGGCCATGTATTCCCCCAGGAAATCCTGGCTCTCGCCGCCGATGACCAACACGGGCACGTGCCGTCGGTACTCCTTCATATGTATAGCCGCGCGATACCCCACTCCGTCGCGGATAAAGATCTTGCCTCCCCGCATGCCCATGGCCACGATGTCGCCGGCGCGTCCATGCACCACGATGATGCCGCTGTTCATGGTGTTTCCCACTCCGTCCTGGGCGTTGCGGTCCACGGTTATCCTCGGCCCGTCCATAAAGGCCCCGAGGTCGTTGCCCGGCACGCCGTGGATGTTGATGCGCACCGGCCTGCGGATGCCCGACCCGATGTAGCGCTGGCCGTACACGTTATCCAGCTCTATCTCCTCCAGCCCCTCTGCAGCCGCTCCCTTGACCATGTTGTTCAGCTCGCGGTAATGAAGCGTTCCGGCGTTGATCCTCACCTTGCCGTTCTGGCGCACGAAAACCCCCGGCAAGCCGGCACGGTGGTCCACCTCGATCTTCATAATCCTCATCACCCTCTTCGTCTGCGGCGCCTTTTCACAGTTATTTCTCCACCCGGTTTTTCTTTCCCTTTTCCTCTAATTCTATACCCCTGTCAAACAAATCCCCGTCAAACCCATGCCGGTCCCCGGAAGGTCCCGGCCCGCCCTTTCCTCGAGCTCTCCTCCGCCCCGCGCCCGCCGCCCCTGCGCAGAACGCGGGGCGAGGCCTCCGGCCGCCCCGCTACCAAGGCCTCCGGCCCGTGCATATCGCTCCCCGGCGCGGCCCGCCGCGCGAGCGTTTCCGCGCCCCGTCCGGTTAGGACCCGGCGTGCTTTATCCCCAGGATGTCCAGCTCTTCCTGCGTCAACCCCACCCCTCGCAAGCGCAGGCGGTTTCCGCGCAGGCTCTCTATGGCGTTTATGCCCATGCCCCCCAGCATCTCCATGATCTCGTGAGACCACCCCCTCAACAGGTTCACCAGGCGCCGCGCGCCCACGTCCGGGTTGAGCCGCTTGGAGAGATAGGGGTCTTGGGTGGCTATCCCCCAGTTGCACTTGCCGGTATAACACTTCTGGCACACGTGGCAGCCCATGGCCACCAAGGCCGCGGTGCCGATATAGACGGCGTCGGCCCCCAGGGCGACGGCCTTGACCACGTCCGCCGAGCTGCGGATACCGCCCGCCACCACCACGCTGGCGCGGTTACGGATGCCCTCCTCCCGCAGGCGGGTGTCCACCGCCGCCAGCGCCAGCTCTATGGGGATTCCCACGTTGTCGCGGATCATGGTGGGCGCCGCTCCCGTGCCTCCCCGGATGCCGTCCAGGGCCACGATGTCCGCCCCCGCCCTCACGATTCCCGAGGCGATGGCGGCGGCGTTGTGCACCGCTGCGATCTTCACCGAAACCGGCTTTTCCCAATGGGTGGCCTCCTTGAGGGCGTAGATGAGCTGCGCCAGATCCTCGATGGAATAGATGTCGTGGTGAGGAGCCGGCGAGATGGCGTCCGTGCCCTTGGGGATCATGCGCGTGCGCGAGATCTCCGCGCTCACCTTCTCCCCGGGGAGATGACCCCCGATGCCGGGCTTGGCGCCCTGCCCGATCTTTATCTCCAGGGCCGCGGCCACCTCGAGGTAATCTGCGTGCACCCCGAAGCGCCCCGAAGCCACCTGGCAGATGGTGTGGTCGCCGTACTTGTAGAGGTTACGGTGCAGGCCGCCCTCCCCGGTGTTGTAGTAAGTGCCTGCCTCCGCCGCCGCCCGCGCCAGCGATTCGCAGGCGTTGTAGCTGATGGCGCCGTAGGAGATGGCCGAGAACATGATGGGCGTCTCCAGGCGCAACTGGGGGGTGAGCTTCGTCTCCAGGGAGGGCTTTCCCCCCTTCCTTCCCACCTCCACCACGTCGGGCTTGGCCCCCAGGTAGGTGCGCAACTCCATGGGCTCGCGCAGGGGATCGATGGAGGGGTTGGTCACCTGGCTGGCGTCGAGCACGATGCGGTCCCAGTAGATGGGGTAGCCCTTGTCGCAGCCCATGCCGGTGAGCAGTACGCCTCCCGTTTCCGCCTGCTTATAGATGTTGTGCAGCACCTCCCTGGTCCAGTTGGCGTTGGGCGGTATCTGGGTGGGGTTGTGGCGCACCACCAGGGCATTGGTAGGGCAAAGGGTGGCGCATCGCAGGCATCCCACGCACTTGCTCTCATCGGCGAATACCGCGTCCTCCTCGTCGTCGTACCAGTGCACGTCGAAGGCGCACTGCCTCGCGCACACCTCGCAACGGATGCAGCGGTAATCGTCCCTTTCCACCAGGTATTGCGGCAATATGTAGCTCTTCAACGCTTTCCTCCCCGGGCGGCCGTCAGGCAGGTTCCGCCCCGCTTATACTCAAGACCTTGCCCTCGCTCTTCTCCTCCATCTCGGCGGGCTTGATCAGCTCCGCCACCACCGGGACGCCGCCGTGCGGTATCCAGGTGTCCTTCAGGGTGTCGTCCACCAGGTGCATGGGTGCCTCCTCGGAGGAGATGTACATGAAGTCGCGATTGCGGCCCGCCACCAGGGGACGCAGCCGGATGCGGTCGGTGAGCCCTATCATCTGCTCCCGGTTGGAGATGATGATGCTGAAGGGCCCGTTGAGGAGCAGGGAGCCGTACGACTGTCGCAACGCCGTGTGCAGTTCCCTCTCCCTTGCCGGCATGCGGTCGATCTCCGTCCACAAGGGTGCCGCCAGAACCCGCGACATGTCCTCGATGGAGAGCCCGTGCCGCCGCACCAGGAGATCGACGGCGTAGGCGATGACCTCGGTGTCGGTGAAGAGGGTGCACTTGTAACCGTGCATCTCCAGGTGGCGCATGTTGATGCCGTAGGAGGATATCTCCCCGTTGTGCACCACCGACCAGTCGAGGATGTTGAAGGGGTGGGCGCCGCCCCACCACGCCTGGGTGTTGGTCGGGAACCTCCCGTGGGCCACCCAGATATACCCCTCGTACTCGTCGAGGCGGAAGAACCTTCCCACGTCCTCGGGAAATCCCACCCCCTTGAACACGCCCATGTCCTTGCCGCTGGAGAAGACGAAGGCCCCGTCTATGCGCGCGTTGATGTGCATCACCGCGCGCACCACGAAGTCGTCCACGTCCTCGAGCTCGCAGGCGAGGTTGTCCCTGGGCTGTAGAAAGTAACGCCAGAGCAGCGGGGGATCCGATACCCCCTCGCAACTGCGGGTGGGGATGACCTCCGCCCCCTCCAGGGAAAAGGACTGCTTGAGATAGGCCTCCGTCTCCTCCCTGGCCGCCTGATCGTCGTACATGAGCTGGAAGCAGTATAGGTCGGCGTACTGCGGGTAGATGCCGTAGGCCGCGAAGCCTCCTCCCAGGCCGTTGCTGCGCTCCTTCATGTTGGCGATGGCGGTGAGCATGGGCTCCCCGTTGAACTTCTCGCCGCGCAGGTTCA
>JACVJD010000054.1 GCA_015711825.1 Candidatus Solincola daggyaiensis
GAAGGGGATGAAGATGATCTTCTTGCCCTCCGCCTTGGCCTGCATCGCTTCCTTGAAGACCTTGAGCACCTTGCCGAAGAAGAGGACCTCGAGGGAGCGGTTCCCCGGCAGCTCCAGCAGGCCGCGGGCGGTGTTCTGCAGCTCCGGATAGACGAAGTTGACTATGCCTTCCACCGCCTCGTCGCTGAGCGGGTCCGGGAACTTGGATATCATTTCCAGGATACCGACGGCGCGCTCGAAGCCGTTCTCTCCCTCCCGCATGACGTATCCCTTTTCCATCACGCCGCACCCCCTATCCTCTCCATGAAGGCCTGCACGCGCGTCTTCACCCTGCCGATGTCCGCCCGGGCGCTGTACTCCTTCTCCAGCACCTGCACGGGGATGCCCGCCGCCTCCAGGTCCTTGCGCACGAGCACGGAGTCCACGCCGTGCAGGTCGCAGAACTTGTTGTAGAGGTAGATGACCCCGTCCACCCTGGCGCGGCGCGCCGTGTCCAGGATGAGGTCCCGCCGCCGCCCGTACTCCTTGTACATGCGGGGGCAGAAGATGCTGGTGAGGTAGGTCTCGGCCAGGCGCCGCAAGGGGGGGGCCTCTCCCCGCGTGGCGCGGGCGAAAGCGCGGGCGCCGAAGCAGAGCGCGTCGGCCACGATGGCCGCCCCCAGGCCCTCGATCTCCTCGAACCACTCCACCTCGTCGGTGGCGGGGCCGCAGAGCATCAAGCGGGCCGCCGGCCTGGTCCCCGAGGCGTTTTTCCTCTCCGCGATGAACCGCGAGAGCAGGGCGGCGAAGTCCTTGCTGAGCATGGAGGAGCCCCTCACCTCCAGAGCCACGGCCTCGCTGCCGCTCACCCGGGGCTCGTCCATCTCACGCAAGGCCGAGAGCTCCCGCCACAGGGACCGCACCTCCTCCCATCCGCGCATGGCCTCCTCCAGGGACTGGTCGCTCACGCTGGTGGAGAAGTGTTTCTCCAGGGCATCTTTCAAGAGTTCGAGCTCTCCCGCGAAATAGTCCAGGGAGTCGTCGCGGAAAAAGTGGGGGACCTTGAGGTAGCGGAAGAAGGCGGGATCCTTCTGGTGCCGCCAGTTCTCGAACATGGCCCGCATGTGGTCGCAGCCGTTGGTCTCGATGATCCCGTCCAGGAAGTCGTAGGTGCCGTCCAGCCCCAGCTGCAGGCAGGCGCGGCAGAAGGAGCAGTTGAAGAGGGACATCTCCCCGTCGGCGAGCTCCGTCTCCGCGTTGCCCAGGGCCTTGATGCGGTAGGGCAGGAGGCCCGCCGCCTCGATGAGCTCCACCGGCGTGGCCAGGCAGGCGTAGCCCACCACCTTGCCCCCCTGCTCCTTCCAGTCCTTCACGTAGCGGTTGAATATCTCGCTCTCTTTTACCAGGGCCGAGGTCGCCTCCATCCTCATCACACCCCCCGCTTCATCCCGCTGCCCCTCAATCCCTTGACGAGCCCCTTGACGGTCCCGTAGGCGAGGGACATCACCGCTTTGACCAGTGACCTCGTCACCGCGGGGTTGCGGGACAGCGCCTCGGCCACCTGGCTCGAGGCGTTGGCCGCGGCCCGCTCCAGTTGTTGTTTGTCCAGGCCGGCGAGGAAGTCGTCCAGGCCTCGCGCCACCAACCCCGGGTTACCGTCCGCCCAGGCGTTGTAGGAGGCGAGCGCCCGGTTGACGCCCGCCGCGGCCGCCTCGGGGCCGGGCTCCACGCCCAGACCGGCCACCACCTCACGCGAGAGCTTGCGCAGCAGCCCCGGCTCCTGCGCCGCCAGGAGCCTTACCGCCGCGGCCAGGGCGTTGAGCGCCCGTGCCAGCTCCGCGGCCTCGAGGTTCGCCAGGGCCCGGGCGACGCCGCCGGCGGTCTCGGGGGGAAGCGAGGCGGCCTTCTCCAGGATGCCCGCGGCGGTGCGGAGGAAGGAATTGGTAAGAGACACCAGGGCCTCGGCCATGGGCACCGCGATGCCGGCATCGTCCAGGGCATGGTCGGCCAAGGCGGTGAGCAGGGCCTCGCCCTCCTCCCCGATGCCTTGCAGCGCCTCCGCCAGCGCCTGCCCGTCCAGCCCGGCCATGAGCTCGGAGGAGATGCGCGAGAACGGCCCCTTGGTGTACAGGCTGCCGTCACCGATGATGTAGCTGCCGCGGTGGAGGGTGACGACGATGGCGGCGACGCCGTTTATCACCGCGGCGATCTCGCGCCAGTCGATGTCCTCGAGGATCTTGAAGAGGGCATAGGTCATGGCCTCGGCGGGAAGCGCCAGTATCTCCGTCAACGATTTCAGCACTCCCACGGCCTCGTTCACCAGCGGCGCCACCACGCTGAAGAGGTTGACCAGGGCCACCGGGTTGTCCCCCAGCAGCGCCACTTCCCTGCGGGCGAGGTCGAGCTTATCTCCTCCCCGGTAGGTGATGGCCTTGCGCAGCTTGCCGAAATCGGCGGCCTCCATCGCTTCGGCGACGACCTCGGACTTGTAGGCCGTAAAGAGCTCGGGGTTCTCCTCGTGAAGCCTTATCACCAGGCGCGAAAGGGCGTTCATCGCCTCGCCCAGGTCGCTCCCGTTGACCCTCGCGAAGGACTTCGCCACCAGCTCCGCCGCCTCGGTGGCGGGCATTTTCTCCAGGGATTCCGCGAAAGCCCTGGCGGCATGCGCCGCGGCGCTGACCAGGCGCGGGAAGGTCTCCAGCAGCGCCGCGGTAAAATCGCCGTCGTCTCGGAAAAGGGCGCCCGCCAACTCCGGGGGATCGCTCTGACGCAACCCCTCCACCAGGCGCAGCACCGCCTCCCTCAGTTCCTCCGCCTTCATAGGCGTTACCCCCTCTTTTGGCGCCACCATCATCACCTCGCTCCGGAAACGAACCCTGCCGCCCGCCTTTAGACGGGCGCTCCCTCTTTCGCCTTCATCTTCCCCGCCTTATACGAAGGGATCCCCTTCCCGCTGTCCGCATAACCCATCGACGCGGCTGCCCTTTACGCGGCATGTCGGCGCCTCCCGCGTCCTCCGTCCTCGCGCGCGTCTCCTTTTTACAGCGACTTCCCGTCTTTGCCTGTGTGCGCCCATGCGGTGCCGACCCCTTTCTTTCCCCTCGCCGAGGGCCTCTCGTCGGAAGCCCGAGGCGCCGGTGCATGGGAGCCTTCTATGGGGGATTGCCACCCTGCCGCGATGCGGTGCCGGGAGTGTGTGGCCGTGCCCCGCTCAGTTCTCCGCTGCCCATCCTTCCTCTCCGTCGCCTCAGGCCTAAAGACGGAGGCCCGGGGCGCAGCCGCGCGGGGGTTTTAGCGGGGGGATTGCGACCGTGCGGCGATGAGATACCAGGAGTATGTAGCCGTGCCCCGCTCAGCTATCCGCCGCCGACCCCTTCCAGGGAACCGCCTGCACAAGCAGCGCGATATATAGCAAAAAGAACCAAAAGATGAAATGCATGCCCCAGGAGGGAGCCTCTTTTTTAAGCAGCTTGCGCGCCAGGATCAAGCAGGTGAGCGTCTTGTACATGATCTGGGTGTAGAGAACGGGCAGATACCGGTCGCAATTATCCTCGTCGCGCAGGGCTGCGGCGGAGAGCGCCCCCACCGAGGTCACGATGGAGCCGTAGATGCCCATCATCACCGGGTCGTCGTAGGGCCATTTCAAGATCCTGCGGGCGAGGTCCGGCGCCAGGATCATGGGGGGACCCGCGCTGAAACACATCACGGTGTTGTAGCCGTACATGAACCTCTGTCGGCGCTTCCTTTTCTCGAGACGGGCTTCCTCTGCCGCCATATCCTGCCCCCTTTCCGTCGTGGAGCCGGGTTTCCGGCTTTACGCGAGCGGCGTGGACCGTCTCCCGGTCGCCACCACGCCGTCCGCCGTTTATGCATCTTCGCTCCGGCGACCGCTGCCGGCAGCCCCTTTACTCCGCCCCCCAGGACCGAAGATGTCCACAGGAAAGGCGAGTGCCGGCTCCCGCTTCACGCTCTCCCGGCCCGCGGCGGCCCTTCCCCTCGCCGCGAGATCTTCAAAGGCGGGCGAACGCGTCGCTCCTCACCCGCGCGCTTTCCTCCAGGCGAGGCGCAGGACCACGAGCGCGGCCACCATGCCGGCCAGGGCGGGAAGGGCGCGGGAGGCCGCGCGCTTTTTCTCGCCCCTGGGTCGCGCCGCCGCGGCGGCGACCGCGCCCAGGTGTTTGATGGACCTTGCCAGAGCGCCGGTATCCAATTCCTTCCATATAGAGGCGAGGTTTCGCGCCACTTCTTCCCGTCTCGCCTCCAGGCCGGAGGTAAAGGTCTCCAGGCGGCCCAGGGCCTCGTTCACGGCCCCGATGACCGCGGCGCGCGCCTCCTCCGGTGAGGCGGCCTCGCCGACGGCCAGCCGCCTCGCGAGCCGGCCGTATATCTCCGCAAGCCGCCTCAGGCGCTCTGCGTCGATGCCGCCTCCCACCTGTCCCAGGATGTCCTTGAGCAGGGGCTCGGGAAGGCCGTTGAGCTGGCGGCCAAGCTCGAGCAGCAGCTCGAGCAGCCAGTTGACGGCGTCGGGAAGGGCGCCGAAGAGGCTCATGGAGATGCCGGGATCGCCCCAAAGCAGGGTCTTGATCAGCCCCGGGGCGGTCTCGGGCTTGATGTCCTTCATCTGCAGGAGGATTATCTCCTTGAGGGCGGGAGTGGCGATTATCTCCCTGAGCACGCGCTCTCCCAGCCCCGCGGCGGCCTGTTCACGCATCCCTCTCACCCCCTCTCGCTAAGCCTCTCCGCCGGCGGGCTTTTTGGCGGCGGTTTTCTTCTCCGCCGGCTTTCGGGCCGCCGGCGGCTCCAGGACCGGCTGCAGTATGGGCTTGAGCACGTGTTCCACGAAAGCGGGGTTTTCCCTCACCGCCGCCTCCGCCGCCTGTACAAGGCGGTGCACGGCGGAACTCGGGTCCTTGGCGCGCTCTGCCGCCCCCGCCATCCACGTCCCCAGACGCTCGCTGAGCGCCGCCCCGGAGGCAGCTTCCCCGTAGGCGCGGGCGAAGTCCTGCGCCAGGACCGAGACGCCGCGCCTCAAACCGCTTTCTTGATCGGATATACCCAGGCCCAGGGCCATGGACACCAACCCGCCGGCCGCCTCTCCCGCCGCCGCGCCGTCTATGCCCGCCACCACCTGGTTGAGGAAGTCCTGCAGGAGGGGAGGGGGCATGGTGTTCATCTGGCTGGCCACCTCCGCCAGGGCCTCGCTGACGACGTTGATGAGGGCCGGCAGGCTGCCCATGATGGAGAGCAGGAGCCCCGGGTCCTGCCAGAAAAGGGTGCGCACCAGCCTTCTCGCCGAGGGCGGGTCGATGGAATTGAGCAGTATCACCACCGTCTCTTTGAACTTCGGGGTGCGGATAAGCTCGCGCAGGATGCGGTCCGCCGCGTCCAGAAGGCCCTTGGTCTCCACGGCGGTAGCGATCTCGGTGTCGGCGTTCATCCCTATCACCTCACAGCCTCTCGAGTGGGCGGAAGCGGGGTGAAGCTTCCGCGCCTTCCGTAAACCCTCGCCTCAAGGCGGATCCCTGTGCTCCCCATGCGACCCTTTCCATGGGCGCCTCGCCTTTTTCGCCTCGTCGATCGACGCTGTCTAATCTGGTAAAATATCCCATGACAACCGGCAACATGACCCGCCGTCCCTATAGGGTCACGGTGCGGTAGAACCAGCGCGCGAAGTCGTGCTTGGCCAGCTCGTAGGCTCCGAGATGGCATTGCATCGCCTTCACGTCGCGCCAGTAGCGCTCCAGCTGCCATTCCTTGGCATAGCCCGCGGAGGCCATGAGCTCCATGGTGCGGTTGATGACGTACTCCGCCGAGGCGCAGGCCTGGTGGGCGATCATGAGGGCCGCGGTATAGAGGGCCTGCGAGCCGTTGCCGCCGAATGCGTCGGGTTCCGCCAGCATGCTCGCCAGCTCGTAGGCCAGTAGCCGCACCACGCTGGTATCCTTGGCGACCTCCCCCATGAGGGCCGCGGTAAGGGGGTTGTCCTTGAAGATGTGGTCCTTGCCCTTGATCACGCGGTTGTCGCCCCACTCCCGTATGATCTCGTAGTTGGCGAGAAGGGCCCCGGAAGCGGTGGCCGCCAGGCCCAGGTAATACCAGGAGAGGAGGCGGAAGGCGCCCCCGTCTCCGCGCCACGCGCAGTTGGTTCCCGGCACCTTGGCCTCCAGGGAGGCCAGGTCGGCGTTGCGGCTGGCCGCCAGCCCGGTCTTTTTCAGCTCCTTGCCTCGGGCGATGCCGGGCGTGTCTCCCGGGATGAGGATGAATGCCGGCTCCTCTCCCTCCACCGCGCACCACGCGCCGAAGAGATCGGCGTCCAGGCCCGAGCACGTGGGCCGGATATTCTTCCCGCTCACTCTCCAGGCGTCACCCTCTTTTTTCGCCCTCGCCTGGAAACCTTTTCCTCTCCATTCCGGCACTCCCTCCTCCTCCGCGAAGGCGGGGAGGATAAAGGACACCACGAGGGGCCTGTCGCCGGAGCAGAAAAGCGGCGCGAAGGCCGCGCACGCCTCTTCGCCTCCCTGGCCATCCAGGGTCAGGGAGGCCTGCAGGGCCAGGGAGTGGGCGGCAAGAAAGGCGAGGCCGACATCCGCCCTCGCTATCTGCTCCAGGGCGGCCGCCACGGTATAGGCGGCGGCGGGGCTGTTATGGCCCTCGCCCCCATGTTCCTCGGGCCAGAACATCTTCTGCAGGCCGATCTCCCACATTATCTTGGCGAAAGAGGGCGCCAGAAGCCCTTGGTGATCCTCCTTGAGCTCCAGCCGCTTTTCCACGATCTCCTTCTCGACCATGGCCTGGAGGGTCGAGGCCAGGTCGAGGTCGGCCTTGTCGAGCCTGTTTCTCGGAAAGGGAATGATCTCCGAACCGTTCATCTTTACCCCCGCTCTCTATCCGTTTCCCGTGTCCCCGCCGCGCGCATCAAAGGGTCTCGCACTCGTAGAACCAGCGGGCCACCTCTATCTGGCAAAGCTGCTTCGAGCCCTCCACGAGCTGAAGGATCTTAAGGTCCCTCCAGTGCTTTTCCACGTCCCAGTCGCGGTCCGTCCCGTAGGCCTCCATGAGGTTCATGACCCTGCCGGTGACGTCTATGAAGCGGTCCATGGCCAGGTAGCGTTGGGCGCGCATCTTGGCCACCAGGCCCGGATGCCACAGAGGGCCGTAGAGGT
The DNA here is from genome assembly GCA_015711825.1 of Candidatus Solincola daggyaiensis. Classification (GTDB taxonomy): domain Bacteria; phylum Actinomycetota; class Geothermincolia; order Geothermincolales; family RBG-13-55-18; genus Solincola_B; species Solincola_B daggyaiensis. Next base: position 7,143 of record JACVJD010000054.1, read on the forward strand.
CGTGGCGGTCGCACATGCGCGCGCACTGGTAGCCCACGATGCGGATGTTCTCGATGTTGGCGGCGAAGTCGGCCAGCAGGCCCGCCACCCCGTCATCTTCTTTCAGGGGCTTGCCGCGGTAGCGCTTGCGGTTCACGTAATCCGTCAGGCGCTCGTAGATGTTCATCATGGCCCCGGATATCCAGGCGATGATGCCCATGTTCCCCGTGGCCATGACCTCCCCGAAATACTTGGCGTCGTCGCCGGGCCCTATGGCGCGGTACCATAAGGGTACGCGCACGTTCTCGAACCAGATATCCGAGTTCATGTCGGCGGCCATGCCCGCCTTTTCGTAAGGGGGACCCTGGGTCACCCCGGGCATATCGTCCTTGACGAAGATCACCGCGATGTCGCGGGGGTCGTCGGAGCCGGGATTGGTGGTGCACACCACGGCCATGAGCTTGGCCAGCCCACCGGTGTTGGAGGGCCAGAGCTTGTGGCCGTTGATCACCCATTCGTCGCCGTCCCTCACCGCCGTGGTCTGGATGGTGGTGCCCTTGACGATCTCCACGTTCTCGATGTCCGACCCCCCCTGGGGCTCGGTCATGCACAGGGCCGCGAACACCGGCTCGGTGGTCTCGCAGAACATGGGCGCGAACTCCTCCAGCAGGCGGCGGTTTTCATGGGGTTCCAGGGCGATGAAGAGGAAGGGCCAGAAGAGGGCCCCGAAAGCCAGGGCCATCCCCGAGTCGGCGCGGGCTATCTCCTCGAACATGCGGAATGCGGCCACGCACATGTAATTGGATCTCCCCATCCCCCAACCGCCGAGGTCCTCGGGGAAGATCATGCGCTGCAGGCCGTATTCGCCCAGGAGCTTCTTGAAGGGCGGGTGTATGAGATGGTGATCGCGGTAATCCTCGTCGAACTGCCTGCGGTAGGGCAAGACCTCCTTCTCCACCCATTCGCGGAAAATGGAGCCCAGCAGGCCGTCCATGGGCGAGATGTACTCCAGCGGGCGGGTGAAATCGTCGATGTCCCTCATCCATACCTCCCTCTAGCCGGTTGCCTGCGGTGCGGAGTGGCGGTCGCGTCGTGGGGGAAGCGGTCGGTGCGCTAATCCGAGAATCTCGGAAGCCCTCCTGAAAGCCCCTTTTATTACCCCTCCCTGTTCGGCGGCAAGTCAAGCGCGATTCTTGCAGGGCCTACTTCCAGGGGTGTTTTCTGACTGCCGCAGCGATACCGCCATGGGGAAATATTATGACCGGGGTCAGTTTTTGTCAATACATGAAGCGGGGAAAAGTCCGGGTTAGGAGGTCGATGGCGTAATCGCGCGCCTACTTCGTGCGCGAGGGATCCATGCCTCCTGCAGGGCGGCGATGCGGCCATCCAGGACACCTCCTTCGTTCGCGAGGGATCTAAGCCTTCCTGCGAGGCGAGTTCTCTTTTCTTGCCCCGCGGATAAGGAGGTCGATGGCGGACTCGCACACCTCCTTCATGCGCGCGGGCTCCATGAGCAGCAGGTCGTCGAGGAGGGCCAGCTCCACCAGGCTGGTGGCGAGTCTCCAGGACATGAGGCTGAAGGCGTAGGGATCCAGCCGGGGGGAGAGGACTCCCGATTCGATGCCCTCGCGCACCAGGGCTGCGCCGTTCTCAAGCCAGGTTCGGATATAGTCCTCTATCTGCTCGATGGTGGGGCGGGAGAGGTTGCGGCGCACCTGCTCGATAAAGGTGTCGCGCAACACCATGAACAAGGCGGGCTCCTCCAAAGCGTGTTCCACGTAGGCGAGGAAAACCGCCCGCATCTTTTCCTCGAAACCCCTCGCGCCTAAAAAGGCCCCGGTGAGGCGCTCTCCGTAGCCGGTGAGCCCGGACATGCACACCGACAGGTAAAGCTCCTCCTTGCTCTTGAAATAAAGGTATATTCCGCCCTTGGAGAGGCCCGCAAGTTCCGCTATCTCCTGCATGGTGGTGTTTCTGAAGCCCTTTTCCGAGAAGAGGCGCTCCGCTGCCTCGAGGGCGGCGCTCCTCCGCTCTTGCTTCTTTGACTCCCTGCGCGTGAGTGTGTGGGGTGGCTTCATCGCCTCCGTCTCCTTCGTCCGGCCCCTCCCTTGAGGGTGGTTACGAGGATCGCTGGTGCGGGCCCTGCATATGCGGTTGCGCCGATGCAAAGCCGCCTGTGCGGAACCTCTACGGCCGCCGCGCCGCCGCTTCCGCCATGTCCCTGGCCATCCAAGCCGGATAGTGCCTTTGCGCATGCGGTTGCACCGCCGCAAAGCCGCCCGTTGCTAAAATTGACTACGGTCATAAATTAAGCTACGCTCGGCTAAGATTCAAGAGGCGAGCAAAAGCCCGGGAACGGTAGATGGGATGTATGGCTGTTCCTACCCGCTGCTCGGCGTCTCCAAGGTCGTTCCAAGTGCCGTCAGCGGGTTGACGGGTTGGGCGAAAAGCGGGAGACGCGCTCCATCGCCTTGGTAAAATATGGGGCATATTCATGTGAGGCCGCGGGTGACTTGGGGGGATGCGCGGCAAATAGGCGTATCCCCAAGGTCATGTGCCTTTATCTCGGGAGGGTTCGCGCCCAGGCGGCTCGCTTCCTTTTCTCGCAGATATGGCTGGGATGTCGAGAGACAGGGAGGGGTGAGATGGTAAAGGAGTCCACGAAAAAGGTCTTCCGCCTGCACGGGTGGAGGGTGGATAGGGCGGTGCACTATTACATCTATTTTCTCTTCTACGACATCTACGTGAAGGTCGCGCTCTACGCCACCAAGGCGATAGTGGCCCTTTTTTCGCGCCTGGAGGCCACCAAGTACGTTCCCAAGTTCATCTTCGACCGTTACCATGCCAAGGTGCTGTCGCGCTCCGACGTGACCAAGATACTGAACCTCGAGGAGACGGTGGCGCTGGGGCACGACACCACGGGCAGGATCGTGCCCTTCAAGTACGCCAACAAGATCGTGCTGCGGGAGCCCACGCACCTGGCGGTCATGGACTGCCCGTGCAAGAAAGAGCTCAAGGACCCCTGTCAGCCCCTGGCCTCCTGCATAGCGGTGGGCAGGCCGGTGGTGGACTTCTGGATGGAGCATTGCCAGAGGCATCACGTGAGACGCATAAGCAAGGAGGAGGCCCTGGAGATCATCGACCAGCACCGCCGCAGCGGGCATATCAACCAGGCTTTCTTCAAGGTGGCCACGGGGGGCAGCATGGGGGTGATATGCAACTGCTGCCCCAAGTGCTGCGTATCCATGCGCGCCACCTCGCTGGCGCAGCGCATCAAGGGAGCGGAGAACATATCCATGTACGCGCCCTCGGGCTATACCACCCTCCATGATGCCGGGAAGTGCAAGCTGTGCGGCGAATGCGTAAAGGCCTGCAACTTCGGTGCGGTGGAGATCGTGAACGGCGAGCGCGTGTACCACCCCGAGAAGTGCTACGGCTGCGAGCTGTGCGTCGAGAACTGCCCCAACGGCGCGCTGGAGCTGGTGCTGGAGGAGGGCGGCCTCCTGCCCCTGGATATGGACCTGCTGCGGGAGAAGCTGGGCTGAAGCAGGGGGTCGGGACGCACGCGCCCCGTTTCCCCTTCAGGTGGAGTGCGCGCGGAAGCGCAGGCGGGGCGGGGGCTTACCGGTCGGGCTCGCGGCGGCTGATGTCCTTGAAGAGGGCGTATTGGGAGATGAAGGCGAGCTCGAAGGAGCCGGTGGGGCCGTTGCGATGCTTGGCCAGGTTGATGCTCGCCCTGCCTTTGAGCTCGTCGTTATCGCGGTCGTACTGGTCCTGGCGGTGGATGAAGATGATGAGATCGGCGTCCTGCTCGATGGCCCCGGATTCCCGCAGGTCCGAGAGGATGGGGGGGCGGTTGTGCTTCTCGGGCTCGCGGGAAAGCTGGGACACCGCGATCACCGGGATGTTGAAATCGCGGCCCAGGATCTTGAGGCCGCGTGAGATGGCGGCTATCTCCTGCACGCGGTTCTCGTGGCGGCGGTCCGAGCCCATAAGCTGGATGTAGTCCACCACCACCAGACCGATGTCGTGCTGGGCCTTCAGGCGCCTCACCTTGGAGCGCATCTCCAGGATGCCGATGTCGGCGTTGTCGTCTATGAAGATGGAGGCCGAGGTCAGCTCGCCGGCGGCTTCCGACAGGCGCTGCCAGACGTCGTCGTCGGTGAAACTGGCTTTAAGCCTCTGGCTGTTCACGCGGGCGCGCGAGCACAGCATCCTCTTGGTGAGCTCTTTGGCGCTCATCTCCAGGCTGAAGATGGCCACCGGCACCCGCTGATTCACGGCCACGTGATCCACGATGTTCAGGGCCAGGGAGGTCTTGCCCATGGAAGGGCGGGCGGCTATGATCACCAGGTCGGAGGGATGAAACCCCTGGGTCAGCTCGTCCAGCTTGTAGAAGCCGGTGAGGAGCCCCGTGGGCACCCGGCCGTCGGCTATCTCCTCGAACTCCTCCCAGGTCTCCTCCATCAGCTCCTTCATGGGCCTTATGCTCTCCCGGCGTTCCCGCATGCCCACGCTGAAGATGGCGTCCTCCGCCTCGTCGAGGGCCTCCGCCAGCTCCTCGGGCGCGCGGTATCCCACCGAGGCCACGCGCCCTGCCGCGGCGATGAGGCGGCGGTAGGTGGCGAGCCGCGACACCACCTCAGCGTAATAGCGGGCATTGGCGGGCGTGGGCACGGTGGAGACCAGGTTGAGCAGGTAGGATCGGTCGCCCACCCTCTCCAGGTTACCCTGGGCACGCAACGATTCAGCCACCGTCACCGGGTCCACCGGCTCCCCGGAGGCGAAAAGGGAGAGGGCGGTCTGGAAGATGAGACCGTGGGATTCCTTGTAGAAGTCGTCGGGTTTGAGCAGCTCCGACACCTCGGCCACGGCGTCGTGGGAGAGGAGCATGGAGCCGAGCACCGACTGTTCGGCCTCGAGGCTGTGCGGGGGCAGGCTGCCGTGGCGATCAAAGGCCTGGATAACGTTGCTCATCGCCCCTTAACCCTCCCTGCATGCCCTGCGATGGGCGGAAGGATCCCGCGGCGCCCGTGGCGGAGACGGACCGAAGGCCGGATCATCCCGGGATGACCTTGATATGCACTATGGCCTCGACCTGGGGGTGCAGCTTGATGCGCGCTTCGTGGAACCCCGCCATCTTGATATGCTCGTCCATGTGGACCTTCTTGCGGTCCACTTTTATGCCCAGCTCCTCCTCGAGGAGGGTGGCAATGTCCTTGGGGGTTATGGTGCCGAAGAGCTTCCCCTCCTCGCCCACCTTGGCTGCGATCTCGAAAGTGCGGCCGGAGATGAGCTGCGCGGCATCCTCCGCGCGTTTCAACTCGCGGTCGGCTTTGGCAATCTTCTCCTTGGCCGCTTGGGCCGCTTCCTTGGCCTTACCCTTGGTGGAGCGAACGGCGAGTCCCTTCGGGATGAGAAAGTTGTTGGCATAGCCGTCCTTTACCTCGACCATCTCGCCACGGGCGCCCAAGCCCTCTACGTCGGTTATCAGGATAACCTTCAAAGCGCTCTCCTTGTCCTTTTCATGGCGGGCCCCATCAGTATAGCAAAAGAGGGGACCCTGCGGTGACGCGGTTTCCGCCGTCTTATTTGATCTCGCCCTGCCTGGAAGTATAGGGGATCAGCGCCATCTCTCGCGCGCTCTTTATGGCCAGGGCCAGCCGCACCTGGTGCTGGGCGCAGTTCCCGGTCACGCGGCGCGGCCTGATCTTCCCCTTCTCGGAGAGGTACTTCTTCAGGAGCGAAACGTCCTTGTAGTCGATGTGGTCGATCTTCTCCGAGCAGAAGTAACATACCTTCTTGCGGGGCTTGCGCGCATAGCCTTCGCGCGAGCGCTTGTCCTTGCCCCCGGATTTCTTGCTCTGGTTCGGGCTCATCTCTCCTCCGCTTTTCTCGCTCTATCCCCCGGGGGCCGCCGCGCCCCCGTTCAATAAACCACTTCGTCCTCGACGCGTGCCTCCAGGTCGGAGGACAGGTCGTCGTCCACCAGGTTCACTTCCACCAGGTCGTCGATCTCGTCCTCCCGGCGATCGCGGCGTCCCAGGAAGACCACGCGGTCCGCCACGATCTCCACCGTGGACCTCTTCTGTCCGTCGCTTCCCTCCCAGCTCCTGCTCTGCAGGCGGCCGGTCACCGCCACCTGGCGGCCCTTGCTCAGGTACTCCGCGCACTTCTCCGCCTGGTTGCGCCAAACGATGACATTGAAGTAGTCGGTCTCCACCACTCCCTGCTGGTTGGCGAAGTTGCGGCTCACGGCCAGGCGCAAGGTGGCCACCGGCAGGCCGCCGGGGGTGTACCTCAGCTCGGGGTCGCGGGTAAGGTTCCCTATCAGCACCACACTGTTCAGACCGGCCATGATCGCCTCCTCCTGGCTCTTCCCTACGCCTTGTTCCATCGCCTTCATTGTAGGGCGGGGCGATGACAAAATCGGGTGGGGAAGCCGGGGTTCACTTCCGCTCGTCGATGCGGAAGATCTTGAAGCGCAGGATCTCGTCCGTGATGGAGAGGACGCGGTCCAGCTCCTGCACGAGCTCGTTGCCCCCCTTGAAGGTGAGCACCACGTAGTGCCCCTCGGTCTCGTGCTTGATGGGGTAGCCGAGCTTGCGCTTGCCCCACACGTCGAGGCCGGTCATCTCCCCGCCGTCGCGCGAGATGAGGCCGCTCACCCTCTCCTGCAGGGCCTCGTACTGCTCCGCCTCCAGACTGGGACGGGCGATGTACATCAGCTCGTATTCGCGCATCTTCACCTCCTCTGGTCTCGCGGCCCCCGGTGGGCTCCGGGAGCAGGAGTCGCGTCGAGCACAAGTGCATATTATAGCACCGGCGGCGCCGGCTGGCGACACTTCCCCCGGCTTCTATGGCCAAAGGCCCGGATGAGGTAGAATAAACCTGCATGTGGGCCGAGAGGAGGTGCCGGGTTGCTGTTTAAGAACTACATGGAAGAGGCCGTGGACGGGACCATGGAGGAGATACTGGCGCGCCGCGACGACATATGCAAATGCGAGCGCTGCAGGATGGACATCAAGGCCCTGGCCCTGAACCACCTTCCCCCCAAATACGTGGTGACGGACATGGGATACGTCTACACCAAGGTCAACGAGCTGGAGAGCCAGTTCAAGGCGGACATCACCGTGGCGGTCACCAACGCCATAAAGACGGTCCGCAAGAACCCCCGCCACGGGGAGGGTTGCTGACGGCGAAGACCGGAGCGGCATCGCGCCGCGTTCACGCACAAGCCGTAACGCGCGGGAATCTCGCCATGTGCGCGTCGGGCACGGCACGGGTCCGCGTGCCGATCTTATGGGAGAGGGGATGAACATTCCTCGCCGCCATGCCTTTGACGTCGGGGTGGCGGAGGCCAAGGAGATACAGGAGATGATGCGCCGGGAGGTGCGCGAGGGCCCGCCCCTCGATTTCTCCCGCGTCAGGTTGATCGCCGGGACGGATATCTCCTACCTGCGGGAGAGAAAGCTGGCCCTGGGGGTGGCGGCGCTTTTGAGCTATCCCGAGCTCGAGACGCTCGAGGTCTCCACCGCGGCGCTGGAGGTGCCCTTCCCCTACGTCCCCGGGCTGCTCTCCTTCCGCGAGCTGCCCGCCCTGCTCCCGGCCCTGGAAGGTCTCTCGGCGACCCCCGATCTTATCCTCGTGGACGGCCAGGGGGTGGCCCACCCCAGGGGCTTCGGCCTGGCCTCGCACCTCGGGGTGCTCACCTCCATCCCCACGGTGGGGTGCGCCAAGTCGCGGTTGCTGGGGGAGGCGGAGGAGCCGGGGCCGGAAGCGGGCGACTGGGCGCCGCTGCGACATGACGGCAGGACGGTGGGGGCGGTGCTGCGCACGCGGCGAGGCGTGAAACCCCTATACGTGTCCGTCGGCCACCTCATCGACCTCCATTCCTGCATAAGCATGGTCCTCTCATGCACGCGGGGATACCGGCTTCCCGAGCCGCAGCGCAGGGCCCACCTCGAGGCGGACAGGCTGAAGCGCGAGGCGAGGTCGCGCGGGAGCGTTTGCAGCCGGTAAGCCGGCAGGGCTCGTCCAGGGTGCCCTCTCGCCTAGCACCTCAACAGGGGCAAGGGCGCGGTTGCAGCCGGTAAGCCGGCAGAACTCGTCCGGGAGGTGACCCTTCTCCTTCTCGGAGGCTTTGCGGTGGCGTTTGGCTACCTCCCGAGCAACCGTTTTCGCGATCATGAGATCCGACCTCAAATGCATCACCTCCTCGGTCTATACCTGCCCCGAGGAGCCCTCCTTTACCCCCTTACGAGTGGATTTTTATTTTGAGGCAACGAATCCGCTTGGAGTGGATTGATTATGAGTCAATGCGCGACCTTGACGGGGGCTGCAGCCCGCGGTATTCTCTATTAATCAGATAGACAATATATAGAAAACCCGGTGCCATGAGGTCTTCGGCTGATGGGATGGAGAAGGCCGCCGGCGGAAACGGTGCAGCCGTCTTCTTCCCATCGCTGCCGGCCTTAGGGGCGACGCGACGACGAGGCGGAAGCCGGAAAGGGGGCGGATAGGTTGAGACTGTACGAGAACGTGACGAAGACCATCGGGAACACCCCGCTGGTGAGGCTGAATCGCTTGACGAGCGGGTGCAGGGCGGAGGTTTACGCCAAGCTCGAGTTCTTCAACCCCCTCTCCAGCGTGAAGGACCGCATCGGCGTGAGCATGATCGAGGACGCCGAGAAAAAGGGTCTGATCGGCGAGGGGAGCGTGATCATCGAGCCCACCAGCGGCAACACCGGCATAGCCCTGGCCTTCGTATGCGCGGCAAAGGGATACCGCCTCATTCTCACCATGCCGGACACCATGAGCGTCGAGCGCAGAAAGCTCCTCTCGGTGCTGGGGGCGGAACTGGCGCTCACCCCGGGGGCGGAAGGGATGAAGGGCGCCATAGCGAGGGCGGAGGATATTCTGGAGCATACCCCCGCAGGATACATGCCCCAGCAGTTCCGCAATCCCGCCAACCCCGCCATACACCGCCAGACCACGGCGCGCGAGATATGGGAGGACACGGACGGTCGCGTCGATATCCTGGTCTCCGGCGTGGGCACGGGGGGCACCATCACCGGTGTCGCGGAGGTGGTAAAGGAGAGGAAGCCGTCCTTCCGGGCGGTGGCGGTGGAGCCGGCCGCTTCTCCCGTCCTCTCCGGCGGCAAGCCGGGCCCCCACCGCATACAGGGCATCGGGGCGGGGTTCGTGCCCGAGATACTGCGCGTGGACCTCATCGACGAGGTGGTGACGGTCACGGAGGAGGACGCGGGCGAGACGGCGCGGAGGCTGGCGCGGGAGGAGGGGATCCTGGCCGGGATCTCCTCGGGCGCGGCGACCTGGGCGGCGCTGCGGGTGGCCTCGCGGGAGGAGAACGAGGGCAAGCTGGTGGTGGTGATAATCCCGTCATGCGGCGAGCGCTATCTCTCCACCTGGCTGTTCGACCCCCTGCTGAAGCAAGCGGGAGGAGGCCCGGCCCAGGCGGGAGAAGCGCGCGGCTGAAGGGATTCTCGCCGCCCAGCAAAGGCATGGCGGGTATAAAGAAATATATGGAAGGATAAGGAAAATGAAACCCATATACATGGACAACGCGGCGACGACCCCCCTGCGCGAGGAGGCGCTGGAGGCCATGGTAAACGCCTACCGGGAGCATTACGGCAATTCCTCCAGCGTGCATCGCATCGGCCAGGCGGCGCGCGAAGCCCTGGAGAGGGCGAGAGAGGAGTTTGCCGCTTGCGTGGGAGCGAAGCCGGAGGAGGTCGTTTTCACCGGCGGCGGGACGGAGAGCGACAACCTCGCCATCCGCGGCGCCGCCATGGCCGCTCGAGAACGCGGCGATCATATCGTGACCTGCGCCGCCGAGCACCATGCCGTTCTGCATTGCTGCCGGGCGCTGGAGGGCGAGGGATTCAGGGTCACCTACCTACCGGTCGACGCGGAGGGAATCGTGGACTTGGAGCGGTATCGCGATGCTCTCGAAGAGCGCACGGTGCTGGTTTCCATCATGCTCGCCAACAACGAGACAGGCGCATTGCAGCCGATAGAGGAGATGAGCCGCATCGCCAGAGAACGCGGCATCCTCTTCCACTGCGACGCCGTGCAGGCGGCGGGCAAGATGCGCCTGGATGTGCGCGAGCTGGGCGCCGACCTGTTGGCTTTCTCCGGGCACAAGTTTTACGGCCCCAAAGGCGTGGGCGCCCTGTACATCAGGAAGGGCGTCGAGATAGTGCCTATCATGCAGGGAGGGCATCACGAGAACGGAATGCGCCCGGGGACGGTTAACGTTCCCGCCATTGTGGGCATGGCCCGGGCGTTGCGGCTGGCCACCGAGGAGGTGGAGGAGACGGCGGCGAGGCTGGGTGCGCTGCGCGAAGAGCTCGCCTCGGGGATCATGGAGAGGATCGACGGGGTGCGGCGCAACGGGAGCGCCGAGCGCTCGCTGCCCAACGTTCTGAACCTGAGCTTCGAGGGCGCGGAGGGAGAAGCCTTGCTGCTGGCCCTGGACGTGGCGGGGGTGGCGGTGTCCACGGGCTCCGCCTGTACCTCCGGGTCGTTGGAGCCCTCCCACGTGCTGATGGCCATGGGCATCCCTCCTCGCATCGCCCAATGCAGCCTGAGGTTTTCCCTTGGGCGCTACAACCGCGCCGAGGAGATCGACTACGTGCTGGATGTGCTTCCCGGCATCGTGGAGAGGATCAGGGAGGTGTCGTCGGTGGGAGCGCGGCCCGTGGCGGGAAGCCGGGTGAGTAAGGACGGGGCGAGATGAGGCTGCCCACCAAGGCCAGGTACGGGATGCGCGCCATGCTCGACCTCGCCGTGAACGGCGGGGAGACGGAGCCCGTGCTCATGCGGGATATAGCAGCTCGCCAGGATCTGCCGGAGAAATACCTGGAACAGGTGCTCATCCCCCTGCGCAACGCCGGCCTGGTGAGAGGGGTACGGGGAGCACGGGGCGGCTACCGCCTGGGGCGCAACCCGGCGGACATAAGCCTGCTGGAGATAGTGGAGGCGAGCATCGGCGATCTGGCGATGGTGGATTGCACCGAGGATCCCGCCTATTGCGAGCGGGCGGACGCATGCGCCACCCAGGTGGTGTGGAGAGAATTGACCGAGGCGCTCAGGAATACCCTGGGCAGAAGGACCCTGGCCGACTTGGTGGAGGTTGAAAAGGGGATCAGGGGAAGGCCGGGCGGCGTCCGCGCCCCGCGTCAAGGCAGTGACGGCACCGGCGACAAAGGCGGCGCTTCGGCTCGAAAAAAGGAACGGAGGGCAAGAGGAGATGCCGCGGCAAAACATGGAAGATAATGCCATGGCTCCCATGACGAGCTCAGGCAACGGGTGGGAGATACTGGCCGACGAGCGCGAGATCGCGGAGCGCATCCTGGAACTTAAGCGCGAACGCAACGCCATTATCCTGGCCCACAACTACCAGCGCCCCGAGGTCCAGGACCTGGGGGATTTCGTGGGAGACTCGCTGGGTCTGGCGCGCAAAGCCGCTGAGACGGATGCCGAGGTCATCGTGTTCTGCGGCGTCCACTTCATGGCCGAAACGGCCTCCATCTTCTGCCCGCACAAAACGGTGCTGCTGCCTGACATCAATGCCGGATGTCCCATGGCGGATATGGCCGCCGCGCGGGAAGTGAAACGTGTGAGGGAAAGGTATCCACGAGCTGCGGTGGTCTCCTATGTCAACACCACCGCGGAGGTTAAGGCGGTGAGCGATTACTGTTGCACCTCGTCCAACGCCGTGGAGGTGGTGCGAAGCGTGGAGGCGGAGGAGATCATCTTCGTTCCCGACCGCAACCTGGCTGCTTACGTGGCGGAACGGGTGGAGGGGAAGAGGATAATCCCGTGGAACGGTTTCTGCCACGTCCATCAGGGAATCAGCGTTGAAGACGTTCTCGAGGCGTTACGTGAGCACCCTGACGCGGAGGTTATAGCCCACCCTGAGTGCACGCGGGAGGTCTTGCGGCTGGCGCATCATATAGAGAGCACCTCCGGTATGTTGCGGGCAGCCTCCGCCTCCGCGGCGCGGGAGTTCATACTTGCCACCGAGGCGGGCATGCTCTACCCCCTCTCCAAGGCGGCGCCGGGGAAGCGCTTCTACCCGCCGGCGCGGGAGCCGCTCTGCCCCAACATGAAGCTGACCACGCTGTCGAAAATACTACGGTCGCTCGAGACCCTGGCTCCCGAGGTGAAGGTCCCGGAGGGAATCCGCGTCAGGGCCTTGCCCGCGGTGGAGAGGATGCTGGCGGTGACGGCATAGCCGCCGGCCGTTTTCTTGACAAGACGGCGGGCGGGAAAGGATAATCTATTGGCATCATCGGGCATACACGCGGATGGTAAGCGAGGAAGCGGAGAATGAAGGGTTTTACCGGACGAGGAACGGGAGGTTTCCCCTGGTGGTGGCGGACCCGCCGTGGCGGTGTTTGCCCACCCCGCGTCTGGTAAGCAAGGGCAGGCATCGGGAGGCCACGGAGAGAGGAACTCCGTGGCCGATTTTCTTTCAGGGAAAGGTACGTGGAAACAGGCCGGACGATCAGGAGGAAAGGAAATGAGCGAGAAACCGAAGGTGGTAAAACTTTCCGAAGAGCATATCCCGGAGGCGTGGTACAACGTGCTGCCGGACCTCCCGAAGCCCCTGGAGCCGCCCCTGCATCCCGCGACCAGGCAGCCGGTGGGCCCGGACGACCTCGCGCCCCTCTTCCCCATGGGCCTCATAGAGCAGGAGGTGAGCGGGGAGCGCTACATAGAGATCCCCGCGGAAGTGCGGGAGATATACAAGATCTGGAGGCCTACCTCCCTGGTTCGGGCGACGAGGCTGGAGAAATACCTTCAGACCCC
>JACVJD010000055.1 GCA_015711825.1 Candidatus Solincola daggyaiensis
CCCCCCCTGCTTCTCGAGGATGCGGATGAGCCCCTCGAGCACCACCTCATGGTCGTCCACGAGCATGACGTTGACGGGCTTCCGGCGCTCCTCCTCCATCATCCCTCCCTTGCGGTGATCATCGGTATCCTGACCGTGATGCGGGTGCCCATGCCCGGTATGGAATTGATGTTCAACTGCCCTCCCAGCAGCTCCGCCCGCTCGCGCATGGCTATGAGACCCAGCCGCTCCCCTCTTTCCTGCTCCTCCTCCAGCGTCTCCGGATCGAACCCCACGCCGTCGTCCTCCACCGTGAGGATGAGGTCTCCCCCCGAGGCCTCCGTCTTTATCCTCACCGTGCCGGCGTTGGAGTGCTTGCGCACGTTGGTAAGCTCCTCCTGCAGGATACGGAAGATAGGGAGCTCCGCCGCGGGGGGGATCGACTCCAGCCCCTTGAGGTCCACGACGGTGCTGATGGCGTACTCCTCCTCGAACTGCTCCGCGTAGCGCATGATGGTCTCCTTGAGCCCGAGGATGTCCAGGGAGGTGGGCCTGAGGTTGGCCATGATCTCGCGCAGCTCCCGCAGGCAGTCCTTGGCGCGTTGCTGGACCTCCTCGATCTCCTCCACCGCCAGGCGCGGGTCCTCCTTGATGAAGTCCAGCGCGAAGCCGGCGGCATAGATTATCTTCAGCAGCGACTGGGCCACGGAATCGTGCAACTCCCGCGCGATACGGGCGCGCTCCTCCTCGTGGGCGGTGTTCACCCTCGCCATGAGGTGGTCCATCACCCGCCGTTTCGCCAAAACCTCGCGGTAGAGCTGCGTGTTCTGCAGCGCCATGCTCACCGTCTCCGCATAAGAAGAAACGCTCTCCAGCTCCCGCTCCCCTAGGTCTCCGCTCCCCGCGTCCCCCTCCAGGTAGAGAAGCCCGCGTGGGGTGCCGGTGGTGTTCAGGGGCACCAGGGCATAGGGAGCGCCCGGCTCGGGGGTCAGGAAGACGATGCGCTCTCCCTCCGTCGCGCGCGCGGCGACGATGTGGGCGCCGAACATCGCCCGCGCCTCGGGGGAATCCGACATGGGGACAAGGGGATACTGCCGCCTTTCCTCCAGGATCCTCTCACCCCAGAAAGGCTCCATACGGTCGCGCGCCGCCTGGGGGATGAGCAGGTCGTGCTCGAAAAGAAAGACCACGGCGCGCCGGTAACCCAGGACGTCGCACGCCCCTTCCACCACCAGCCTGAGCAGCGCCCTGCGGTCCTGGGTTACGCGCACGCGATCCAGGAAGCTGTTGTATTCCTTGACCATCTCCTGGCGCTGCTTCACGAACTCCCGCGCCAGGGTGTTCGCGGCCCTGAAATAGGAATCCCATACGATCTCCGCCGCCCTCAGCTTGTCCTCGGGCGGGTAGCCGGCCTCGTCCCATGCCCCCTTTATCCACTTCCAGGCGATCTCGCTTCCCACCTGGAAGGCGCGCAGCACGTCCACAAGCTCGAAATCGTGGAACTCCACCTCCAGCTTGTCGAAGGTCACCCTCTCCTCTTCCAGTTGATGCAGGAGGGTGAGGCACGCCCTTCTCCCCATCACCCGCAGCTGGGCCGTAAACTCGGGCGGCATGCGCATGAAGGATGGTATGGTGTTGACCACGCGCTGCACGATCTCCTCCACCATGTCGTCCAGCCGCTCGCGCAGGCAGGCTATTCCCTCGATGAAAGCGGGACTCAAGACCACAACCTCGTTTCTCTTGTTTACCGGCCCCTTCATGCCGTGCGGGATGCGCTCCTGCCCTCCCGCCACGGCATCCCGCCGGCGCCTCAACCGTCGCTTATCGCCGTATCCACACCGAGTGCCCCGCAGGCCGTCGACATGACGCGGCCCGCGCAAGGCCTTCTTATCTGAAGTATAACAATTCTCGCTTCTTTTCCCGACAGCGGGGCCCTCAGGCTCGTTCGAGTCGCCGCTGACCTCCGCCGGCCTTGAGATGGGACCGGCCGGGACGGATGCGGGCCGAGGGGCATCCCCTTTTTCCTTTCGTTCGGCTCTCGTGCATGGACAATCGTCGGCCTCACCTCTTCTTGCTTCCAAGGCCTGCCCGCGGAAGAGCCGTAGCGACGGCGAAAGCGGCCGCTGTCCGCATAAAGCAGGGGAAGGCGATAGGTTTTACCGCCGTCCGGTGGGACTCCGAGGTCATCCCAGCGTGAAATAGATGAGCTTCTGGTTGTTCTCCAGGAAACTCTCCTGGGGCACGGGGCTCACCTTGATCTCCAGTATATTGCGGACCCCGGGGGTGGGACGCAGGTCCTTGAACACCGCCTGCAGCGTCTCGCCGGGGTTGATGGAGGTGATGGTCTGCTCCTGGCGGGTGGGGGCAGGGTTCCTCTCGGTATAAAGGCTCACCGTTACCGCCACGTCCTTCTCCGCCCGGTTGCCCTGGTTCTCCACGTTCACGGTGACGCTCAGCGTTTCCGTCTCGGGAAGGCGGTGGATGTCCTCGCCTCCGATCTCCTCCACCCTCCCCTCGGGGTCGAGGGTAACCGTACCCACCGCCACGCCGTGCACCTCGGTTCCCCTGAGGGTGGTGAGAAGGGACTTCACGTTCCCGTAAGAGGCGTTTTCCCAGTCCGCAAGCCAGATGGAATCCATGAGCGGAGCCAGGTCCTGGATGCCGTTCTTCTCCAGCGCCTCGGTGACCGCCCGCCGGAAAAAGCGATAGGAGCCGTCGGAATGCATCAGCTCCTGGAGGTCCTCCGAGATGCTGCGGGCATAGACATCGAGGTCCACGGCGTCAAGGGAATTCACCAGGTCCGAGCGGAAGGTCTTGCACCCCCGGTAACGCTGTTCCAGGCAGATGAGCAGGGCGGCATGGGCGTTGCCGAGGTTCTCGGGCGCCTCGATGCCCTTCGCCTGTTCCAGCAGGTCCAGGCAGGACTGCTCGATCCCCGTGAGTTGCTGGTTCAGGCCATCCGGGTCGGCCACCAATTGGGGGAGGGAAGAGCGGATGGCGTTCCAGCTCGACCCCACGCTGGTGGAGGTGTCTATGATGGGGCGCACGCGGTTCACGTATTCCGTGAGCGCGGAGGTGCTCACCTCTTTGCCCCCCTTGCCACAGGTGAGGTTGAAGAGCCAGCACCCGAAGATGAGGACGACTATGGCCAGGATGATGGCCGGCGCGGGGTTCCTCCTGCGCCTGCTGAACTTGGGGCCTCTCATCTGGGCGTACACCATGCACCTCTCTCGCCTCGGGGCCGCTTGAAGCCCCTTTCACCGTCTTTTTCTGGCAAAGCGGCCGCCATTCCTTCGCGCGCTCACCGTTTCCCCGCCCTGAGGCATTTCATCAGGGCATATTTAATAAGGGACGGCAGTCAAGCCGTCCCCGGTTCCTGGTGGGCGAGGCGGGACTCGAACCCGCATGCCCGTACGAGCACTGGACCCTGAACCCAGCGCGTCTACCAATTCCGCCACTCGCCCGGATCCCGCCCGGGACCGTTCCCGGGCGAGTTCTTATTATAGCAACAACCTCGACCCGTTGCACCGTGCAACCACGCCGTCCCTCCGCAAGGGGCTCTCCTCGCCGGATCCTCGCCGGCCCCCTAGGCTTATTCGGCGCGGTTGAACTGCCACAGGGCCAAGGCGAAGAGGAAGGCCCCGAACCCCAGCATCACCACCACGTTCAGCCACATGGGATAGGCCTGTGTGGGCAGGGCGGCCCTCTGGGTCATGGAGGAAAGGGCCGTGGGGTCCGGATATCCCTTGCTTATCCCGATCTGGTAGATCTGGGGGTCCTTGAACCATACCGCGAACTGCGCCACCGAGGACTGCATGCCGGCCCCGATGTCCACCCCCCTCAGCATGATCCCCCGCAGCGCGTCCACCCCATAGGTGAGGGGATCGATCTTGGTGAGCACGGTCATCCACCCCGGGAGGCCCTGTAGAGGGAAGAAGGCGCCGGAGAGGAAGAAGAGCGGCATGAGCAGGAAGTTCATGACGATGGGGAACCCCTCGAAGGAGGTCATACGCGCCGCCACCGCCACTCCCAGGGAGGTAAGGCTCAAAGCGAGCAGGATGATGATGGGCAATACCGCCAATACCTTCCACAAGGTTGAGAAGCTGAACCCGTAGAACCAGGGGGTGAAGGCGAGCACCAGGAAGATGGATGCCTGGAGGATGGCGGTGGTCGAGCCGCCGATTATCTTCCCCAGGGCCACGCTGGAGCGCGGCACGGGAGAGACCAGTACTTCCTTGAGGAAACCGAACTCTCTATCCCATATTATGGAAATAGATGAGAAGACCGCCGTGAACAGCACCGTCATCCCCAGGATACCGGGGAACATGAACTTCACGTAGGAGACGTCCCCCCCGCCGAAGACCTTGAAGGCGCTCTGCATGCCCACCCCCAGGAGGGCAAGGTAGATGATGGGCTGGGCGAAGCCCCCGATGCGGCGCGGCTTGTCCCGCCAGAAGCGCTTGAACTCCCGCAGCCAGATGATGTACACGCCGCGCATGGCCCTCTGCAATCCCGACCGTTTTTGCTTTACCGAACCGTCCGCGTCCGCTTCTTTCAACGCTCTCCCCTCCGTGCCGCTCCCATCTCCGTTCCTTTTAAAGGTTTCGCTCACCGGCTCACCTGGCGAAGGGCGGCCGCACCCGCGCCAGGTTCCTGAGGTCCCCGAGCCCGTCCGCCTCCTCTTCCCTGATCTCGCGCCCGGTGAGCTTGAGAAAGACGTCGTCCAGGGTGGGGCGGTGGAGGCTTATGGCCTGGATGCGCACCCCCAACTCCCTGATCACCCTGGGGATGAACTCCTCGCCGCGCTCCACCTCGAAACATACGCAATCGCGGTCCTCGAGGATGCTCACGCCGAAGCGAGCCTTCAGCTCCTCCTCCGCCCTCGCGTCGTCCTCGGTCTTTATCCTGATCACGTCCCCACCCACCATGTTCTTGAGGTTCTCCGAGGTGTCCAGGGCGATGATCTTCCCTCGGTCGATGATGGCGATGCGGTCGCAGTGCTCGGCCTCCTCCATGTAGTGGGTGGTGAGGAAGATGGTGTTTCCCTCCCGCTTCTTCAGCTCATCTATGTAATCCCAGATGTGGCTGCGGGTCTGGGGGTCAAGGCCGATGGTGGGCTCGTCCAGGAAGAGCACCTTGGGATAGTGAAGCAGTCCCCGCGCGATCTCGAGCCTCCTTTTCATCCCCCCCGAGTAGGTGATGACCAGGTCGTCGGCGCGGTCCAGGAGATCCACCATCTCCAGGACCTCCTTCTTCCTCCTCTCTCTCTCCGAGGGAGCGACGGCATAGATGACGGCGTGGAAATCCAGGTTCTCGTTGGCGGTGAGGCGATCGTCGAGGCTGGGGTCCTGGAAGACCAGCCCTATGGACTCCCGCACCTCGTTCCTCTGCGTGCGTATATCGAAGCCGTTGACCCTTGCCGTGCCCTCGGTGGGGGCGAGCAGGGTGCAGAGCATGTTGATGGTGGTGGTCTTTCCCGCCCCGTTGGGCCCCAGGAAGCCGAAGACCTCACCGCGGCCCACGTTGAACGAGACCCCGTCCACCGCCGTGAGATCCCCGAACCTCTTCACCAGTCCGTCCACTTCCACCGCGTATCCGTCCACTCTCATCTCCTCACCTTCGCCTTTCACGCTAGTTTAGCATTGCTAAATATATGTTAATCTACGCCCTCGTTCCCACGCTGTCAATGAGCCCGACAGGTGGCCTCCCCTCCAACCTATCCTTTACCTTCCTCCTCCAATCGTCGCGATAAGCTTCCCGCTATCTCCTCCAGGAAACCGACCAGCTCCGCGAGCCGTTCCTCGTCCACGCCGCTCATGAGGCGCCCGAATTCCGCCCTCTGCATGTCCCAAAGCCGCCGCATGATCTCCTCTCCCCTCTCGGTCAGGCTCACGTAGGTGACGCGGCGGTTTCCGGGATCCTTGCGCCGCTGCAGCAGCCCCTTGGCGCAGAGCCCGTCGATCATGCGGCTGGCGGTGGGAGCGGCGATCATCATCATGCCGGAGGCGCGGGTGACGCTGAGCTCGCCGTGGCTTCCCACCATCTTCATGAGGAAGAACTGCGGCCCCGTCACCCCGAACTCGCCCATGGCGCGGTGGAAGATGGACCCCCGCATGCGCATGATCACCCCGAGGCTGTCCACCAGTCTCCCCGTGAGCTCCTCTCGCCTCGACGGCACGGGTTCTTTGCCCTCATGCTCATATTTAGCCATGCTAAATAAAATAAGGCAGGGGTGCGCCCAAGTCAAGGCCCGGAGTTGCGATAAGATGGAAGCGTACGCGGAGAAAGCGGCTGGGCATCGCATGGCCCGGAGCGGGACGGCACGCAGCGGCTGGATGCCGCGGCGGGGTCTCTTTTCCGGGCGGCCGTGTCGCCGCAGCCGAGCGGGATCCTTTGCGGAAGGAGGAGGGTTTGGACCTCGCATGGTTTCAGAAAAGGATAGGTGATATCTACTTGGAAAAAGACGGGCGGCGGGGCGTTTGGGGCACCTACGCCTGGATGGTGGAGGAGGTGGGCGAGCTGGCCCGGGCACTGCGTTCGGGCGACGGAGCGTCGCTGCGCGAGGAGTTCGCGGACGTTTTGGCCTGGCTGGCAAGCCTTGCCAACCTGTGCGGGATCGACCTTGCCGTGGCGGCGGAGAAATACGCCGCCGGCTGCCCGAAGTGCCTGAAAACGCCCTGCGCATGTCCGGAATGAGCGGGCACCGGCACCCGCTCGCGGGCCCGCGGCAACCCCCGTTCACGCCCCGGGCGTCAGGTTCAGGCGGCGGCGACCTCTATCATGAGGTCGCCGTCCTCCTTTTCCTCCCACTCCACATGTCCATCCCGGCCGGTCACCAGCTCGAAGATGCCCTGCACCAGGCCCACCAGCACCAGGTTCAGGCAGGGGTTCTGGATATGAAAGCGCAGCCGGTTCTCGCCCCACTCCAGGTCCACCAGGTTGCCCAGGCCGCGCAGGGCCAGGGCGCGTCGCAGGTCATCCCGGGATCTGGCTTCATCCACGCCGTAGAAGCCGCTGCGCAGGAAGCGCCGTTGCGCCTCCACCACCACCCGGGGGATGGTATCGCCCAGCTCCTTCTCCAGCTCCGAGATGATGGCGTCCAGGGTCGCGGGGCCCAGTGTCACCATGCGCCGGCCGCTCTCTCGATGCAGGATGACCCCCCTCTCCGGGTGCCACTGATACACGGAAAGCGCCCGCGGCAGGCCGCAACCGGGGCAGCGTTCAAGCTCCACGTCGCCCTCCTTTTTCGCGTACGGCCTGGCCTTGAGTCTCTCCTGCAGCTCCAGGGGATGGGGGGTGATGTGCGCGGTTATCTCGTACTCCCCCGGCGCCACCTCCTCATGCGTGATCCCCACCTCGCGGCGGTCGATGGCGTTGAAGGAGCCGGCGATATCCCCGCTGAAAAACGGCAACGAGTACAGTTCCCTGGCGCTGATGGTTACGAAATCGCCCTCGCTGTGGGTGCGATGCATCCTCGCCAGTTCCACCATACCGTAGCCCATGACCCGCCCCAGGGCGGTGACGTTGCGGATCACCGGCCTCACTCCCACCAGCCTCACCACCGCCTTCACCGCCGCGGGGAGCATGTGATCGACGAAGTCGTAGGTGGCCCGGCGCTTGGCCTCCACGATGATGCGGTCGATGGGCACCCCGATGATCTCCTCCACGCCGCGGAAGGTGGAGGTGATGTTCTCCAGCTCGATGAAGATCATGCGATGCTCCGGGTTCTTGCTCTGCACGATGGTGCCGTTGGCGAGCCAGGTGTGCTCCTTGGCGAAGCGTTTCGGTATCCCGCACTCACGGCATGATTTCAAAGCCTTCACCACGCATCCCCCCTTGACCCTAGCCGGCCTAGCGTCTCTTACGAGGACGGGCCCGCAGGAAGCTCTGCCTCGGTTCTTTCTCCCCTTCCAGTATCTTCTTCTCCATCACGCCGACCTTACCTTTATATCGGCTGCGCGGCGCCGCGGAAAAAGCACCGCGCCCGGACCGTAAGTCGGCGCCGCTATCCGCCTTTCAGTGAGGCTTATCGCCGCATGGGCCGTCAATAATATATCCACTCGAAGCGGGAGCGGCGGTCCGCCCAATCCGCCGCCGCCTCCAGCAGAGGTCGGCGCATTCCCCACGGCACCTTCTCCGCCGCAAGCAGGCGGTCGAGGGCCGCCGCGGCCGCCCTGCCGGCGCGTCCCGCCTCGAAGAGGCGGGAATACAGCTCCGCCAGGGGGTAGAACTTCTCCTTCGCGAAGGCATAGGCCGGGTCCCGGAAGGCGGGCACCTCCAGGGCGCTGCGGCCGTCGAAGATGGTGTCCACGTGGCGGTCGGAAAGATATCCCTTCTCCTCGCAGTAGGAATAAAGACGGGTGTTGGGGTAGGGGTGATAAGTGGAGACCTGCATACAGTGCGGCCGCGCCATGGCGTTTATCTTTATGGTGTCCAGGAGGGCTGAGAGGTCCTCGTCGGGCAGGGAGGTCATATTGGTGGAGACGGTCTTAATGCCGTAACGGCGGCAGAGGCGGAAGGCGCGCACGATGTCGGAGTTGGACATGTGGCGGTTGAGCACCTTTCTCCTCATCTCCTCGTTGCCGCTCTCGATGCCCATACAGATAACCGAACATCCGGCGCGGGCGAAAAGGGCCACCGTCTCCTCGTCCAGCACGTTCACCCTTGAGTTGCAGATGAAGGGGAGCTCCACCTCCCTGCGGTAACGCTCCATCAGCTCCCCGAACCACTCGCGGTCCAGGGTGAGGATGTCGTCGTCGAAGCGTATATAGCGCAGGCGGCGCTCGCTATCCGCCGCTATGACGGCGTGGATCTCCCGCATCACGTTCTCCACGCTGCGGAAACGCACGTAGCTGCGGCGGTTGGGGTAGATGCTGCGCTGGGCGTGATTGGAGCAGTAGGTGCAGCTATAGGGGCATCCCCGCGAGGCCATGAGGGTGCCGCGCTCGTGCTGCTGCTCGCAGAAATTCGCGGGGTCGAAGATCTCCCTGTCCGGGAGGGGCAGGGCATCCAGGTCCTCCAGCAGCGGTCGCACCGGGTTGCGCACCACCTCTTCCCCCTTCCTCACCCACAGGGAGGCTATGCCCGAGGGGTCGCGACCTTCCTCGAGGGCGGCGCACAGCTCCGCCAGCGCCTCCTCTCCCTCCCCCAGGCATACCGCGTCCAGGGGAGCGTCGCGCAGGGCGCCCCGCGGGTCCAGGGTGGTATGCGCTCCCCCGCAAACCGTGAAGAGGTCGGTCTCCTCCTTGATCCAGCTCACCCAGCGGCGCACGTGGGGGAACATGTGGGTGGTGCTGGAAACCGCTACCAGGTCAGGCGACTCCTCCGCTATCCTGGCCAGCAGTTCCTCCCTGCCCACCGGTCTCACCAGATGGATGAGGGAGGTGCGGTGGCCCTCCCGTTTAAGATAAGCGGAGAGGTACCCTATGCCCAGGTAGATGCGGCCTTCCGGCAGGTAGCGCTCCTCGTCGTACTGGAAAAAGTCGGGATAGAGGAAAGTGACCTTCAAGCCCATGCGCCCTCCGACCTCCCCTTCACAGCGGGTGATCCGATCTGCGGCAGTTCATGAGGAAGCGCCCCATCTTGTCCCCCAACCTGGTAACGCGTGAGGTGGTGAACAGCAGGGGGTTCACGAACCAGGGGTTGTTGCCGTAGCGGATGGCCATGGTCCCGAGGCGGAAATAGCGGCGATAATGCCATTCCAGGATGCGGCGATAGTTCTCCGCCAGGCCCGGGTCGCCAGAGCGCAGCGCCGCCGCCAGCGTCTCTCCCGCCCAGCGGCCGCTCTCCAGGGCGTAGGTGATGCCCTCCCCGCTTATGGGGTTGGTCATGGAGGCGGCGTCTCCCACCAGCAGCACGTTCCCCTTCACGGGGACGGAGCCTCCCAGGCCCACGCGCAGGAGGGCGCCGCGGGTCCTCCCCAGCGGCTCGGCATGCCGCAGCTTCGACGCGGCGTGGCGGGTGCGCGCCACGAAGTCCTCGAAGACGCGGTTCACGTTGAGGTCGCGCCTGGTGCGGGCGTAGAGCATGAAGCCAGCGCCCACGTTCACCGTCTCCCCGTCCACGGGGAAGATCCAGCCGCAGGCGGGGGATATGGCGTCCTCGGGGTAGATCTCCAAAAAATCGCGCACGCCCTCCGCTCCCCGCATGTAGCAGCGCACGGAGACGCCCAGGAAGAGGGGGTCGCGGTTGAGCATGCCCAGCTTTCCTCCCACCAGGGAGGTGGGGCCGTCCGCGCCCACGATATAGCGGGCGGCTATCTCCACCCGCCGGCCCTCGCGCTCCGCCCTCACCCCGGGAAAGCGGCCGTTCCGTTGCGGGAGCACCTCCGTGGCCCTGCACCCCTCCCATACCTCCGCTCCCAGCTCCCGCGCGCGCCGCAGCAGCATGAAGTCCAGCTCCCGCCGGGGTACCACGTAACCGTGGTCGGGATAGCGGCTCCCCATGGGATACCTCACCTCCGTGAGCCCGCCCCGGGTAGCGTAGAAGCGTATGCCGGAGGTGCGCTGGAAACGCCCCTCCAACTCGCCGCGCAGGCCCAGGCGGTAGAGGGCGTGCACGGCCCGAGGGGCGACGCCGTCCCCGCAGGTCTTTTCGCGTGGAAAATATTCCTTATCGAGCAGAAGAACCCGGAAACCGCGCGGGGCGAGTTCGCAGGCGACGGCGCTCCCGCCGGGGCCGGCTCCCACGATTACCACGTCGTATTCCCCGTCCATGGCGTCGATTATAGCACGGCGTATGGGAGCACCCCTCCCGCCCCACGCGCAACGCGCCGCCCGGCCAAGGCGGCTAAGCGGAGCGGCCCACGAAGATGCGCACGTTGTAGCCGGAGTCCACCATGGCCCCGGGCAGGGGGACCTGGTCCAGGACCTCTCCCACCTTGGCGGGATCGGAGGTGTCCTGGTATATGACGGTGTAGTTGAGGCCGGCGTCGTTGAGGATACGCTTGGCGTCGGCCTCCTTCTCGCCCCGCACGTCCGGCACGCTGATGGTGGAGGGACCGGTGCTCACCACGATGGTCACGGCGCTTCCCTCCAGCACTTTCTGGTTCGCGAGGGGGCTCTGCCTGATCACCCTGCCCTCGTCCACTTCCGAGCTGGATTCCTCGCTTACCGATACCTGAAAACCGGCTTTTTTCAGGGTTTCCTCGGCGTCGGCCCGCTTCATCCCCACCACGTCGGGAACCGCCACCTTCTTCTGCTCCACCCCGACCTCCAGCCTTACCGTGGTGCCGGGCGATATCAGCTTCCCGGCGGAAGGGCTCTGCGAGAGCACCGTGTTCACCTCTTTTTCATCCTCGGTGGGGGTGCTTTTTATCTCTATGACCAGGATACCCAGCCGTTTAAGCGTATCTTCCGCAGCCTCTCGCGAATCGCCCACGAGGTCCGGCATGCGCATCTCGCGGGTGACGGTCAGATTCACCTTCTCGCCCTTGGCCAGCAGAGTGCCCCATTCCGGGTCCTGCGACACCACCAGGCCGGCCTGCTGCGACCCCTCCTCTATATACTGGTCCTTCAAATCCCCCACCTTCAGGCCCAGGCTTTCCAGGGTGCTCGTCGCCTTCTCCAGCGTCATGCCCTGCAGGTTGGGAACCTCGACTTTTCCTCCCCGCCCACCCAGCGCCAGCGCAAGTACGATGCCCGTGACCGCCAGCACCGCCACCACCGCGGCGGCCACCGCCCATGGCCACTTGCGCCCGCCGCCACCCGCCGCCGGCAAGGGCGCTCCGGCCGCCCCCTGCCCCGGAAGCACCGGGGTGGCGGATACCGGCATGCCCTCGAGGAAGCGCAACAGGTCGGCCTTCATCTCCTGCGCGGTCTGGAAACGATTGGCAGGGTTCTTGGCCATGGCCTTCATCACGATGGCCTCCAAGGTAGCGGGGATCTCGGGGTCGATGACTGAGGGAGGAATGGGGTCCTCGCGCACCTGCCGGTAGGTCACGGTGACGGGGTTGGAGTCGTCGAAGGGCACCCGCCCCGTGAGCATCTCGTAGAGCACCACCCCCAGGGAATAGATATCCGACCTCCCGTCCACCGCCAAGCCCTGGGCCTGTTCCGGAGAGATGTATTGCGGGGTGCCCATGACCAGCCCGGTCTGGGTGATGCCTCCCCCGTCGCCCTCCCGGGCGATCCCGAAGTCCATCACCTTCACCTGGCCCAAGCTGGTGATGAAGACGTTGTGGGGCTTGATGTCGCGGTGCACGAGGTTGTGGCGGTGCGCGAACTGGAGGGCGGCGCTGATCTCCGCCGCCACCTCCGCCGCCCGCTCGGGAAGCAGTCGCCCTTCGGTGCGCAGTATCTCCTTGAGGTCGCGCCCCTCCACGTATTCCATGACGATGTAGTAGAGGTCGCCTTCGTTTCCCCAGTCGTAGATGTTGACGATATTGGGATGGTTGAGGTTGGCCGCCGCCTGGGCCTCGTGCCGGAATCTCTGGATGAAGGCGGGGTCTGACGCGTACTGCGCATGCAGTACCTTCACCGCCACCTCTCTGCCCAGCAGCAGGTCGTCGGCCAGGAAAACGTCGGCCATGCCTCCGCTTCCTATCTTTTCCTTAACGCGATAGCGCTGGTTGAACACCTTTCCCAGCATCTTGCCCTCTTACCTCCGAGATGATTCTCCTCGCGCCCGGCGACGCCGCCTTCACATGCCGGCGCGCCGTTCCCCGGTCTTCCCTTCCTGAAGACTATTTTCCATACCTCAGGACGCTAATCCTTCAGCCTCCCACCGCCCCCAGCGGGAAAACCTGGGGTTTGTCTCCTCCCAGGTATTTATTTTGAGGACGCTTGCGGCGGGACGGTTCCCTGCCCACGCCTCAGCCGCCGGAGCCCTTCCTGTTCACCACCAGGTCAACCGCGTCCCCGCCTGAAAGCCTGGACCCATAAGGGGGATCCGTCTCCACCACGCGGTTTTCGCTATATCCCTCCACCTCGCGGTAGATCACCTCTCCCAAACGGAAACCCCGGCTTTCCAGCACCAGGCGCGCGTCCTCCAGGGTGAGTCCCACGAGGTTGGGAACGGTGAGAGGGCCGAGGCTCTCAAGCACCCTGATCACCGTCTTCTTCGTCACCATGACCCCGCCCTTGGGGTCCTGCGATATCACGTAACCTGCCCTGACGCCGACGTCGTACTCCCTGTCCACCACCAGCAGCCCCAGGTCACGTTCCGCCGCCAGCCTCCGAGCCTCTTCAACGCTCACGTTTACCAGGTTGGGCACCTCCACCTTGCTGCCGCTTATGGGGGTGGAGAGCAGCCAGACCACGAAGAATATAGCCGCCGCCGCCAGCAAGGCCGCTCCCAGCCATGCCTGCCACCGCTTCAGGCGAGGCAGCGCGACGGCCGGCTTGGCCTGCCTCTCCTCGACGGGCTCGGCCTCCTGCGGGCGCGGCTCCGGGGCCATGGGAACCTCTTCCCGCAGAGTGGAAACCGCCTCCCGCAAAAGGTCTTCCGCGGACGGAAACCCCACGCCGGAGACGCTTTCCAGGCTGAGCTGCACCAGGCGGCGCAAGCGGCCGGGCACCTCATTCCCCCATCTCAGCCTTCCTCCCTTGATGTCCGATACCGCCTCCTCCGCGCTCCTGCCGGTGAGGCTGCGGTAGAGGAGATATCCGAGGTCGCTCAGGTCGCGCCTGGTGTCCTGGGAAAGGGGGTAGGGGCTTGCCGCTCCCCCCAGGACGACCGGGAATCCGGGGTCGGAAACCCTCGCCCTACGTCCCGGGTAGATGAACACGTGCCTCTCGTCCAGGGAGCCGTGAGTGACGCCCTGTCCGTGTAGGTAGGCCAGTATCCTGGCCATCTCCATGGCGAAATAGAGGGCCCCCACCGGTTTCATCTTCTTTCCCGCCGCCAGCAGCTCTTGAACGGTCTTTTCCTCCACCAGTTCCATCACCGCGTAGGGGCGGTCGTCCTCGATGCCGTAGTCCAGGACCTCGATGATCCCGGGATGGCGCAGGCGGGTGGCGCGATGGGAGGCGGAGCGGAAGGAGTCGCAGAAATCGCGGTCGGAAAGCAGGTGAGGGAGGGGCAGCTTCACCGCCACCTCCTTTTCCTCCAGGATGTCATAGGCCCTGAAGACCTCCACCGTCCGGCCCACGGCGATCCTCTCATCCAGACGGTAGCGCCTCCTCAGGACGCGACCTTTCCAGTCCATCAAGCGATCCATGCCTCCTCCATCTGGAAAAGCCCGGCAACCCCACGGCCATTATAATGCATGCATCCCGACCGCGGCGCGGTGACTCGCCGCCCCGGCGACGACCTTCTCCCCCTCTCGACACCCGCGTCCGCGCTTCGCCTATTTCAGGGCCGCGGCCAGCACCTCGCGCGCCACGGGCGCGGCCATGGAGCCGCCGCTTCCTCCGCTGTTCTCCAACAGCACCGCCACCACCACGGTGGGGTTCTCCGCCGGGGCTATGCCCAGGAACCAGGTATGGGGCGGCTTTCCTTCCACTTCCGCCGTTCCCGTTTTTCCCGCCACCGTGACTCCCTCCATGGCGGCCTCCGTGCCCGTGCCCGACCTCACCACGCCCACCATCATCTCCAGGACCTCGGCAGCGGTCTGCGGTGACACGGGCTTCCTCCACTCCCGTACCTCGAAGCGCTCCAGGATCTCGTCCGAGCGGCGCACCTCCTTCATGAGATGCGGAAGCATTATCCTTCCCTGGTTGGCCACCGCGCACCCCACCAGGCAGAGCTGCAGCGGCGTGAGGAGCAACTTTCCCTGACCGGCGCCGCTCCACGCCAGCTCCACCTCGTCCATGTCGCCGGCCCGGGGGATAAAGGAGGGGGTGACCGCGGGGTAGTCCAGGGGTACGGCGCCGTTGAGCCCGAAGCGCTCCGCGTATTCCACCAGCCTGCCCGCTCCTATCCCCAGCGCCAGCTGGGCGAAGTAGGTGTTTACGGATCTGGCCATCGCTCCCGCCATGTCCTGGGCCCCGAATGAGGCGGGCGGGTCTCCGTAATTGGTGACCCGCGATCCGTCCACCGGCAGCACCCCCGGGCAGTCATACGCCGTCTGCGCAGGCAATCCGCTCTCTATGGCGGCGCAAGCGGTAACCACCTTGAAGCTGGACCCCGGCACGAAAAGCCCCATGGCGGCGCGATTGAGCAGGGGGCTGTCGGCATCCTGGGAATAGGAACGCATGGCCTGTTCGGCAAGGGATCCGCCCTCCGCGTCACGCTCCCGGCTCACCAGCGCGTTGGGGTCGAAATCGGGCCACGAGCACATGGCCAGCACCGCTCCCGTCTTGGGATCCATGGCCACCACCGCCCCTTTGCGCCGCCCCAGGGCCTGCGCCGCCGCGGCCTGCACCTCCGAGTCTACGGTTATCACGAGGTCGTTGCCCCTCTCGAGGTCGGAGGTCATCTCCTCCGCCCATCCCCGCGCCGGTTCGTAACCCAAAAGGTAGCGGTTGTAATAGGCCTCCAGCCCCGACCTGCCGAACTGGTGGCTGTCGTAGCCCAACAAGTGGGAGAAAAGCCTTCCCCCAGGGTAGGAGCGCTTGTATTCCAGAGGCCCTTCCGTCTTCACGCTCTCCGCCACCACCAGGCCGTCCGAGGTGATCACCCTGCCGCGGTCGATGGCGTATTCCCGCATGATGCGCCGCGTGTTGGCGGTGTTTTCCTGCAGGCGGCCCTGGCCGAACACCTGCAGCCAGCTGAGATCGATCACCAGCACCGCCGCCAGGAGAGCGAAAAACACGCCCAGCCTCCTGATGCTATCCCGCGACTCCCCCACCCCCTTCGACTTCAAAGCCTCCATCGCCGCCGGGGAGGGCGGCGTCCGCGCCCCTGCGCCCCGCGCGCCTCCTTCCTCCGCCACGCCGCCGTTCCTCCCTCCCGGGCCCTCCCGAGACACATAGAAGCAGCCCCAGAAGCAGGAAGTTGCTGACCAGGGAGCTGCCCCCATAGCTGATGAAAGGCAGGGTTATGCCCGTGAGGGGGACCAGCCGCGTGTTCCCTCCCATGATGATGAAGGCCTGTAAAAAGACGATGGTGGTCATGCCCACCGCCAGCAATTCGCCGAAATCGTCCTCGCACCTGAGCGCCAGGCCCAGGCCCCTTCCCGCCAGCATGAGAAAAAGAAGCACCACCGCTGCCGCTCCCAGGAGCCCGAACTCCTCGCCCACGGCGGCGAAGACGAAATCGGTCTCCACGAAGGGGATGATGTCGGGACGCCCGCGCGCCAGGCCGGTCCCCGAAAGCCCTCCCTCCGCGAAAGCGAAAAGAGACTGGGCGATCTGGTAGCTCTCGTCGTTGACCGTTTCAGGATTGAGGGGATCCAGCCACGCGTCGACCCTCGCCTGCACGTGGGAGAAGGCGAAGGAGGCGATGACCGCCCCCGCCAGGAAGAGCAGCAATCCCACCACCACGAAGGAGGCGCGCGAGGTCGCCGCGTAGATGACCGCGAGGAAGATGCCGAAAAAGAGCAGCGATGAGCCGAGGTCCCTCTGGAAAATGAGGAGGAGCAGAGACAGGGCCCACATGGTGAGCAGGGGACCCAAATCGCGCAGGCGCGGCAGGTTCATTCCATGGAAATTCCTCCCAGCACCGACGATCAGTTCCCTGCGCTCCGACAGGTAGGCGGCGAAGAACACGGCCAGCAGGACCTTTGCCGGCTCCGAGGGCTGAAAGCGCAGGGGCCCGAACACCAGCCAGAGCCTCGCCCCGTTGACCTCGCGCCCTATGAGCATGGTGGATAAGAGCAGGGCCAAGCCGACCACCGCCAGGGTATAGCGGTATCTCTCCAGGATATGGTAATCCCTCAGTGCCGCCACCAGGGCCAGCATGCAGGCGAGCCCCACCCCCAGCCAGATCACCTGCAAGCGTGCCATGTGAGGGTTCAGACGCAGCAGCATGACCACGCCGACGGCCACCAGCGTCGCCGTGAGGGGGAACAACAACGGGTCCGCCTGCGGCCGCAGCAAACGCAGCGCCAGGTGGGCCAGGAGGAACATCCCCGCCAGCAGCAGGGGGTAAAACGCTCCTGAGGCCTCGACCCGTCCGGAGCGGGCGAGATCCAAGGAGACCCAGCCGAGGAAAGGCACACAAACGGTCAGGGCAAGAAGGGAGGACTCTTTCCAGCGCGGGCCCATGTTTACGCCCTCCAGCGACTCAGGATACCCCGCCGGCCGCCCTTCGCGGCCGCGTGGCGGCCGCCCACGCCCTCCACCTCTTCGCCCAGCTCCACCAACACCACGGTTATATTGTCCGGCCCTCCCCGCGCGTTGGCGGCCTCGACCAGGGCACGGCAGCAGCCCTCCAGGTCGGCGACGGCCGATAGCACGGCCTCGATCTCCGCGTCCTCCACGCATCCGGAAAGCCCGTCACTGCAGAGCAGGAGGCGGTCGCCGGGGCGGACCTCCACCTCGTCCAGGTCCACCTCCAGTCCCTTGGCGATGCCCAGCGCCCGCAGGATGACGTTCCTCTGGGGATGCAAACGCGCTTCGCGCGGGGTCAAGAAACCCTCGCGAACCATGCGCTCAACCAAGGAGTGGTCCCTGGTCATGAGGCGCAGCGCGCCCTCCCTGCAGATATAGGCGCGGCTGTCACCCACATGCCCCAGGTAAACCCCCCCCTCAACCAGGACGGCGGTGAAGGTGGTTCCCATGCCCTCGAGCTCCGGGCTCCCCCCCGCCTTCTTCAACACCGCCTGGTTGGCGGTGGCGATCCCGTCGCGCAGACGCCGCAGCGGAGGCAGGCCCTTGTTCCCCCTCTCGAAGGCGAGAAAGCTCTCGATGGCCATCGCGCTGGCGACCTCCCCGCCTCGGTGCCCGCCCATGCCGTCCGCGACGATGAACAGCCGCCCGTCGGCGTGGTAGCTGTCCTCGTTGTTCTCTCTCACCCTGCCGGGGTCGGAGAGGGCGGCGTATCGCAATCTTTACCTCCTGAACTCGAGCACCGTGCGCCCCACCCTTATGCGGTCGCCGTATCGCAATTCGGTGGGATAATTGATGCGCCTGCCGTTCACGTAGGTTCCGTTGGTGCTGCCCAGGTCCTCTACGTAATACCCCCCTTCCGCGCGGTATATACGGGCATGCTGGTTGGAAGCGAACTCGTCCTCCACGCAGATGGCGCATTCCGGCGCCCGCCCCACCACCATCTCCGCCTGCACCTCCCAGCTTCCCTGTCTGCGGAAAGGCGCATCTCCGAGGAGCACCACTTTCGCCTTGCGGCCGGACTTCCTGGGTCTGGCGGGAGCGCGCGCCGCTTCCTTGGCCGGCGCGGGGCGCAATTCACGGTAGATCAACCACGACGCCAGGGCCAGGAAGGCATAAAGCAGCCCCAGGAAAACATACCTCAAGGTCACATAGACGATCTCCGGCAAGCCTTGCTCCTTCCCCGCCGCGCCCGCAAAGGTCGCCGCCGTGCCCGGCGCGTCATTCCGCGGCTATCGCCGGCGCGCATCGGTGATGAGGCCGAAACGCAACTCCGTCCCCCCCACCAACAGGGTGTCTCCCTCCTCCAGCAACCTCTCCATCACCTTCCGCCCCCTCACCAGGGTGCCGTTGGTGCTCCCAAGGTCACGCAAGATGTATCCCTCCGGAACGCGCTCTATCTCGGCATGGAAGCGTGAGGCACGCGGGTCGGGAAGCGCGAGGTCGTTGTCCTCCGCACGTCCCACGCGTGTCTTGCCCTCCCGGAGGTAAAAGCTCAAGCCGGCCTTTTCCCCGTTGAGCACCGTAAGCACCCCCAGCCGCTCCTCCCGGTGCGCGGGCGGCCTGGTATCCAGGCGCTCCGTGGCCGGCTGCGCCGCCGTCCCCTCTTCAAGCCGCGACCTTATCGCGAACTCGCCCTCGCGTAAGGACGCATCCTCCATAAAATCGAGGCGAGGCCTGGAAATAAGGCGGTAACCGCGTTCGTTGGCGTACGAGATGAGCAGGGATTCCATCTCCTCCCTCATCACCTCCAGGGCTCCGGCCAGGCGCCGGTAATCCGCCGGGCTCAGGCGCACCTGGAAACGGTTCGGGGCCATGGTCTCGCTGACCCCCAGTACCTTGCCCTCTTCCACCTCCCGCACCAGGCGTCGCGCCACCTCCAACGGGTGCACGCCGCCTTTGAAAGCCCGCATGAAGGGACCCTCGAAGGCCCTTTCCAGCCGCTTCTCGAAACGACGCAGGACTCCCACCGCCGTTCACCCCTCGGGTTCGCGAAAGAGGTCCGGCCGCCGCCGGCTTACCCTATTCTCTCGCCATCATCTCCTCGACATCGGCGATCCGGGCCGGGAACCTCGCCGCCTCCACCGCCGCCAGCGCGTATGAAAGCCCGAAAAGCAGCGCGGCGCGCCCGAAATCGCCGCTGAAAAGATAGTAAAAAAGCCCCAGCACCGAGGCCATGCTCGTCCCCACCCCGATGAGCCCGAAGACCCCCTCCGCATATGACCAGCCCTTTTCTTTCTCGCCGATATATGGGAACAGTTTCCATAGGCGACGGTAAAGGTAGAATGCGAAGAAGGCCCAGGTCGAAAGCCCGCCCGCCACCAGGCATCCCGCCACCAGGTTGAGCGTCCTCGCCGCCGCCTCCGCCCTCTCCACCGCCCAGGGCGACAGGTGCAGCACGCCGCAAAAGGCGAGGAGCGCCGAGGGTATTCCCAGGGCGATGAGGCACAGCCGCCCGAAGACCTTCTTTCCTTCCGCGCTCAGGACCATGGAAGCAGGCTCCTTCCCATCAAGCGGGATGTCGTCCCCCGTGTGTGAATTATATCAGCCGCACCGACCGCTTATAAGCGTGAAGGGCCTCCTCAAAAACGCGCTTCGTGCTGCCGATAACAGAACTGGCCGCGGGCGGGGCGAGCACGGGCCGCCGGCACGGCGGTCTGTTTATGGCAGCGGGCGGGATATATACTGGAAGGCGAGGGGTGGCTGCAGCGAAGGGATTGCCATTCAGCCCTAGAAGTTAGATGGGGAATGACCTTGAGCGAAGTGCTTGGAGGTG
>JACVJD010000056.1 GCA_015711825.1 Candidatus Solincola daggyaiensis
TACGAGTCAAGGTCACCGGGCGTGAAAACATAAAGAAAGGACAGTCGTATATCGTATGCTCCAACCACCAGAGCTCCTACGACATCTTCCTCCTCTTCGGATGGCTGGGCATCGACCTCAAGTGGGTGATCAAGAAGGAGCTGCGCGCCTACCCCGTCTTCGGCTACGCGGTGGAGAAAGGCGGCAATATCGTCATCGACCGCTCCAACCCTAAAGAAGCATACAGATCCCTGGAGAAGGCGCGCCAGAAGGTCGCCGGCGGTACTTCCATCATCATGCTCCCTGAGGGTACGCGCAGCCGTACCGGCGAGCTGGGCGAGTTCAAGAAGGGGGCTTTCGTGCTGGCGCGCGATCTCAACCTTCCCATCCTGCCGGTGAGCATCTCCGGCACCAGGCAGATCCTCCCCCCCAAGACCCTCGACCTTTTCCCGGGGCGGGCGACCATGAAAATCCATCCCCCGGTCGATATAGAGCGCTATGCGCACGAGCCCCTGGAAAAACTGGTCCATGACGTGAGAGAGATAATAGGCGCCGGAATAGAGGGGGGCTGAAGCGTCTCTGCGGAAGGAGCAGGGGTCCTGCCTCAGCAGCAGGAAGGATGCAATGAGCAGGGGCGGCGAGCGGCGGCGGACCTTGAAAGGAGCGAGAGGATGAACATCCCGCCAGGAGCGGGAAAGAAAGCATTTGCAGGCTGACGCTGAAGCCCGCATGAAAGGAGCGAGAGGATGAACATCCCGCAGACCGTGCTCGTCGCGGCCATCACCGCCTTTGCGTACTTCAACATACTCTTCTTCGTCGCCCTCATCCTCAAGGACAACAGCATCCTAGACATCGCCTGGGGCCCGAGCTTCATCGTCACCTCCTGGGTGATGCTGGCGGTGAACGCCGCCGCGGGCCCGGAGGGCACGGCCATAGGGGCACGCCAGTACCTGGTGGCGGGGCTGGTCACGGTATGGGGGCTGCGCCTGGGTATGCGCATTTTCCGCCGCAACCGCGGGCGGGGCGAGGACCCGCGCTACGTGAAGTTCCGCGAGGAATGGGGAAAGTACTTCGCCCTGCGCAGCTACTTCCAGCTCTTCCTCTTCCAGGGCGTCATCCTCATGCTCAATATCGCGCCCGTCCTTTTGATCATGGCGGGGATCAGGGGCGGTCTGGCCTGGTCGGACTGGCTCGGCCTGGCGGTGTGGGTGTTCGGCTTCGTCTTCGAGTCATTGGGAGATCACCAGCTCGACGCCTTTCTCAAGGTGCCGGAGAACCGCGGCACCATCATCGACCGCGGGCTGTGGAGATATACGCGCCACCCCAACTACTTCGGCGAGTCCACCATGTGGTGGGGCATCTTCGTCATCGCTGTCAACCAGGCCTGGGGATGGGTCGGGGTCATCGGGCCGGCGGTGATCACCGGCATGCTCCTCTTCGTCTCCGGGATACCCATGACCGAGAGGCTGATGGAGAAGACGCCGGGCTGGGAGGAATACAAGCGGCGGACGAGCGCCTTCATCCCCTGGTTCAAGAAGGCCGGCTAGTGAAAACGAGAGAGGATGGGAGATTAGCCATGGATATCAAGACCTATGTCATCGCCTATTTCTGTTTCCTCATACCCATGCTTTTGATCGACTCGGTGTGGCTGTTCACCATGTCCAAGCGCCTTTACGCCCCGCGCATCGGGTCTTTACTCGCAGACAAGCCGAGGCTGCTGCCGGCGGCCGCCTTTTACCTCATCTACGCCTTTGGGGCCGCGGTGCTGGTGGTGGTGAGGATGGTCGGCAACCAGACGGGATACCTGAAGACCTTCCTCTTCGGGGCCATCCTCGGAGTCCTGGCCTACGCCACCTACGACCTCACCAACCAGGCCACCATGAAAGAGTGGCCGACCCTGGTGACCGTGGTGGACCTCGCCTGGGGAGGCGCGCTGACCGGGGTGGTGAGCATCATCGCCGTCGCCCTCACCCGCGCCTTCACCTAAAATATGGGGTCAGGTCTTGAATCTTGAGTTTCTTACCATAATCTGGGTGAATACTCAAGATTCAAGACCTGACCCCGTTCTCATTATTCGAAACCGGTCATGTCGATGACCGTGGCCGCGCCGCGCCCCCTCGCCCGGTCCACCGCCACCGTCAGCTCGGCCGCGCTGGCGGCCGTCTCGCCGGCGAGGCCGAACCCCTCGGCCACCCCCTTCCAGTCGAAGCGCTCGCCCACCACACACACCGTCACCGCGATGCCCTCGCGCCGCGCGGTGTCCAGCTCCTGCACGTGGTGGAGGAGGGACTCGGTGTCGCAGAGGGCGAAGACCTGCTCCCGCGGGCGCGCCAGCTTCACCCCCAGGGCCATGGGCAGGCCGTACCCGACGCCCTTGAGCCCGTGGCTGAGGTAACGCGTGTCGTTCTTCCCCGCCGGGCAGAGCAGGGAGCCCCAGTAATACGACTCGCGCCCGTCGAGCACCAGGAGATCCTCGGGGCGCATGGCCTCTCCCAGGGCGCTCGCCGCCGCCCCCGGCCCCTTACCGCCAGCGTCTTTCTTCACCGCCTCCAGGGTCCGCTCGAACTCATCGCGGCAGGCGTCGCGCCACTTCTCCCGCTCTCCGGACACGCCTCCAAGCCCCCTCTCCAGCGTGCCGCAGATGGAGGCGGCGTCTCCGGCTAAGGCGGCGTCCACCCTCCCCAGCGATCCCAGGAGTTCCGGCTCCGGCGAGGTCTGGACGATCCTGGTGCGCGAGCGGTCGACCATGTCCATCATCTCCTCCTGCTCGCTCAGCACCGCCCCCAGGGTGAGCACGAGGTCGGCCTCCCGTAGAGCCTTGGGAAGGTTTTCCAGGGCGGGATGCCTCAGCACCCCCACGTAGCCGGGGTCGTCCCCGGCGAGCGCCGAGAGGGCGGCGGGGGTGAGGGCCACCGGGGCCGGCATTTTCGCCGCCAGGGAGGCCAGCGCCTCCCATGCCCCCTCCCTGAGCACGCCGAGCCCCGCCACCAGCAGCGGCCTCTCGCACGCCTCGACGATCTCCCGCGCCTCTGCGACCGCGCCGGCGTCCGGGAGGACCCGGCCCGAGAAGCGGCTGCTGCCGGGCGGGGGCATGATCCTTCGCAGCCTCCGGTCGGTCACCGCGTGGTACTCGAAGAAGATGTCCACCGGGATGTCCATGTGCACCGGCCCCCTCTCGCCGGAGAGGGCCTCGCGCAGCGCCCGCTGCACCAGGCGCGGGATGCGCTTCCAGTTGTAGGCGGTGCAGTTCCAGCGCGTGACCCCGGCCAGCATGTCCGCCTGGTAGCAGCCCTGCAGCGACTCCTGCGCCGGGTACATCTTCCAGCTCTGCACCTGGGGCGAGATGGAGAAGATGGGCACGTGGTCGCCCCAGGCGTAGGCGGTGCCGGCCACGGAGTAGATGGCGCCCGCTCCCACGGTGGAGATGACCGCCGCCGGCCTGCCCGCGGCGCGGGCATAGCCGTCGGCCATCATGGCCCCCGCCGCCTCGTTGCGCGGCACCACCAGCTTGAGGGCCGGGTTCCTGCCGATGGCGTCGAAGAGGGGGGTGACCTGCCCGCCCAGGATGCCGATGTAGTGGTCCACTCCCTCCTGGGCCAGGGTCATGGCCACCAGGTCCCCGCCGGTCAAGAAGCGCATCCCCGTCACCCCCTCACCTCAGATCCCTGTCCAGCACGATGTTGATGCCGTACTTGGCCCGGTTCCACAGCCTGCGGTCAATCTTGATCTTGGGAATGCCCAAGGCCCGCAAGGGATTGATACGTACCCCCTCGAACTCCCCCAAGGCGAAGCTCAACAGGGGCTCGGGGAAGGTGTTGGGGTCCACCACCACGTCGAGGACGGCGGGCAGCCCCGATTCCCTCGCTTCCCGGAAGGCCGGCTCGATGTCCGCCGCCTTCTCCACCCGCCTGCCGTAGCAGCCGAAGCCGCGGGCGATGGCGGCGTAATCGATGTCGCCCAGGATGGCCCCCACGTAGCGGCCGCCGAAAAAGGCGTCCTGACAGCCCTTGATCATGTTCCAGCAGCCGTCGTTGAAGATGACCGTCACGAAGTCCATGCCCAGGCGGCGCGCGGTGTCCAGCTCCTGCACGTTGTAGAGGAAGGACCCGTCCCCCTGGATGAGCACCAGCGGGCGCTCCGGGTGCGCGGCCTTGATGCCTATGGCCACGGGGATGCCGCAGCCCAAGGTCCCCATGCCGGCCGGGAAGACCGCGCTGTGGGGGCGGTGGGGCATGCAGAACATCCCCGCCCACAGGGCGGTGTTGCCGCCGTCGATGGCGAAGAAGGTCTCCGGATCCGCCGCCTCCCTTACCGTCCTGGCCAGGTAGCCCTGGTGGATGACGGGCCAGGAGGCGTCGGCCTCGCCTTCCACCCTCGCCCGCCAGCGCTTGCCCACCTCGCGCAGGTGCTCTAGCCAGGGGCGATGGGCCGGGTTGGGTTTCATCTCCCCGGACTCCACCAGCTCGAGCATCTGCCGCAGCACCGCCCCCGCGTCCCCCAGGATGGAGACCTCCACCGGGGCGTTGAGGCAGATGTTGATGGGGTCGATATCCACCTGTATGAAGCGGATGTCCGCGTTCCAGAACGGCGGCTGCCCGAAGCCCTCCAGGCCGCCCAGCACCGTGCCCACGGCCAGCACGCAGTCCGCCCGCTTGATGGCGCGGTGGAAGGCCTCGCCCCCCACGTAGCTGGGACCCCCTATATAGCAGGGATTGTCTCCCAGGATGGTCCCCTCCCCCGCCATGGAGGTGGAGGCCGGGACCCCGAGCAGGCGCACCAGACGGTCCATCTCCGCCCAGGCGCGGGCGTGCGCCACGCCTCCCCCCGAGAAGATGAAGGGCCGCTCGGCGGACAGAAGCATGCGCAGCCCCTTTTCGATGAGCGCGGGATCCCCCGCGATGACCGCCTGGGGCTCCGGGTCTATCTGCGCGGCCAGCCAGGCCTCGAGGCTTTCCTCCGCCGTCTCGTATTCCCGCGACAGCACGCCTGCGGGGACGTCGATGTGCACCGGTCCGCTGCAACCGCACATGGCCTCGCGCAAGGCCCGTCCCACCGCCGCGGGGATCTCCTCCACGCCGGTGACGGCGGCGCTCCACTTGCAGAAGGGCGAGAAGAAGCGGCCTTGCGTGCGTCCCAGCGGGCTCGCGCCGGTACGGGGATCGGGGCATGCGGAAACCACCATCACCGGCACCTTGTCTCCCCAGGCGGTGCCCACGCCGGTCAGCGCGTTTACCGCCTCGGCGGGGGTGGAGGTCAGGACGATAGCCGGGAAGAGGTTGTAGTAGGTGTTGCCGTAGGCCATCATGGCTCCCGCCGTGTCGCCCCGGGGCGTGACGGCCGTGATCCCTTTCCTCGACTTGAAGTGCTTGAACACCGGACCTAAGGCCCCTTCCTCCTTCCCGGTGACGAAGGAGATACCCGCGCGCTCGAGAGAACGGGCCAGCAGATCACATCCCGATATCCTCACCATCCTCACCTCCTCGCGGACGAATAAGACAGAGCAACGATGCGCGCGCGAAGGCGCTGGGCAACCATGTTACCCATTCGTAAATCACTTATGACGATTATACTATCCCGTTACGGAGCAAAAGCTCCCCTTGCGTGATGCCACGCGCCCGCAGGCTCCAGTTCCCTACGCCCCGCACAACCACCCACGCCGAAAATGTCGCGAGGCAAGGGAGCCGCGACCGCAACCGTCATAACTCACTGCCTCGCCCGATAGTACGCGCCGGCACCAGGGCGCCCGCACGGCCGGGTCGGAAGGATGTGCGGTTAGGATACGGATCAAATACGGCTATGCGTCGGCGTTAGAGGCCGTACTCCTCGCGCAGGAACTCCACCCAGGGCTTGAAGGCCTCGATCTCCTCCGGGTCCATCTCGTCCAGGTATATGGTGGGCACGGCGGCGACCAGGTCCACGAGGCGCGTGGCGGCCTTGTTGTAGCGCACGATGGTGGGGAGGTGCCCCTTGAGCTTTATCTTGCCCTGCATCAAGCCCTTCACCACGTCCAGCTCTCTGGTCATGACCTGCTTCCAGCGCTCGTAGCTGGCGGTGAGCACGTAGTCTCCGTCCTCCCCTACCTGCGCGGGAACCAGGCGCACCGATCTGCAGTCTCCGTGCCATAGGTCGATGAGCAGGTACATGTCGTCGTCCAGTCCCACCGAAGGGTCGGAGGTGATGTGGATGACCACCGTGCCCTCCCATCCCTGGGCGAGCTTGCGATACTCTTCGTCGTTCCGGATCAGCGACTCGTAAGTGGCGATCCAGGCCGGGGTCCCCATGATGAAGGGCTCCCTCTCCACCTCCAGAAGATCCGCCATCAAGGCGTTGAAGGAATCCTCCCACTCCTTGGTGCCGTAAGCGTAAGACATGTCCACCTCCCGTTTTCCTCGGCGCGTCGGTGCGCCCCTTGCCGATCGCATTCCCAGCGATGGAATGATAGCACCGTGGCAAAAACGAAGGTGACATCATGCCCTGCTCTAACTGACAAAAGGGCGAGGTTGCCTCGAAGCGAATCGTTGTCGCGAAGGCGGCGAAAGCGGCCGCTGGTCGAAATCGTGTCAGAGGCCGTGTTTTTCGATGCAACGCTTCTTTGTTTTCCAACTCGGCATTATGTTGCCATTATTATACAGCTGACATCCGTCGCCCTCACAACTGACACCACCGCCCTAGGCCGCTACGCGACGGTGCTCGTCTTGACGGGGAGACCGAGAAAGAGCATCACGCTAACGGCATCGAGATTTACCGGTATTATGCCGACGGAGAGCCCGCCAGTTTGCAACGACGGCCTCGTTCTCGCCCTGCTTTTTCAAGAGCCTCGAACGCGGAACCGCGCTTTGTCCGGCGCTCGAGATCCAGGGGTAGCGAAAAGGCGGAAAGCGCCTGGTTCTTCGAGCCCTGGTTCAAGATATCCCGGGGAGGCCCTCGACGGGGCACCCTTTCCTCGCCACCGCCTATCATGGGAATGGCAGCCGGCCCAGCGTATCCCGACCTCTACCGGGGGTGCTTCGCCCAGCAAACGAGGAAGCGGCGCTCGCCTGTCGGCACAGGTTCTCGTCAAAGCCGATGAAGGCACGGTGCGAGACGGTGGGGAGCACCCGGCTATCCGGGTTGGGGCTGCCGCATCCCGGCCTTTACCCGCGACTCAGCAGTCGAAACGCATCGTGGCTGCACGTTTGTGACCGCGCTACTAGTAGTTGAAGCCCAGGATGGCGGCGAGCACGGTCATGGCCACGGGGACGGCGTAGATGACACCTACGAAGGTCAGCTTGTTCTTCATGCTCTTCATGCCGAGCATGAAGTTGATGGCCACGAACCAATAGAGATACCCCAGGAGGAAAATGAGCCAGATGCCGCCGAAGGAGCGGTACCACCAGGGATATTCCCATACCAGCAGGTCGGCAGCGTTGAGTATCGCCTCCACCACCACGCCCACCACGGCGTAAAAGACGGCGAAGAACCATCGGTTCGGCAGCCCCAGTATCTTCTGCTCTTTTTCGGGAAGCAGGGAATGGTAGTAGGCCAACCCGAAGAGCAGGAAAATGAAGATGATCTCTATGTTCCATCCCACCGTCACCCGGTATGCGGTATCCCCGGGGGTAGTCCAAACCGCGGAACGCTTGGAGAGGTGGAAGACCCAGCCGTTCCAGGTCTCGTTGAAGAAATCGCAGCCGAAAAGCACCAGGGCGGCCAGGATGGGGTCCCAGTTTCCCGTGGAGCGCGCCTGCTTGATCTCCTTGATGTATATATAGACCACCAGCCCGAAGAGGGGAACGGCGTACCACTTGAGCATGGAGAGGTCCCTGAGCCCTTCCAGGGCGCGCTGTGAAGCCTCGGTATAGGCGAAAAGCATGGTTCCTCCTTCCCTCCCGGCTCTTCTGTAAGGGAATTCTCCTCCGCCACCGCTCTTTCCTCCCTTTTAAATCCAGACCACCCCTTTATGGTGCTCGATCGTTCACGTCGTCGTGAACACGTTTATGAACTGATCCCCCACGAAGTGGCGAGGAACCGGAAGGTGCCCGGTTCTTTGAGCCCGCCCCTCCGGATTCATGCCCAGAGTGGATGCCCAAAAGCTCCCCCTTCGAAACCCGGCAGTGACTCATACAGGCTCAAAGGCTCCCGTCTCTCTCAAGTGGTCCAGCATCTGCAGGTAGAGGCGGTCCCGCTTGGCCAGTATCTCCGCCTCGCTACGCCCCCCGTAATCATAGATCCCCCGCGAGGTCTTGGCCCCCAGGTGCCCGGCCTCGACCTTGTCCGCGATGAAGGGGTTGCTCAACCCGTAGCTCTTCATCACGTCGAGCACCAGGTCCAAGCCGGTGAAGTCCATACTCTGCACCACGCCCACCACGGGAAGGCGTATCCCCAGGCTGTGCTTGACCGCGCGGTCTATATCCTCCGGGGTCACCAACCCGCTGCCCAGCAGCTCGAAGACCGCCAGGGAGATCATGTTCTGGATCTTGTTGACGATAAAAGCGCGGGTGAAACCCCTCATCGCCACCGGCGTTTTTCCCGCGCGCTCCAGCAACGCCGAAACCGTCGCCACCGCCTGCGGCGAGGTCTCCGGTCCCGGCACCACCTCCACCAGGGGGATGATGTGAGGGGGGAGGAACCAGTGGGCGATGAGCAGGCGTTGGGGATGCCGGACCTCGGCGAACTCGTATATGTTCAGCCCCGAGGTGTTGCTGGCGATGATCACCTCCTCCCGGCACAGCGCGTCCAGGCGGGAAAAGATCTCCTTTTTAACCTCCGGCAGCTCGGGGATCGCCTCCACCACGAAATCCGCCTCCCCCACCCCGGCCTCCAAATCGATGGTGGTGTGGACGCGCGCGGCGATCTCGGGGATCTCGCCCCGCGCCAGCTTCCCGCAGTCGGCGAGCACCCCCAGGCTGGATGCGATGAGCTCCCCTGCTCGATGCAGGGCCTCTTCCTGCACGTCGATGAGCCGGACCTCCATTCCCGCGCGGGCGAAGACGAGGGCTATGCCGTGCCCCATCTGTCCCGCTCCCACTACCGCCACGGTCTTCACATCTCTTTCGTCCATGTCCATCACCACCTCATGATCACCGCTTCCCGCATAAAGCCTTTATGTGGATGTGGTATTTCGCGATGCTTTCCCACCATCATCGCCTCATGATCATCCCCTTCCGCGCCAAGGACGGTCACGATAAAACCCTTGTCTCCAGAGGCGCAGGCCGCATATCGCCGGGCGCACGGCAAAGGGCGTCCGTAGAGCGCATATCGCCGGGGGCTGCCCGACAGGTGCATTGTATTACAGGCAAGCACGCGATGGGGAAGCCTTTCCACGCCTCCGTCCGGCATGGGAAAGGTGGCCGGCCCGGCGGGACCCGGCCTTCATGAGGGACGCTCCGCCCAGTAATCGAGGAAGCGGCGCATCACCGACCAGTACCAGTCCTCGTCGAAGCCCATGAAGGCGCAGTGCGAGCCGGTGGGGAGCACCCAGACGTCCAGGTTGGGATTGCCGCGCCCGGCCCGCCGCAGCTCCTCCATCTCCCCCACCGGGCACACGGGATCGTCCTCCGCGTGCACCAGCAGCACCGGGTGCTCTACCCGCGCCACGAAGTTCCTGGGGCTCGAGAGCGCGTAGATGGCCTCCTCGCTTTTCCCGTAATGGGGAGCCACCACCTCGCGCACGTAACGCCGGAAGTCGGGGGAAAGGGGCCTGTCGCCCAGGGAGGCCACGGCTTCCTCGCCGTTTCCCTGGCGGCGCATCTCCAGGCGGCGCAACTCGGTCAGCAGGATAAAGGCCGCGTAATAGGGGAAGAAGGGATCGCCCACCGGCGGACGCCGGCTGAAGCGGGAGACTATCTCCTCCATGGAGGCGAAACCGCTCCATGCCAAGACCCCGCCGGTGATATAAGGGTAAACCTCGTTCTGGTGGGCGGCGTTCAGAACCGCGCTGGCGCCGAGGCTGTAGCCGACCGCCCCTACGCTGGTGACTTCTTCCATCCCGCCCAGGAAACGGCAGGCCCCCAGGATGTCCTGTCCCTCCTTCCATCCGCCCGTCGAGGGCGCATGCGAAAGGTCGCGGCTCTCCCCGAAATCGCGCAGGTCGAAGGCGAGCACGTCGTAATCCCATTCCGAAAAGGCCTTCAGCGCCGCCTCCATGATGTAGTTCTTATTCTTGGAGCCGTGGAAGCCGTGGCAGAAGACCACTCCCGGGCGCTTTTTACCGTCCCCATGCAGGCCCAGGACGCCCACCAGGGGGGTGTCGTCGAGGCTGGGAAACACCACCTTTTCAAACCTATCCGGGTATGGCCGCGGGCCTTCGGGGCGCATGCCCATGATGTCCATGCTTATGCGGGAAAAATCCGGGGCATAAGCGCCTGCGAGAGCCAGCAGATGATTCCTGCGCGGCGAGAAACGGATCTCGCGCAGCATCCCGCCGATCTCGCGCATCTCTTTTTCGCTCAATTCTCCTCCCGTCGCTTGTGCGTTTTCACTTCCCGCGAACCATTCCCATCGACACCCGGTCCATGGCGCCGGGATCCCGGAGCCAGGGCTTTCCATGTGGCGACAAGCAAGGGGGCAAGGCCGGTTCCCATGCTTAAAGCTTGACCCATACCGCGCTTCCGCCCCGCCGGGAGCTAGACCTCACCGAAGCCCTCGCTCAACTTCCCCAAGGCTCCCAGGAGGGCGGCGGCCTCCGATTCCGTGAGCCGGCCCATGATCCTCTCCCCCAACCTGGTCAACTCGGGCACCACTTTCTCCTTTAGCTCCCCGGCCAGCTCCCTCCCCTTGGCGGTGAGGGACACGTAAACCAGCCGACGGTCCTCGCTGCTGCGCATCCTCTTCACCAGGCCTTTGGCCTCCAGCCTGTCCACCAGGCCGGTGACCGTGCAGCGCGCGCGGGAAAGGCCCTCGCTCAACTGACTCAGGGTCTGTGAGCCCGCCCTGCTGAGAAGGAGTATCGCCCTGAACTGGGCAAAGGTGATCTGGTTCTCCCGCAGCCACCTGCCGGTCCTGTCGTTCCAGGCCTCGGCGATGCCCATGGCCGCGTCGAGCACCCTCTCAAATCCGTTCCTCGCG
The DNA here is from genome assembly GCA_015711825.1 of Candidatus Solincola daggyaiensis. Classification (GTDB taxonomy): domain Bacteria; phylum Actinomycetota; class Geothermincolia; order Geothermincolales; family RBG-13-55-18; genus Solincola_B; species Solincola_B daggyaiensis. The sequence goes on from JACVJD010000056.1 coordinate 11,026, forward strand.
CCTTTGATCTCGTCCGGCATGTCTTTTTCCGGCCTCTCCGGCATCATTAGAATCATATACGATAATATTTTGTGTACAAACTATTTTTATATAAATCATCTGCCGCGCGGGATGTCAAGCCACATAAAGCGTCTCTCCATGGCGGCTTTGGGATCGGGTAGCATATCACCTCACTGGGCCTGCCCTGCTTGCCGGCGCATGTAGCAGCAAATAGCGATTGTGGTCAAATATCGGTCTCGATATCACGGCAGGCACTCCCGGCGCAGTCGTCCTCGCCTTCCTCGTACATCCCGCATCCATCTCGCATTTACCTCGCATGTAGGAGGTAGGCCGGCAACGAATCTGGCAGCGATCACCATGCGACCCAGCATGCCGATGACCGCCGCGAGATCGCCTGTAACGCTATGGAGTCAAGGCGGCTTCAGGTGGCAGATATCCGGTCCATCGCCTGTTCCCCTCTCCCTACTCCTCGCCGAAGCGGAAAAAGACGAGTCCCAGGGCGGCGACGACCACCAGCCACACCAGCATGATAAGCAGGCGCGGAAGCTGGGAGGAAACCGGGTCCCCCTCCAGGCAGACCGAGCGCATGGACTGGATCATGGGGGCCAGGGGCAGGAAGCGGACAACCTGGTAGAAGGGCCCGGGGAGGACCTCCAGCGGGAAGAACACGCCTCCCAGGAACATGAGGGGAATGGCGATGCCGTTGGCCATGCCGGCGGCGGCGTTGGCGGTTCTCGCGAAGGCGGCCAGGAAGAACCCCAGGGAGAGGAAGAGCAGGGCGCCCAGGAAGACCAGCAAAAACAGGAACCACCATCCCGCGTATATCCTGGCGCCGAACATCCCCACCCCCACCGCCAGCATGATCCCCAGCTGAGCGAAGGCGAGCGCGAGGTAGGCCAGGACCTCCCCCAGCATGAAGCGGCGGATGGGAAGCGGGGTGGTCAGCAGACGCTTGAGTATCTTCTGCTCCCGCATGGTGGCGAGGTTTATGGCGAACCCGGTGACGGCGTAGTTCATGATCCCCATGCAGATCAACCCCACGAACACCATGTCGAAGTAGGTGACCGGGTTCTTTCCTCCCTCCTGGTGCGAGATGGGCTGCGAGGCGCTCTGAAGCGCTTTCTTAAGCCCGGAATAGAACTGCTTGGCCTGGGGATCGATATCCAGCCCGAGCACGTAATCTATCTGTGCGATCATGGTCGCGGCGTAGAACTGCTGCTTCAAGCTGTCGAAGAAGCTAATCGCCGCCGCGTTGATGTTCTGGTTCTTTACGTCCGTGTAGAGGGTGATGTCCGGAAAGACCGCCGTCCCGCCCTCGCCGTCCTGCGCCTTTTCCACCACCAGGACGAAGTTGATCTTGTTGTTGCGCATGGCCTCCTTGGCTTCCTCCGGGTCCGTGTAGTCCTCGGTGAGAGTGAAGACGCCGGCATCGGAAACGGCCTGCTTGAAGTGCGCCGACAACCCGTCACCGGCCGCATCGATATAGGCCAGTTTCCCCAGGTTGTTTCCGGTCATACCCATACTGAACAGCCCGAAAAGGGCCACGAACATGAGGGGAAAGGCCATGGCCCAGAAAAGGGCGATCCTGTCGCGGTAGACCATCTTCACGCTGGCGGCGAATATCTTGGCCGGCTTCATCGCGCCGCCCTCCACGCCGGCACCTCTTCCTCCCCGGTTATGCGCGAGCCGGTGAGGCGCACGAAGACGTCCTCCAGGTTGGCGGTGGAGACCGCCATACGGTCGAGCTCCAGCGGCTCCAGCTCGCGCAGCGCCGCCTTCAGCGCCGCGAGGTCCTTCAGGAAAAGGGTGTACTCGCCCGCCCTGCCGTGCGACTCCTTGAGCATGCCCATAGAGGAGAGCCGGGATACCGCCTCGCCGGGGAGCGCTTCCCTTGGCAGGAAGTCTAGCCGCACGGGGTTCTCCTGTTGCAGGACGAGGTTGGCCACCGTGTCCAGGGCCAGGATCTCTCCCTCCTTGATGATGGCCACCCGTTCGCACAACGCCTCCACCTCTTCCAGATAATGGCTGGTGAGGACCACCGTCTTCCCCCGCTCCTTGATGCTGCGCACCAGCTCCCAGAGGTTGCGTCGCGCCACCGGATCCAGTCCCGTCGTCGGCTCGTCCAGGAAGACCACCTCGGGGTCGTTGACCAGGGCGGCGACGATGGAGAAGCGCTGCTTCATCCCCCCGGAGAGCTGGCTAACCCGCATGTGCACGCGGTCCTCCATGCCCACCATGGAGAGAAGCTCACGCGGCTCAAGGCCTTTGCGGTAGAAACTGCGGAAGAGATCGAGGATCTCGCCGAGGGTGAGCTGCTCGAAATAGGCGGAGGACTGCAGCTGCACCCCGATACGCTCCTTGATGCGGTCAAGGTCATTCCGGCTGTCCATACCCAGAACGCGGGCGCTGCCGGAGGTGGCCTTGCGCAGCCCCTCGATTATCTCCAGGGTAGTGGTCTTGCCGGCGCCGTTCTCCCCCAGCAGGCCGAAGACCTCGTTTTTATGCACCTGGAAGGAGATGCCCTTGAGGACACGCCTGTCCCCATACACCTTCACCAGGTCCTCCACCTCGATTGCCGCTCCCTTGTTCACAACCCTTTCCTTTCCATGAGAAACGAAACGCCTCCGGCCTCTTCGCCTACAAGATTCCCTTGCCGGGCGCTACCCTTGGCATGGCGCCGCCCCTTCTCGTCCAACCAGATTTTCGGCTCCTGCTATTGATTCCATGAGCCCCAGCGCGAATCTTCATGGTCAGCCGCTCCCGCCGTGCGGACGCGGCACCGACCTCCCCATCGCCTCTAGCGCTCGCTTCCGTATAAGGGTGGCCGATTACCGTCGTGGAGCGAACGCGACCTCGGCTTTTCCATCGCTTCCCATACACGCTTCCGCATGAGGGGGTCGGTCTTTACCCCCATGCCGACGCGGCACCGAATGGGGAAGAACGCAGTCGCAGGCCGCAACAGAATCAATACATCTGCGTCTTTATCTGCGTCTTGTGTGTTCCCCGCTCGACGCCATAGCCGAGGAGGTCGGGGGAACAGTAGGAGAGAGAATGGCCGGCGCGCGGCGCCAGGGTGACGGCGCCACGGGGACAGTGCGCAACACACTGCGCGCACCCGTGACATTTATCCTCATCCACCCGGGCAAGGCCGTCCAGCATCCCGACGGCCCCGAAGTGGCAGCGCTCCACGCAGACCGCGCCGCACTCCTCCCCTCCCGCGCAAAGCCCCTCATGCACGCGGGCGAAGTTGTAGCCGGGATAGAAGACGCGGTTGCCCCGCTTGAGCTGGTTGCGCAAGGGCACGCAGTAATCCGGATGGCAGTGGCAGTAGGAGATGAGGAAGCCGTGGAAATCGCTGCATCCCCAGGCGGTGAGCACCCGCCCGTTGCGGTGCCAGAACCTCGCCAGGTCCACGAGTTCCTGCGCCGTGGTGTGACGGTACTGCCTTGGATACGTATAAAGGTGGCCTTTTCCCCAGTCCCCGATCATCACGCAGGTGAGGTTGGGATCGCGCCCCTCGACCTTCTCCCCCTCGAACATGTTCATGCCGTGGCGGCACTCGCAGGTCCCCAGGGCCATGACATGGCCCTCGGCCTCCAGCCGCAGCACCATGTTCTCCACCTCGTCCGGGTTGAGCACCTCGCCGTGGATGAGGGGCAGGACCACGCGGTTGGCCAGCGTGTCGACCAGACCTTTGGCGGCGCGGTGGCGGTATATCCAGTCCATGTCGGTGAGCTTTCCCAGGACCTTCATGAGCACGTACTCGTACTTGCTCCCCAGAATGTTGAAGGGGAAGGGTATGCGGGCGTGAAGACGGTTGCCGTGATCAAGATGCGCTATCATCCGCCTCTTCCTCCCTGTTTTCCGAAGCGGAGCGTGCCGGATATCGGACTCGGGTACTCATTATACCAACACGGCATCCTCCGCACGCGCCCAAACCTCGAGGAGCCAAAAACGCGTATTACTGTGACACGGCTTTTTTAAGCATCTCCGGGAACGCCGGGACCACTCGTGAGGGAGTTTACCGGTGGTCGGGGCACTTGTCGAAGAAGGACCTGTCCTTGCCCGTCCGGCTCACGATCCAGTCCACCTGGGCCACGGGGATGTAGGGAGTGCCGCAGACGCTGCACCTCACCATCTCGAAGTCCCTGCCCCAGATGCGGCGCACGCCGTCCCTCTCCTTTAGGGTGATGGCCCCGGTGGGGCAGGCGTAGGCGCAGGCACCGCAGCCGATGCATACCTCCGACGGCTTGTGGTAGGGGGTGGCGGGCTTCTTGTCCGCCCCGCGCTCGGTCATGGCGATGGCGTGGACGCCCACCACCTCGGCGCAGACGTTGGTACACAAGGCGCAGGCGATGCACTTGTAGCGCTCGCTCTCGCCCTCGTCCTTGCGGAAGCGCGGCTCGGTAAGCCCCTCGGCGGCGGCCATCTCCAGGATCACCTCCGAATCGGGCACCCGCGCCATGAGCAGCTCCAGCACGCCCCGGCGGATCCTGCGCACCAGGGGGGTGTCCGTCTTCACCTCCAGGCCCTTGCGCACCGGGTAGTTGCAGGAGGTCACCAGCCTCATCCTGCCGCCCTGGTGCGCCTCCACCAGGCAGACGCGGCAGGAGCCGCCACTCGACGTCACCTCGCTGTTGTAGCACAGGGAGGGGATGTAGATGCCGTTCTCGTGCGCCACGTCCAGCACGCAGCGGTCCTTTTCGGCCTCGAAGGTCCTTCCGTCGATGGTCACGCTTATCTTTTCCATGCTACGAGATCCTCACCGCGTCGTAGGCGCACACGTCCTTGCAGACGCCGCACCGTATGCACCTGGCCGTGTCGATGGTATGAGGCTTCTTGCGCTCGCCGCTTATGCATTCCTGCGGGCAGTTCTTGGCGCAAAGGCGGCAGCCGGTGCACGCCTCCGGGTCTATGGAATAGGTGATCAGCGCCTTGCACACCCCGGCGGGGCACTTCTTGTCCCGGATGTGGGCGTCGTATTCGTCGCGGAAGTACTTGATGGTGGAGAGCACCGGGTTGGCGGCCGAGGTGCCCAGGCCGCACAGCGCTCCCCAGGTCAGCAGGTCGCACAGCTCCTCCAGCATGGCCACGTGCTCCTCCCCACCCCGGCCCTCGGTGATCTCGGTGAGCAGATCGAGCATGCGCGGCAGGCCGTCCCGGCAGGGGGTGCACTTCCCGCAAGACTCCTCCACCAGGAAGCCGATGAAGTACTTGGCCACGTCCACCATGCAGGTCTCCTCGTCCATGACGATGATGCCGCCCGACCCCATCATCGACCCCGCCTCGGTGAGGCTGTCGAAATCGATGGGCAGGTCCGCCAGGCGCTCGGGGATACAGCCGCCGGAGGGGCCCCCGGTCTGGACGGCCTTGAACTTCTTGCCCCCCAGGACGCCGCCCCCGATGTTCTCCACCAGCTCGCGGATGGAGATGCCCATGGGCACCTCCACCAGACCGGTGTTGTTGACCTTGCCCACCAGCGAGAAGACCTTGGTGCCCTTGGAGCCCTCGGTGCCCATGCTCGCGTACCATTCCGCGCCCTTGAGGATGATCTCGGGCACGTTGGCCCAGGTCTCGACGTTGTTGAGGACGGTGGGCTTGTCGTAGAGGCCTCTTTCCACCGAGCGGATGTACTTGGCGCGGGGCTCCCCCACGTCGCCCCCCACCGAGCGCATGAGGGCCGAGGACTCCCCGCACACGAAGGCGCCGCCCCCGCGGCTGATCTTAATGTCGAAGGAGAAGCCGCTCCCCAGGATGTTCTCGCCCAGGAATCCCTTCTCGCGCGCCGCCTCCAGGGCGGCGGTCAGGTTCTTGACCGCCAGGGGGTACTCGTCGCGCACGTAGATGTAGCCCTGGTGCGAGCCTAGGGCGAAGGCGCCGATGATCATGCCCTCGATGACCGCGTGCGGGTCGCCCTCCATGATGGAGCGGTCCATGAAGGCGCCCGGGTCGCCCTCGTCGCCGTTGCACATCACGTAGCGCACGTCGCTCTCCACCGCCACGCAGGAACGCCACTTGGTCCCGGCGGGGAAACCGCCGCCGCCGCGCCCGCGCAGCCCCGAGCGCTCCACCTCGGTGATGATGTCGTCGGGCTGCATGGCGAGCGCCTTGGCCAGCCCGGCATAGCCCCCCGCCAGGATATAGTCGTCGATGCTGGTGGGGTCGATGGTGCCGATGTGCCTCAGCGCGATGCGGAGCTGGTGCTTGTAGAAGGGGATCTCGCTGTAGCGCGGCACGACCTCGTCGGTCACCTTGTCCCGGTAGACCAGCCGCTCCACCACGCGGCCGCCCTTTACGGTCTCCTCCACGATCTCCGGCACGTCCTCCGGCTTGACCTTGAGGTAGAGGATGTCCTGGGGCCTGAGCGCCACCAGCGGCCCGTTCTCGCAGTAGCCGTGGCAGCCCGTGGTCTTGAAGCCGATGTTCACGTTCAGCTGGAGCCCCTGCTCCTTTACCATGTCCATGAAAGCCTCGGCCACAGGTATGGCCCCGTTGGCCTGGCATCCGGTGCCGAAGCAGACCAACACCGTGGGCAGGTCCGGCTTGGCCGCGGAAGCGAGCTCGCGCCGGTAAGCCTCCAGTTGCTCGACGGAGTTGATGGCTGCCATGTCCCTAGCTCCCCACCTGCTTCTTGACCATGTCCATGATCTTGGAGGGACGGGTCTGGCCGTGGTACTTCTCGTCGACGATGGTCACCGGCGCCATGGCGCAGGCCCCCACGCAGTTCACGCATTCCAGCGTGAACTCCCCGTCCTCGGTGGTGCCGTTGCGCTTCACCTTGAGCTCCCGCTCCAGCGTCTCCAGTATCTGCGGCGCTCCCTTGAGGTGGCAGGCCGTCCCCGTGCAGACCTTGATGGTGTGCCGGCCGCGCGGGGTGAGGGAAAGGGCCTTATAGAAGGTGCCCATGGCGTAGATCTTGCTCGCCGGTACCTCCATGACCTCGCTCAGGCGGCGTATACCCTCCTCGGGGACGTAGTGGAACTCGCGCTGGAAGTCCTGCAGGATGGCCAGCAGCGATTCCTCCGTTTTCTCGTAGCGTTCTATGATGCGGTCGAACTGCGTCGCGTCCTTGGTCACGTCCGTCATGCCATCAACCCTCTTCGCTCAGCTTAACCAGCTTCTCGTATTCCGCCGTGGTGTGTTCCTGGATGGCCGCGATGTCCTCGGGCGTCAGGTGCCGGAAGCGGCCCTGCCCCTCGATGTATTCCTTGACGGGCAGGATGGGGTCCGGCCGGTAGGTGAGACGGTATTTCCCGTACTCGCATTCATAGAGCGGGAACACGCAGGTGTTCACGGCCAGGCGCCCGTACCTGATGGCCTCCTCGGTGGGGATGCGCCATCCCGTGGGGCAAACCGATAGGACATGCAGGTACGCCGGACCCTCGATGGCCGCCGCCTTCTGCACCTTTTCCATGAGGTCGAAGGGAAAGCTGGGGCAGGCGGTGGCCACGTAGGGGATATTGTGGGCGACGGCGATCTTAGGCAGGTCCTTCTTCTGGGTACGCTGGCCCTTGGACAGCTTGCCGGCCGGGCTGGTGGTGGTGCTGGCTCCCCAGGGAGTGGCGCTGGAGCGCTGGATGCCGGTGTTCATATAGGCCTCGTTGTCGTAGCACACGTATATGAAGTCGTGTCCGCGCTCCAGGGCCCCGGAGAGCTGGCCCATGCCGATATCGGCGGTGGCGCCGTCGCCGCCCATGGCCACGAAGTTGATCTTTTTCGGGGGGAGCTTCCCCTTGCGCATCATGGCCTTCATGCCGGACTCGCAGCCGCTGATGACCGCCGAGGCGTTCTCGAAGGCCACGTGGATCCAGGGCACCTCCCAGGCCGTGGTAGGCAGCGGCGAGGAGACGATCTCCATACAGCCGGTGGCCATGGCCACGATGGTGTTGCGCCCCAGGGCCTTCATCACCAGGCGCACGGCCAGCGCCTCGGCGCAGCCCTGGCAGGCGCGGTGGCCGGAGGCGAAGAACTCGCCCTTCTCAACCAGTCTCGCCGAGTAGACCGAATACTTGTCCATGTCTTGCTCCTCACTCGCGCAGGCCGTAGAGCGTGAACCCGGCGGTGTCGCCCGCGGCGGCCTTGGCCTTTCCCTCAAGGATGATGGCCTTGAAGTCCTCTACCCTCACGTCCCTTGAGGCCAACCCCGCCACGTAATCCACGATCACCGGCGCCTGCGCCTTGCCGCACATGGCGCTCCTCATCTCCAGGGCCACCGGGCCGCCGGGGCCGCCGAAGCTGATGGCGCGGTCCAGAACGATCAGCGTCTTTTTGCCTTCCACCGCTCTGCGGATATCGTCGAACGGGAATGGGCGCCACAGGCGCAACTTGATCACCCCGACCTTCTCACCCTGCTCCCGCAGCTCGTCCACCGCCGCCATTGCCGTCTCGCCGAGGGAACCCATGGTCACTATACAGTAATCGGCATCGTCGGCCCGGTAGGTCTCGACGGGATGGTAGCGCCGCCCGGTAAGAGCATCCCATTCCTCCCAGGCCTTGACGCAGGTGGGGTAGGAACCCACCAGGGCCTTCTCGCGGGCCATCTGGGTCTCCGTGTATATCTCGGGCATGGCGAAACAGCCCATGGAAAGCGGGTTGTCCGGGTGCAAAGGCTTCTCCATCTTGTACTCGGGTATGTAGCGCCTGACCAGCTCGTCTTCCTCGAAGTCGATGGGCTCGATCATGCCGCCCATGATGAAGCCGGCGATGTTGATCGCCACCGGCAGGCGCACCCCGGGGCCCTCGGCCACGCGGAAGGCCCAGAACACGTGGTCGTAGG
>JACVJD010000057.1 GCA_015711825.1 Candidatus Solincola daggyaiensis
GACCGCCCGGTGGTGGTGGAGCGCCCCATGTATTCCATGTACCGCGGCACCTGCCCCGCCGGCGACACCCTCTCGGGCTACACCTTCAACCCCTAGCCCAGACATAGGGGTCACGCCTCATCTCATGTCTGTCACAGACATGGGGGTCACGCCTCATCTCATGTCTGAGGCTGAACCGAAGGGGTCAGGTTTAGAGTCTTGAGTATAATTACCATAATATGGTTAGAAATTTAAGATTCAAGACCTGACCCCATTTACTATGGTTGGTCTTTCAGGCGCCAGGTTTTGCGCAGTTGCACCGTGCACGCATTCTCAAGGAAGCATTTCAGAGTATCGCCAGGACAGAGAGCCTGTTTCTTTAGACTCCCTTTCATGAACCGCCTCATTCAGGCCATGGCAGACAGGAGTCGAGACGAATCCATGAGCCGGCAGTATGCTAGACTGTGTTTAAGGAAAGGCGTTTCAGGAGTTTCTCGAAATACGCGACGGAATGCGCAGGGTCAACCGGCGAGGAGGTGCGGTTTTGCCAACTCGATTCGCAAGCAGCTATATAGCGGGTCTCCTGGGCGAATTCGATCCTCCATGCATGTCGCTGTATCAGCCCACACATCGGCACTATCCTGATAACCAGCAGGATCCCATACTCTTCCGCAACCTTCTGAAGGCGCTTGAGGAATCACTGCGTGGTGGATACCCCTCCCGTAAAGCGAAATCCCTGCTCGAGCCCTTCGAGTACTTGGCGGGGAACCGCGTCTTCTGGAACAACACCCTGGACGGTTTGGCGGCTTTCGCCGCTCCGGGTTTTTTCTTGGCCTTGACGCTGCAAAGGCCCGTCCGCGATATGGCCGTGGTGGCCAACAGCTTTCACATCAAACCCCTCATACGTATTTATCAATCGGCAGACCGTTACCAGGTCCTTGGCTTAAACCGCAACGAGATAAGGCTTTTCGAGGGCGACCGCTACGCTCTGGACGAGATCGAACCACTTCCTGAAGTCCCGCGAAACCGCGCGGAGGCTATCGGCGAGGAGCGCGCTGAGCCCCACCTTACCGTCGCTTCTTACGGTAAGGGTGCCGAAGGGCCCGCCATGCACCACGGCCACGGGTCGAGGAAGGACGAAGTGGACAAAGACACGGAGCGTTTCTTCCGCGTGATAGATAAGGCGGTTATGGAACACCTCTCGCGGCCTTCGGGGCTGCCCCTGATGCTGGCGGCATTGCCGGAACACCACGGCATCTTCCGCAAGATAAGCAAGAACCCCCTCTTGCTGGAAGCGGGTATCGATCGTCACCCGGACAGCTTTACTCCTGAGGAGTTCCGCGAGATGGCATGGAAAGCCTATGAACCCTACTACAAGGCGAGGCTGGACGAGTTGATCGATGAGTTCGGGAAGGCGAGGTCCGCCGGTCTCGCCGCCGAAGACCTTGAGTCCGCGGCCGATTCGGCAGTAGCCGGCGGCATCGCCACCCTCCTGGTGGAGTCCGACCGCCACATCCCCGGGCGGCTGGATGCGGAAACGGGGCGGATAGAACCTGCGGACCTGGAGCATCCCGAAATCGATGACCTCCTGGACGACCTGTCCGAGCTGGTTCTGAAAAGAGGTGGGCGGGTGGTCGTCGTGCCGGCCCAGCGCATGCCCACGGACACGGGGGTAGCCGCTATCCGGCGCTTTTGACCTACGTGGTCTCTGGGCGGGGCGAAAATGCTCGCCGCTGGGTTTCCGCCGCGGATTCCGACAGCCGCCAGCTGTAGCATGTTCCTTCGTGACCCTTATCCTTCCGCCTTTTTGAACATGGCCCAGCGGGTGCGCTTTCAACCCGCGGAACCCCGCAAAGCCGGCCGCCGGGCGGAAGCGAGACTCGTCTCGGCTCGATCATGCCCCAAGCGCAGTTGCGAATGATAAATTGTAATATGGTATTATATACCAACTAACCCTGTTATGGCATGGAGGCTTCAACGGAACAGTGCGTCAGGACGGGCCTATGTGTCTCCATGATATCCCGGACATGAAATGAGGCGTGACCCCCATGTCTCGGACATGAAATGAGGCGTGACCCCCATGTCTGGGACTCCCATGTCTGTGGGGGTCTATGGCTGGGGGTCTGGGCGGAGGGAGAAGATGTCGCGGAGCTCGCGGTCGGAGAGCTCGGTGATCCACTTCTCCCCCGCCGAGACGGTGAGCTCCGCCAGCTCGCGCTTCGCCCGCATCATCTCGTCGATCCTCTCCTCGAAGGTGTTCAGGGTGATGAGGCGGTGCACGTAGACGTTGCGCTCCTGGCCGATGCGGTAGGTGCGGTCGGTGGCCTGCTCCTCCACCGCGGGGTTCCACCACAGGTCGTAGTGCACGACGTTGCTGGCGGCGGTGAGGTTGAGGCCGGTGCCCCCCGCGCGCAGCGAGACCAGCATGATGGGGTGCCCGCCGCCCTCCTGGAAGACGCGCACCATCTCGTCCCTCGCCCTGCGCGGCACGCCGCCGTGGAAGAAGAGCGGCCGCTCGCCCAGCTCCTCCTCGATCATTTGAAGCAACAGCTCCCCCATCTCCACGTACTGGGTGAAGACGAGGGCCTTCTCGCCCGCCGCGAGGACGTTCTCCAGCAGGGAGAGGCAGCGCGCCGCCTTGCCCGAGAGGCGGGCCTCCACTTTGCCCCGCTTGGCGAAGAGAGCGGGGTGGTCGCAGATCTGCTTGAGGGAGGTGATAAGCTTGAGGACGTTGCCCCGCCGCCGCATCCCCTCGCTGGACTCGATCAGCTCCATGACCTCGTCCACCACCCGCTGGTACAGGGCGGCCTGTTCGGGGGTGAGGTAGCAGTATTCCTCCGCGACGATCTTTTCCGGGAGGTCGGGGATGATGCTCTTGTCCGACTTCAGGCGACGCATGACGAAGGGGGAGGTGACGCGGCGCAGCCGCTCGATGCGCTCGCCGTCGCGGTACTTCTCGATGGGGACGGCGTAGGTCTTGCGGAAGGATTCCAGCGACCCCAGGTATCCGGGGTTGAGGAAATCGAAGATGCTCCACAGCTCGCCCAGGTGGTTCTCCACCGGGGTGCCGCTCAGGGCCACGCGGCAGTCGGCCTTGAGCGCCTTCACCGCCCGCGCCTGCGCGGTGGAAGGGTTCTTTATGTTCTGGGCCTCGTCTATGATCAGCGCCCCCCAGCGCCTCGCCTTGAACTTCTCCAGGTCACGGCGGAGGGTGCCGTAGGTGGTGATGACCAGGTCCACGCCCTTGGTGCGCAACCTGCGCTCCGACCCGTGATAGATGGAGGCGCGCAGCGAGGGGGCGAACCTCTCCACCTCCTTGTGCCAGTTCCCCACCACCGAGGTGGGGCAGACCACCAGGTGCGGCCTTCCGCCGTCGCCGTCTTCGCCAGCGGCGATCTCTCCGCCGTTTCCGGCGATCTCTCCGCCGGCACCGGCAGGGGCCCCCGGGCCGTCCCCGGACGCCGCCGCGTCTTCTTGTCCTCCCCCGTCACCCGCCTTCACGGCGTCCCCTCTCGCGGGTGCGCTGCCGGCCGCGCTCTTGCGTTTTCCGCCCTTTTCGGACTTCCCCCCATTCCCATCCCCCGAGAGCCCGCCCTTTTCCCTCAGCGCAAGGACCAGGGCGATGGCCTGGATGGTCTTGCCGAGCCCCATGTCGTCGGCGAGGCAGGAGCCGAGCCCCCGCGCCGCGTTGGTGAAGAGCCAGGCGTATCCCCTCTCCTGGTAGGGGCGCAGCTCGCCCACGAGGGCGGAGGGGACCTCTACCCGCTCGGGGCGGGTCAGCTTCCTGAGCCACCTTTCGAGGGCCTTGTCGGCGCGTAGCTCGACGCCGTCCCTCTCCCCCGCCAGGAGCCAGTGGAGGAACTCCGCCGCCTCGGGCCGCGGGGGAGGCTTGGTTATATTTTCCAGCAAGCGCCTCGCCTCCGCGGGGTCGAGCAGCACGTAGCCCTCCCGGAACCTCACCACCCCGCCGGCGAAGCGCGCCAGTTCCAGGAACTCCTCGCGCGAAAGCGCGGTGTCCCCGACGCATATCTCCCAGTCGAAGTCGAGCATTTGGGCCAGGGAAAGATATTTCACCGCCTTGCTCGACCCGGGGAAAGAGGCGCGCAGGGCGAGGCGGGGCGAGAGGAGCCTCGCCAGCTCGCGGGGGAGCACCAGCCTGATGCCCAGGACGCCCAGGACGGCGGCGTGGCGGGTGAGCAGCTCGGCCATCTCCGCGGGGCCGATGACCGCGGACATGACCCCACGCGAGTTGAGGATGTCGGCGAGCTGCGGCAGGTACTCCCCGGCCACGGCGATCTGGCGCGCGAGGTCGCGCTTGAGGGGGGCGGCGGGGCGGGAGAAGACCTCTTCCTCGGCGGCGAAGACTTCCGCCAGGGAGAGCATGGGGGCCATGGGGTCCTCGCGGTCCTCCACATCCAGGTGCAAACCGAAGAGGCCGCCGGCATATGGTTCCTCGCCAGTGCCTGCGGCATGCGGGGTAACGTCGAGGCCGCCGCCGTGGGGTTCTCCCTCGAAGATGCCGCCTCGCGGAACAACGTCGAGGCCGTCGCCCAGCGGGGTAACCTCAAGCCCGCCGGCATGGGGCTCCTCGCCAGGGCCAGTGGAGCGCGGTCCAGGGCCGATTTCGGTGGCAGGAAATCCCCCTGCAAGGCCGCCGCCTCGCGACGGCGCCTCGATCAGTTCAACTCTCACCACTGGGGATACCGCCTTGCCGCGGATGTAAAGTCTTTCCATCCAGTTGGCGACGCTCGCCAGGGTGCGCCGCTCCGCGAACTTGCGCGGCCTGTAGGTCCCGCCCGCGAAGAAGGCGCGCAGCAGCTTGTCGCCCTCGAGGCCGCCGGGCATTACCGCATGGCGGCGCACCGCGCGGTCGAGGAAAAGAGCGACCAGATGGCGGGCGTAACCGGGGGCCGGCACGGCCTGGCCCGTGCGCCGGTAGGCCAGCTCGCGGGGAAGGAGCGCTTCCAGGGAGTCCAGGGCGCGCCTGACCTTGTCCTCGGTGAGCAGGGGCACGTAGCGCACGCGGAAGCCCCCTTGTTCCTCCGCCCCTCCTTCCGCCTTTTCCCTCGTTTCCTTTCCCCTATCACCGCTCGCTCTTTCCCCCGCCTGTCCCTTTCCCCTAGCTTGCCTTCTTTCTCCGCTTTCTCCGCTTCCTCCGCTTTTTCCGCTTTCTCCGCTTTTTTTGTGCGCGTTCCCTCCCGTCCTCTCCGTCCTCTCCCCCGCCGCCTCCCCGAGTCCAAAGCCACCGGAGGACAGGGGGATCAGCTCGGGCACGTACAGATGCGACCGCGCCAGGGCGAGAGCCGTCGCGCCCGCGGCGCACAGCGCGCGGGAGGAGGGCGAGTAGCGCCTGAGGTCCGTCTCCAGCGGCAGGGTCAGAAAGAAGTCGAGCACCGGGTCGGCGTCAAGCATGACGCCCTTGCGCGTGGCCATCTCGAGCCCCTCTCCCCGCCGCACCGGCAGCTTCCTCTGGGCCGCCCTCGGCGCCGCCCCTTCCCTCCGGGCCGTCCTGGGTGCCGCCCCCTTCCTCTGGGCCGCCCTCGGCGCCGCCGGCTTTTCCGGGCCCGGTCCCGACCCTCGCTCATCCTCGGCAACGGCCGATATCATGCGCGCGACCCTCTCGGGATGAGGAGAATCATCGCCGTCGAGGGCAAGGAAAAAGGAGGGGGCGGCCCGAGCGGTGCCCAGGGGAGCGTCAACGGCGGCGTTGCCCGCAGCGCTGCCCTCGTAGAGGAGGTAGAAATCCACCCCGCGCAGGGAGGGGAACTCCTCCTCCACCACCGGGTCCTCGGCGGCCGCCGCAACCGCGCGGTAAGCCTTGCGCAGCACCTTTTTGAAGTCGCCGCCCTCCCAGAAGAGCGGGGCGTCCTCGAGCAGGGTGAAGACCGCGTCCAGGTCCAGGCGGGGGAAGGAGAGGTCGAGGTCCATCCAATCCTCGGGGGGCGGCACCGCCTCCGCTTCGCGCCAGGGGACGAAGGCGGGCTCGTCCCGCGAGGCTTTTGCCGTTTCGCCGCCCCAGCCCGTTTCCGCCAGCTCCGCCGCCTCACGCAGGGACGCGGCGGGGATGCCCCGCAGCTCGAAGACCAGGAAGGGGTCCTTGTCTATCTCGTTGGCGACGAGGTAGTAGACGGCGGCCAGGTGCTTGCAGGGATTGGCCCAGTCGGGGCAGGAGCAGTGCGCTTCTATTTCCTTCCATGAACGCGGGAAGAGATGCACGCCCGCATCCTCGAGCATGTCCAGCATGCGCTCGGGGAGCTTACCCAAACCCATGGCGTAGGCCAGAGCGGGGTTGCCGGAGAGGAGCAGCTTCACCTTGGAGATCTCGGCGCGGGAGAAGGGCTTGACGCGGAAGCCGACGTCGTACGGTTTCCGCCGCCTGCCCTGAACCAGGGCATATACGGTGGGGCCCTCCACGCGGATCTCGAGCACGCTGCCGTCGCGGGCATAGGTCCGCCCGCGCGGGAGGCGGTTGGTGTCATAGTCTATGCGCTCCATCGCCTCCACCCAGGCGTTTCCCCACCAGGTGCGCCCGAAGGCCCTACGCGATGTCACGTCTTGACCTCCTTACCGCTCGATCCTCAAGAAAGCCAGCGTCATATGCCGGATCGGCCTCGCAAACGATTCTAACCCACAACCGTGACAAGCCACACGGAAACGAAAACGCGATGGATAAAACCGGCATGTCTATCAAGGGGCTTTAAGGGGCTTCGAGGGGCTTTAAGGGGCTTAGGGGTAAGGGGTAAGGGGCTTCGAGGGGCTTTAGCGCTTTCTCCTGGAAATGCGGCCAAAAGGGTGTGCAAAAGGATTTCTCTCCCGCAAGCGTGGGGAATAAGACTGCGGCGAAGAAAAAGCCGGCGGAAGGAAGCAGGTGGTTAAGGCGTGGTCGATACCATCGCGTGCTCGATACGCCCGGAAAACCCGCATTTTGCAGTCTTGAGCCACATATAAGAGCAGACTTGACGACAGCTCACGGGGGATCATGTATCGGGCTCGCACGAAGAGCGGACCCTCGACGAATAGGCGGCTTGGCGATTTTATGGATGACCTTCTATGTGGAGGAGAAAAAGGTCGGAGGGGAGGTAAACGCCCGCCCTTTTGTGAAAGCTCACGTGCCCGAACACGACACTCCCACCGTCGGGGCTCCAGGAGGATTCGGTTATCTGGCGCGCCTCCGGATCGTACTCGTCGTAACCGGGCTCGCTGAAGTGGGTCAGCCTGGTCTTGTTGGCGCCGTCGGCATCCATGAGCCACAGCTCCTCGCCCTCGCCCGGATCCCCCTGGGAGGCGTTCCACAGGATCTTCCGGCCGTCCGGGGAGAACTCCGGGTTCTCGTCGTGGATGTACGGGGTTTCGGTGAGACGCCGGACGATGTTCCCCGAAAGGTCGGTCACGCAGATATCGCCCCATATCCCCTTGCCCCCCGTCTCCTCCAGGAAGGCGCAGCTGCAGACGGTACCGTCGCCCTCGGGCGTGAACCCCGCGCCCTCGATGAGGGTGTGGCCCTCCGGCAGCTCAGCGTACCTGCGGTTGGACACCACCGGCGCGCCGCCCTCGAAGCGTATGTCCGCGGTCACGACCCTCCAGGCGCCGAGCTCCTCTCCCACGCGATAGCGGAAGCTTTCCCAGCCCCAGTAAGACCCCGGGTGGCCCTGCCGGCCCGGCGCGCGGAGGTCGTCGTCGGGGTCGCCCGGCAACCCTTGGGGATATTTCTCCATGGAATACTCCTCGTTCCAGTAGAGCAGCTTGCCGTCGCGGGAGAAGCTGGGCCTGATCACGCCCCAGTTTTCCGGGTAATCCGTTATCCTCCAAAACCTTTCCCCATCGCTGCTCATCATCCACACGTCGTGTCCGCGGCCCAGGCCGGGCCTCGCCGTTGTGCCTATTCCCCGGCGCGGATAGGCGGCGTTTTCCGCCGTGAAGACGATGTATTCGCCGCTCGGATGCCAGAAAGGCTGGCCTCTCCAGCGCGTGCCGGCCAGTTGCGGCTTGCCGCGGGTGAGGCACTTGAGATCGGTGCCGTCCGGTCTCATGGTATAGATCTCGTAGGAAAATCCGTTGGGGTCGCCGGCATCGCTTTCACAGCGCGTGAAGGCGATGAGGCTTCCATCCGGCGAGAACTTGGGATAGGCCCCCTCGCATATGCGCACCGGGGTGGGGGGCTCAGCATGCGGCCGGCTGTCCAATTCCGTAGCTTCTTTTGCCTGACAGCCGGGCAGCAACACGCACAACGTCAGCGAGAGTATCGCAAGCGTCGTGACCGATGCTCCGCGCGTAGCTCCCGGATGTTGGTTAGAATGCAAGGGTTCGCGCCGTTGCGACGCGCCTCCCACTTCCATCAAGCACCACCTCGCTTGACGGGAAACGGACTCGGTACAATCGCAAAGATGTTTTCCGCCGCATCCCTTGCCAAATACGCCACCCGAAAATATCGCCCAACCTATTGCCAGGTAATTCCTCTCTACCGCTGCGTCGGCATTTAGTCAAGATGGCGCCTCGTGCGGCACACCCGCCGCGCCCGCGCCCATCTACTTCATGTCAGACATGGGGGTCACAGACATGGGGGTCACGCCTCATTTGATGTCTGGGATGCTGGATGCAGACATGGGGGTCACGCCTCATTTGATGTCTGGGATGCTGGGAGTCGAACTTGGGGTGGGGGCCAGAGCCGGCAGTGGGCCCCAGACATGGGGGTCACAGACATGGGGGTCACGCCTCATTTGATGTCTGGGATGCTGGGGGTCTCACAAGAAGTGGGCAGACAAGCGGGTCAACCCCAAACCCCCCGTCTTCAACTGGTCGGTGGGTAACTGGATGGAGCGCTTCTTCGACGGCATGCGGGAGGGCAAGCTCATGGCCTCCAGGTGTCCAGGCTGCGGCCGGGTATTCCTCCCTCCCCGCATGGTCTGTGAACGCTGTCTCACCAGGGCCGAGGACTGGGTTGAATTGCCCCTCACCGGCAGCGTGGAAACCTTCACCGAGGCCCATGTGAGGTTGGCCCCGGACGGCACCCTGGAGGATCTCGAGGACCCTGAGCTCATAGCCATGGTCAGGCACGACGGGGCGGATACCTGCGTGGCGGCTCGCCTGGACGCCCCCCAAGCCGCGGTGGGCATGCGCGTGGAGGCGGTGCTCGACCCGGGGGCGGAGAACGTGCTCGACCTGCTGTCCTGTTACCGGGCGGCGGAGTAAAGGGGGTGCGATATGGATAAGGAAGTAGCCATCATCGCCTACGCCCAGACCCCTTACGAGGCCGACGCGAACGCCTCCCGCGAGATGCAGGTGCTGCAGGTGGCCAAAGCGGCCCTCGAGGCCGCGGGCCTCAAGCGCGATGAGCTGGATACGGTGATCACCGCCAACAACGACTACCTGGACGGACGCACCATCTCCAACATGCGCCTGGTGGAGCCCTCCGGAGCCTGGCGGAAGAACGAGAGCAAGGTGGAGATGGACGGGGCCTATGCCGTCCTCTACGCCCTCATGCGCATCCTCTCCGGAGACCACGGCATCGCCATGGTGGTGGGTGAAAGTCAGGCCTCGGTGTACGCCGGTTATGTCCCCGGGACCATGATGCTGGACCCCACCTTCGATCGCCAGCGCGGGTTGCTTAACGAGGTTTCCGCCGCCGCCCTGCAGGCGCGGGCCTACATGCATGCCAGCGGCGTCACCGAAGAGCAGATCGCCGGGGTGGCCGCCAAAAACCTGGGAAATGCCGCCAAGAACCCCCTGGCCCTGCGCTCCGACGCGGGAGCGGATGCCGCCAAAGTCCTCGCCTCGCGCATGCTCTACTCCCCCATCCGGGAGCTCATGACCTCCGCGCTCTGCGACGGGGCCTGCGCCATCATCCTGGCCTCGGGCAAAGCCGCGACAAAAGCCGAGAAGCCGGTATGGATAAAGGGCGTGGGCTTCTCCCACGACTCCTACCTCACCGAGCGTTCCCTGTCGAGATTGACCTCCCTGAAGGACGCCGCCTCCCGCTGCTACTCCATGGCGGGCATCGAAAACCCCGCCTCCCAGATCGACCTGGCGGAGGTGCACGAATGTTTCGCCCACGAGGAGCTCATGGCCTACGAGGCCCTGGGCTTCTGCCCCGAGGGCGAGGGCGGGGCTTTCTTCGACTCCGGGGCCACGCGTATCGACGGCTCGCTTCCCGTGAACGCCTCGGGAGGCGCCATGTGCGCCAACGTGGTATGTGCCGCGGGGATGGCGCGCATCATCGAGGCCTCCATGCAGATCCGCGGCGAAGCGGGCGAGCGTCAGGTGGAAGGCGTGAAGACCGCCCTGGCCCACGGGCAGACGGGGATCTGCGCCCAAGAGAACATCGTCTTCGTGCTGGGAGGTGAGTGAGATGGCGAAGAACGAGGTCGCGGTGGTTGGGGTCGGCCTCTCCAAGCACGTGAGCAAGCGGCGCGACGTGAACATCGCCGAGCTGGTGTGGGAGGCGGTTAGCGCCTGCTACGAGGACGCCGGCCTCAAGCCCAAGGACATCGACGCCTTCGTCACCGGCAACATGCCCGCCTTCGAGGGGGTGAACCTGCCCGAGGAGTGGGGCGCGGGGCACTGGGGCGCCTACGGCAAGCCCCTCCTGCGCATCACCACCGGAGGGACCACCGGCGGCTCGGTGGCGCACGGGGGGTACTACGCGGTGGCCTCGGGCCTCTGCGACACGGTGATGGCCGTAGCCTTCGAGAAACAGTCCGACGGGAACTCCACCGCCGGCCTGAACACCGTGGCCATCGCCGACGCGGCGGCCCAGTTCGCACTGGGGGTGGACCCCGGCTTCCTGGCCGCCTTCGGAGGCGGCGCGGTGGGGGTGGCGGTGTACCAGGCCTCCAGCTACATGAAGAGCAGCGGTTGCACCACCCACCATCTGGACAAGGTGGCGGCCCTCTGCCGCAACAACGCCGCCCTCAATCCCTACTCCCACCTCAAGCAGCCCGGCCTCACCCCGGAGGACGTGGCCAAGACGGTGCTCATGCAGTACCCCATCCGCTTCGGGCACGTCTGCCCGGCCACCGACGGGGCCTGCGCCATGATCTTCACCACCGGGGAGAAGGCGCGCAAGCTCACCGATAAGCCGGCCTACGTGCTCTCCGTGGCCTCGTGCTCCGACGAGGCGGCCATGGTGGGCATCGCGGGCTCCGGGACCACCAACGTCGACCCCTGCGCCCAGGAGAGCTGCAAGATCGCCGCGGCGAAGGCCTACGAGCTCGCGGGCATCAAGGATCCGCGCCGGGAGATCGACCTCGCCGAGCCCTACGCCCCCTTCGCCCACCAGCTGCTCATGTTCTACGAGCGGCTGCTGCTCTGCGACGAGGGCGAGGCCCCGTCGGTGCTCGACTCCGGGTCCATGAACCTCGACGGGGAGCTGCCCGTCTGCCCTTCCGGCGGGGTCATCTCCACCAACGCCATCGGGGCCTCGGCCATGGAGAGGGTAGCGGAGTGCGCCCTGCAGATCATGGGCAAATGCGGGGAGCGCCAGGTGAAGAAAGAAGTCCACAAGGCCGTGGCCCACGGCTGGGGAGGCGCGGTGAACCTCAACGTGGTCGCCGTGCTCTCGGATACCCCGAGGAGGTAGCGCCATGGAATACAAGAACGAGACCGTCTCCATTCAAGGAGGATGGCCGCTGGAGCACTGGCAGTGGAAGTTCGAGAGCCTCGACCTCATCCGCAAGACCTTGGAGGGGCTCAAGGAAAAGAAACTGCTGGCGCTGAAATGCCGAAACTGCGGGCTGGTATATTTCCTGCCCAAGCCCTACTGCCGCTGCCTGTCCATCCCCGACCAATGGGTGGAGATCAAGGACACCGGCACCATCACCACCTATACCTTCACCGGGGCCTGGGCCTACGAGGGCATCCAGGAGGAGGGGCCCTCGGGGACGCCGATGATCATCGCCGGCGTGGTCTATGACGGCTCCGACACCATGACCGTTTGTACCCTGGACGAGGCAAAACCGGAAGAGGTCAGCGTGGGCATGCGCGTGCAGCTGAAGTGGCCGGACGAACCCCAGGGACGCCTGGACGACATCGCACACTGCGTCCCCATATGATCCCCATGTGATGGGCTCTATGATGGGGTTCGCAGCGGGATTCGCGGTGGAGTCGGCTCCATACATGGGGCGCTGCGCCTCCGCCCGGAGGTAACGTCTTCGGCCATCCGCGCGCGAACACCATGCCTGGGGGAAGACGACACGGGTGGGCGGCTACAACCGCCCGCCCTCTCTTCTTGAAGATCCGCTCCCCCATATCCCGGGTAAGGCCGCGGCTTGGACTAATAGGCCGAGGCCGGAACGGCTTCCTCTTTCTTCCAGGCAAGGAATACCCCCCTGGACGCAGGCTGAAACCTCCAACCCCGCTCCCGATTACCCTGCAATCCGGAGGCCTATGCCTGGATTCAACCGCAATCCGGCTACTCGCCTCCGGATTCCACCCCACTCCAGAGTTCTTACCTCGGATTCAACCGTAATCGGACCGCAACAGTACACCGACTCTCGAATTCAACCGCGATCCCGAGGCCTTCCCCGAGTGCCACCCGGCCTGGGGATCTCGGCGCTCAAGCGTAGGCGGAGAAACCCTTCCCCAGCAGCTCGCGGCCCACAACCAGTTTCTGGATTTCCGTGGTCCCGTCGGGGATAGTGAGCATGCGCGCGTCCCTGAAATACCTTTCCAGCGGGTATTCGTCGGATAGCCCTATGCCGCCGTGTACCTGGATGGCCTCCGAGGCCACCTGCACCGCCGCCTCGCAGGCGAAGCCCTTGGCCAGCGAGGAAGCCATGCGCGCCTGAGGGTCCGCGTTCACGGCGAGCTGGAACGCCCAGTAACCCATAAGCCGCGATGCCACGGTGAGCGCCTGCATGTTGTACAGTTTCTCCTGGATGAGCTGCATCCTGCCGATGGGCTTGCCGAACTGTTTCCTCTCCCTGGCGTAGGATACGGCCGCGTCCAGGGCCGCCTGCGCGATGCCCGCAGCCGCGAGGGCCATGCCGCTGCGTAGAAAGGCGAAGATGACGTTCTCAGGCGCCAGGCTGCCCATCATCTTCGCGAACCTCGAGTTCGCCAGACGAGAGGGGTCGAAATCGCTTCCCAGGAGCTCCTTGAGCCGCGGGCCGGTCATGGCCGCCGCGACCATGGACATGACGTTGTTCTCCAGCGGCACCAGGCAGTCCTGGAAAAAAATCTCTCCCGTGGGGGCGGCTCTCCAACCGAGCTTGTGCAGGCCGCTCACCTCATAGGGAGACTTCTCCCGCTCCACGAGGAGAAATATCCGCTCCCCCTTCTCGTCGTTGGCGACCAGCATGCACAAGTCGGCCACGGGGGCGTTGGTGATCCAGGTTTTGGTCCCGTTGACCCGGTAGCAGTCTCCGTCCAACACCGCCGTGGTGCGCATGGCGCGGTTGTCGGATCCCGCCTCAGGCTCGGTGATGGCGTAGCAGCCGATGATCTCGTTCCGCAGCAGCCGCGGAAGCAGTCTCTCGCGCATGTCGTCGGAGGCGACGTTTATGAGGGCGGCGGGAAAGCTGAGTCCTATCAAGCCCGCCGCGGCCGGCCACACACGGAACATCTCCTCGGCCATGATGGCTATACAGGTGGGGTCGCTGCCCATGTCGGACATGCTCTCCACGTCGAACCCCACCCCGATCTTGCGGAATCGGCGCATGATCTCCAGCGCTTCATCCCTGTCCATAGGGCCCTTCTTCTCCTGCTCGTCCACCAGGGGCGCGATCTCTTTTTCCAGGAACTCCCTTATACTCTCACGGAACATCCTCTGGCTCTCGGTGAAAGTGAAATCCATCGCCGACTCCTTTCCTCGCGCTTCACCACCACATGTCTCTGCTGCTATCCCTTTCCTCTTGCCGCAGACGCGAACCCCGCTAGTCGCCCGCTCGCAGAGGATTTCCTTCCCTGCCGCCATGCCTTTCACCTCGCCGCACGCGCAGACCTCGCGAGCGCGAGGTGTTTTCGCGGGACGGTCGTCCGCTACATAACGCCGATACCATAGCGGACCTCCCCGCGGACCTCACCAAAACATCAATATTGTAACCAAAGTTCGCCCGCCATACCTCGCAGGGCGGAGAGAAAGGCGTGGGAAGACATTGCGGAGGACGGGCACGGCCATCCTTCCCTTTAACCTCAGTCTCACTCTTGCCCGCTGACCTCTGATCACCTGTTTCTTGACATCGCCTGTCACCGTGGATTGATAGCATATAAGCGAGTGAAGAGTATTCGCGCGGGCGCGCGGCGGAGAGCCGGGTGGGGACGCAATGCGAAGAACGGGCACGGCCAACCTTCCCCTTCATGGGGGCAGGGCGCCACGTTGGCTTTTCGAGAGGATGACGCGCCTCGCCGGCGCCATCCTGACCTACATGGTCGAGGAGATGGGACCTGGCGAGACGGTATACCGTTTTTCGGATTCCTACTGGTTCCAATCCCTCGGGTGCGTCCTAGGATTCGATTGGCACAGCTCCGGGGTGACCACCACCACCTGCGGCGCGGTTAAGGAAGCTCTGAGCGGCAGGAAAGACCTGGGTATATTCGCCGCCGGCGGCAAGGGTGCGGCCTCGAGGCGCACCCCGCAGGAGATCGAGGAGCAGGCTGGAAGGATCGGGCTGGGCGGCGCGGAAAACCTGGTTTACGCCAGCCGCATGTCCGCCAAGGTTGACAACAACGCCCTCCAGGACGGTTACCAGATCTACCACCATTTTTTTCTCTTCACGGACAGGGGCGAATGGACCGTGGTGCAGCAGGGGATGAACGAGGCCAGCGGCTACGCCAGGCGGTACCACTGGGCTTCCCGTGGGCTGCGGGACTTCGTAGAGGAGCCGCATGCCGCCATCTGCGCAGAAAACCACGGGGTCGCGATGAACCTGGTGGCCTCCTTTTCCGCTGAGACCAGGCGGGCCATGGTGGGCCTTTGCGGGGAAAACCCGCATAAGCTGACACTCCAGCTCGAAGGGCTCAAACGCCTGGAGCTGCCGCGCAGGCACCAGCTTTTCCTCCAACACCTGCACCCCGACTCCGTAAAGAGGGTGTTGCTGAAGACCTACGAGAGGCAGCCCGAGGACTTCGCCGTCCTGCTGGGAATGCCGGGGGTGGGGGCGAAAACCCTGCGCGCCCTGGCCTTGATCTCCGAACTCGTGCACGGAACTGCGCTGAGCTGGGAGGATCCGGCCCGCTACAGCTTCGCCCACGGCGGCAAGGACGGCTACCCCTACCCCGTTGACAGGGAGACCTACGATCGCTCCATCGAGATTATGGAGAAGGCCATAAAGCGCTCGCGGTGCGGGGAAAGGGACCGCGAGGAGGCCTTGAGGAGGCTCTCCCGCGTCGCGGGCGACTTTTAAGGGGTTGACCTGCGAGACAAGCGGGGCTTGAGGGTGCTGTAACGCGATGTGAGAATGCTTGAAACGGCGCTCGCGTTCCGTGTTACACGAGCGACTAAGCCCGATTTCTTACACCCGTGTCATCGACATCAATAAAAAGCCCAGACATAAAAAGAGGCGTGACCCCTATGTCCGGCTAAAAGCCCAGACATAAAAAGAGGCTCGACCCCTATGTCTGATGACCCCTATGTTTAGGGGAGGAGGCGGGTGGTGCCGTTGGCGCCCACGGCCAGGGCGGAGGCGCCTAACGGGGTTATGCCGAAAAGGGAGGCGGATGGCCCGGCCAAGCGCTTCCAGGTGCGCCCGCCGTCCACCGTCTTCAGGACCGTGCCTCCCTCACCCACCGCCCAGGCGGTCATGGTGCTGACGGCGCACACCGCGCGCAGGGCGAAGGGGACCATGAAGCGCCCGGGCACGGCAGCGGCATCGAAAGCGCTTCCGGTTTGAGAGCCACGGCTTTCACCGATACTTTGTCGCCCTCCCGAAAAGATTCCGGCTACCCCTGGAGATCCGGAAGGCGTTTCGGTAAATTCGACCCCTTGCCCGTCGCTACCGCTTTCGCCCCCGCTTCCCTTCTCTTCCACATCTCCACAGGTATTCTTGTTCACCTGGACTATATCCGCGTCTGCGCTTCCTCCCGCACCGCGGCGCGTGGGGGTTTCCGCGGGGGTCGCACGGGACTCACCGTCATTACCTCCCACCGTGTCTTCGCTGTATTGCCGGCCGCACCGCGATCCTTCGGGATAGACGTCTCCGTCAAACGCCACGGCGTTTTCCCAGCCTCCTTCTTTAGCGGCGCAGGTCCCGCCGGTTCTCGCTTCCTCGACCACGCTCCCCGTGGAATGATCGCCCGCCAGGGCCTGGGGAACCCAGGTCAACCCGGCGTTATCCGTCTTGAGGACCGTGCCGCCCTCCCCCACCGCCCAGGCGGTGGCGGCGTCCACGGCCCAAACCGCGTACAGGCACGCCTCCGTACGGCTGTTCTGGCGCGTCCAGGAGGCACCGCCGTCCACGGTCCTCAGGATGGTGCCGCCCTCCCCCACCGCCCAGGCGGTGGCGGCGTCCACGGCGGTGATCCCGAAAAGGTCGGCCTGCGTGCCGGCGGCCTGTTTGACCCAGGTATCGCCGCCGTCGCCGCTGCGCATGATCGTCCCTCCGTCTCCCGCCGCCCAGACCACCGAAGCCCCGGCGCACGACACCGCCCGCAGGGTGGCGGTGGCCCCGGCCGGATGCTGTTTCCAGCTATTGCCACCATCCAAGGTGGCCAGGATGACGCCCCCCTCTCCCACCGCCCAGGCGCGGGACGCGTCCGCGGCCGCCACCCCGTTCAGCCATAAGGACGTCCCGGCGTGCAGGCGCTTCCATGTATTTCCTCCATCGGCGGAGCGCAGCACCGTTCCGCCCTCGCCCACCGCCCAGGCCACCCCGCCCGCCGACGCCACAGCGCTCAGGGTATAGTCACGCACCGTGAAGGCGAGGGAGGGCGAGGTCCCCACCGACGTATGCACGGTGAGCGGTACCGTTCCCGAAAGGCCGGGAGGCACCCTGACCACGATGCGCGTCTCGGACCAGTAATCGTAGCTGGACGGCCTCGTCTCCCCGAAGCACACGTAATTGTCCGGACCCTCACGCACGCCGAAATGGGAGCCGGATATCTCGATCTGCGTCCCCGGCGGGCCGCTGGGCGGGCTCACCGACAGCACCGCAGGCGGCGCCAGGGCAGTGAGGTAAACCGTGTTGGAGGCGGCCATGGGCGTGACCACCGTTACCTTGACCCTGCCGGAGACCCCTTGCGGAACCCGCGCCACGATGAGCTCGTTGCTCCAGCTCACGTACTCACGCGCCTTCACCGTCCCGAAGGACACCCAGGAGGAACCGCGCTCCGCCCCGAACCCCGAGCCGTAAACGGACACCTCCCCACCCACCAGTGCCTCCCCGGGACGCACGAAGTCGATGTGTGGCTTTACCGCCACCGGCAACGGCGGCGGGCTCTTGCTCACCTTCACGGTGACCATATTGGAGGTGCCGGAGGCGGTGACCACCTTGACCTCCGCCATCTCCGGGGCGTTGCCCGGAACCGTCAACCTGATGAGGTTGTTGGTCCAGTAATCGAAGGAGGTGACCTTCACCCCGCCTATGAGCACGTAGGAATCGCCCCGGTCGGGGCCGAAGGAAGCGCCGGATATGGTGAGGGGCTTTCCCACCCTGCAGTAGCGCGGGCTGGCGCCATCAACCCTGGGAATGATCACCAGCTTTAGCGCCCGCGACGCTCCGGAGGGCGTGGACACCGTCACCTCCTCCAGGGGCGAGGCCTCCGGGGGCACCTCCACCTTGATGGTCCTGTCCCCCCATGCCAGGTAACGCGTCGCCCTGGCCTTCCCGAAGAGGACGCCGCTGTCCGCGCCCTCCCCGAAGGCCAGCCCGCTGAGGGTGACCGTGTTTCCGGAGACCACCGTCGCGGGGCTGAGGGCGTCCAGGCGCGGGAGATCGCGGTAATGGAGCAGCGTGCCCAGGGCGCCCACCGCCCAGGCGGTTCCCGCGCGCGGCGCCGCCACGGCGCGCAGGGCGTTCGCGGTGCCGGTGTGCATGACCTTCCAGGTCCTGCCACCGTCGTCGGTGCGGGCCAACAGCCCCCCCTTGCCGGATATCCACGCCGTGCCTTCCCCCACCGCCGCGACGCCGGTGAGATCGACATCGGTGCCGGGATCCAAGACGTGCCAGGTGCGCCCTCCGTCGGTGGTGCGCAGCACCGTCCCCTCCGCCCCCACCGCCCAGGCGGTGTCCGGGTCCACGCCCGAGACGGCGAAGAGGTCCCCGGCGGTCCCCGATTCCTGGAGGGTCCAGGACTCGCCCGCGTCGAGGGTCTTCACGATGACGCCTCCCCGCCCCACCGCCCAGGCGGTATCGGCGCTCGCCGCGTAAACGCCGAGCAAGTCGCCGGCCTCGCCGCAGTCCCGGCGGAACCACACCTGCCCCCCGTCGTCGCTGCGGATGACCGTCCCCTTGCGCCCCACCGCCCAGACCGTCTCGACGCCGGAGCAGGAGACGTCGTGCAGGTCGTAGGAGGCGCGCGAGGGCTGTTCCTCCCAGCTCTTGCCGGCGTTCCCGGTGTGCAGCACCAGGCCGTCCTTTCCCACCGCCCAGGCGTGGTCGGCGTTCGCGGCCTCGATCCCGAAGAGCTCCCTGGCGGTTCCCGCGTAAACGGGATCCCAGGTGAAACCGCCGTCGTCCGTCCTCAGCACCGCGCCCGCCTCCCCCGCCGCCCATGCTATCTCGGCGGAAACGGCGCATACGTCGTAGAGTCCCCGCCCGTCCCCGACGTACTGGGGAACCCAGGTGGCCCCCCCGTCGTAGGTGCGTATCACGGTGGCGCTCTCCCCCACCGCCCAGGCGTTCTCGGTATCCGCGGCGTAGATGGCGAGGAGGTTGTTGCGGGTACCGGATTCCTGTGACGACCAGGTGGCTCCGCCGTCGGAGGTGCGGCGCATGAAGCCGCCGTTTCCCGTCGCCCACGCGTTTTGAACGTCCACGGCGTAAACGCTCGCCAGGGGGGCCTTGACGCCCGCCTCCTGGGTGTTCCAGGTGGCGCCCCCGTCCTGAGTTTTCACGATGACCCCGGTCTCCCCCGCCGCCCAGGCGGTGTCCGGGGCAGGTAGGTCGATCGCCTTGAGGTGGTCACCGGTCCCGGTGGCCAGGAGGCGCCAGGAGGAGCCGCCGTCCTCGCTGGCGAGCACGGTCCCGTTCTCCCCCGCCGCCCAGGCGGTGTCCGCGTCCAGGGCGGCCACGGCGAAGAGGGCGCTCTTCACCCCGGGGTCATGGCGCTCCCACGACGACCCGCCGTCCGTGGTGCGCATCACCGCCGGCCCCTCCACCACCGCCCAGGCGGTATCCGCGTCCAGGGCGAAGATATCGAAAACGTCGCGGCCGGTGCCGACATCCATTTTTTCCCAGGAAGCGCCGCCGTCCACGCTACGGATCACCGTTCCCCTACGTCCGGCCGCCCACGCCACTCCCGGTGAGCCGGAGGGAGAGGAGACGGCGAGCAGGTCCTCGGTGACCCCGGTGGCCAAGGGGATCCAGGTCACGCCCCCGTCCACGGTGCGGAAGACGAAGCCGCCGTCACAGGCTATCCAGGCATGGTCGGGGTCCGTGCCCGCGACGTCACGGCAAGTGGTGGGGGCGTATTCCCGGGCCTCGCCCTGCAGCTGGGCGCGCAGCACGCGTCGCGTGTGGGCCCTGGCGGCGGCAGTGCCGGAGGGAGGAAACACCGAGAGCCCCGCGAGGAGGAAAGCGGCCGCGAGGCAGGCGGTCA
>JACVJD010000058.1 GCA_015711825.1 Candidatus Solincola daggyaiensis
GGGGTTGACGTTTTTGTCCTTATCCCCGAAGACGATGAGGGTGGGGTTTCCTAAGGCGCGCAGCTCTTGGGTGAGATCGAGCCCCCTGGCTATTCCCGCCGTGGCGGAGATGGCGTCACGGGTGTTCTTCATCGCCGCCCTTACGTTTGCGCGCACGAAATCGAGATCCTGGTACTCGGGCTTGTGCAGCCCCCGGTAGAACATCCACTTAAGCGCGCTCTCGCTGCGGCAGCGGTAGAAGGCGGAGACCAGCCGCGGCAGGCCCGGGAGGTAGGCCTTGAGACCGATGGCGGCGCTGCGCGTGGGGGTAGAGACGAGCGCCAGTTTGCGCACCTGCCCAGGTCGAGTCGCGGCAAAACGCAGCGCGATGCATCCCCCCAGGGAATGGCCTACGAGGTGGAAGGGCGTAAGCCGCAGGGCCTTCGCGAAGGACTCTAGGAAGTCCGCCATGCCGTCGAGGTCGTATGCGAAGTCGCCCTCCTCCGAATCGCCGTGGCCGGGCAGGTCGGGGGCGATGACGTGGTGGCGTTTGCCGAGCGACTTGAGGTTGTGCAGCCATTGCTTGCTGGTGGCGTTCCATCCGTGTATGAGAATGACGGGGTCTCCTTTTCCCCGCTCCTCGTACGCTATCCTCGCCCCCTTTACCCAAACGCTTTGCAAGCGGATTCCTTTCCTGCCGGGATTGGGCCGCTGATCGCGTTTGCGGTGACGGAGATATCCGCCCACGCGCGTACCCCGACCCACCTTGTTTTCGCCCCGGGGCGATCTCGGTTTCGTTGCCGGGACCCTTGCCTTCACGATATCGATAATGGTCTCGCTCGTTTTCCTCCCCGGGGCGATCTCCGTTCCGTTACCGCAAGATACTTTGTCCTTATCAAAGTCTAACATTACCACGCGAGGCCTCATCGCTCCTTGCCTTTTTGCGGGCCTCGTGGTAAAGCAAGATACTGCGGCGTGGTTGGAAGCCGAAAAGGAGGCTCGGTTTGAGCGAAAGAGGCGGCGATCCCGAGAGGGGTGACAGGCGGGGGCCCTTCGGCTTTTCCCGCAACGTCTTTATCCTGGGGGCGGTGAGCTTTTTCAACGACCTCTCCAGCGAGATGGTGTACCCGCTTTTTCCCACCTTTCTCGTCGAGTTCCTGGGGGCAGGCGCGTGGTTCCTGGGATTAGTGGAAGGGCTCGCCGATTCCGTCGCAAGCCTCCTCAACCTCTTCTCCGGCTGGCTCTCCGACCGCCTCCGGCGCCGCAAGGGACTGGTCGCGGGCGGTTACGCGGTCTCCGCCCTCGCACGCGGCTCGCTAGCCCTGGTAACAGCGCCCTGGCAGGCCCTGATGGGCTGGTTTCTCAACCGGGTGGGCAAGGGGATAAGAACCTCGCCCCGCGACGCCCTGATAGCCGACTCCTGCCTTGCCTCCGAACGCGGACGCGCCTTCGGCTATCATCGCTCCATGGACCACACCGGCGCCCTTTTCGGCGCCGCCCTTGCTTCCGTGCTCATGGCCGCCCTATCCATGGGTTACCGGGGGATATTCGCCGTGGCCTTCCTGCCCATAGCCTTGGGGATAATCCTTCTCCTCGCGCTGGTGAAGGAACGTGAGCCGGCGGTTTGTGCCGGTGTTGAAGCGGAAAAGGCAAAACTCAGCCTCAGCCTCAAGCCTTTCGACAGGCGCTTCAAGCTCCTGCTCCTGGCGGTGTTTGTCTTCACCCTGGGCAACTCCAGCGACGCCTTTCTGCTTCTACGCGCGCGGCAGGCGGGGGGTTTCGAGGTCGCCATGCTCCCCGCCCTCTGGGGGGTGTTGCATGTCGTCAAGGCCGCGGTGTCCATAAGGGGAGGCATGCTCTCCGACCGCCTGGGGAGGAAAAAGGTCATCCTTTTGGGGTGGACGATATACGCCTTCGCCTATGTAGGCTTCGCTTTCCTGGGCAGCCCTGGGCTGATATGGGTCCTGTTCGTTTTCTACGGCACCTATTACATGACCGAGGCGGTTCAGAAAGCCTTGGTGGCCGACCTCGTGCCGGCGGAGCTTAGGGGACAGGCCTTTGGGGTTTACAATTTCGCCGTGAGCGTGACCGTGCTGCCGGCGAGCCTGCTCATGGGGCTTCTATGGAGCACGGTCGGGTCTCGTTACGCCTTCCTGACCGGTGCGGGTCTCGCGCTGGCGGCCATGTTGATCATGGCGACGGCGGTCGGAGAGGCGCCGAAAGCGGGTTAAACCGCCGCGCAAGGGATACCGATAGACGGTGTAGAAATCTGAGAAGAGCCGTAAAGCGCGGGAGTGAGGCTATGCCCGACGGCGTCGCGGGGTTCGACAGCAAAGCCGGAAGCCAGGATCTGGCGGCCCAGTCCATGTCCATCCTGGGATCGCTGCATGCCGCCATGGTCAACTTCCATCTTTATCCTCCCACTTCCGAGATAGTGCATGAATCGGTCGCCAGGGCCCTGGTTGACCTCAATGGGGCGCTGGCGGCCTGGGGCGGCATCACCTTCTGCGAACTGGAGGGAAAGCTGCTCATCAACGAGAACCCCCTGGACGAGAGAGACCAGTCTCGCCCCAACACCGTCGCCTTCCTCAAGGACCTGGCGCTTTGGGAGGCGCGCAGCATCAGCTTCGAGCAGGGCCTGGAGGAGGAGGAGCTGCGCCGCTTCCTGGAGGTCTTCAGCAGCAAGCGCGCCGACCGTACCTTGGAGGGGAGCCTGAGCGCCATGCTCGCGGAAAGGGGCATAGGGCATATCAAGGTGGACGAGAAGATATACGTCTCCCTGAGCAAGGACCAGGAGCTCGCCCCCGCGGCGGCGGGAGGAGGGGGCGGCGAGGCCATGGACCTCTTGAGGGACGAGGTGTTCGTGCGTTTCCTGGTGGGAAAGGTCCCTGATGTGGAGGTGCCGCCGGAAGAGGTCTCGAAGCTCATGTCCGACCCGCAACGCATCAACGCCGCCTTCACCTCCATCATGCTGGGTTTCGAGGGTTCGGGAGGCGCGGTGGGTCCCGACAAAGCGCGGCTTATCAGGGACACCGTGGACCGCATGTACGGCCTGGTGGAAAGGTTGGCGGACGAGGGGCTGAAGGAAGTCCTGAGCGAGGAAATGGTCAATATCCTCGCCGCCCTGGAGGCCGAGACCCTGGTGGAGGTGCTGGCGGAATCGACCCCGCAGCTGGTAAAAGACCCCAGCGTGCGCAGGGAGATCGTGTCCTCCGTGGAGGGGGAGAACGTGCTCAAGCTGGCGGACCAGGTGGTGGAGAAATACCGCAGGCTGCTGGCGGAGAGAGAGAGCATGGCGCCCCAGGATTACGAGGATATCTCTTCCGTGCTCAACGCCATCATCGGCGACCTCTACAGCGAAGCGGAACCGTCCTACCATCCCGAGATCACCAGGCGTCTGCGGGAATCGGGCCTGCTCTCGGAGCTTACCCGCAGCCATCCCGTGGCCGGTAAGGAAATGCGCATTTACACGGTGGTGAGCGATATCCGGCTCTCGGGCTCCCTGCGCGCCCTGGAGGGTCTTAGTGACGAGGAGGTCATCGGGGTAGCGGGAAAGTTGCTGGATCTGGGCGAAGGCGAGCTGACCCGCAAGATAATCGCGGTCACCTCTCGCAACCTGGAGAGCGAAAGGGAGGATTTCCGCGCCCGCGCTTGCGACTTCCTGCTGCAGCTTCATAGGTATCTCCGGGAACGCGGCCACCGAGGGGAGATCCTCGCCCACACGGAGAGGATAGAGGGTTTGGTGGGCAGAGAGAGCGATCCCGGGGTGAGGGCGAGGTTGATCGGCCTCCTGGGGTATTTTGCCAACGACCTCTTCCTTGAAGGGCGCCGCGAGGATTTCTCGCGGGTATGCGAGATGCTCCTTTCCCTGGCCGAGAGCGAGACCCTGGACGGGGGGACCAGGGGGGCGGCCGCGGGAGCCCTGGCGACCCTGAATCCCTGGGACGTGGGCAGGCCTCTGACGGACGCCCTCTTCGGGCGAGACGAGGCGCTGGCCGGATTGGCGGCGCGCGCGCTGCGCTACATGGAGTCTTTGCTTACCGCCAAGGAGATCGTGGAGAGGCTGAAAGGCGAGGAGGAGGTCGCCATCACCCCCCAGCTTGCGGAGGCGTGTCGTTTCCTGGGAGAGGAGATATACCGGGAGTTGGAGGAGCTGCTGGAGAGCAACGCCAGGGAGGAGGTTTACCAGAGAGCGTTGCGGCTGCTGGAGCTCATGGGAGGAAACGCCTCCTTATCTCTGGCCAAATCCGTTCTTGCCAACCCCATACCGGGGGTGAAGGCGCAGGCGTTGCGCTCTATGGCCAGGATATCCCCGGGAGACCCCACCCTGTTGCCCCATTTTCTGCAATGCCTTGAGGATGCGGAACCCGAGGTGAGGAGGGAGGCGGTGCGCGGCCTGGGGACGGTGGACGATCCTCGCTCCGTAGAGGCACTGCTGGCCATCGTGCAGGGAAAATCTCCGCGTGGATCGGATGAGCATCCGCGGGTTGAGGAGGCGGCCTGCCTGGCCCTCGCCCGCCTGGGTCCGGAGAAGGCGTTGGCCCCGCTCTCGGAGCTGCTGCGCAAGAAGACCTTCGCTTTACGCCGCAGGGCGGTTCACCCGCGGGTGAAGGCGGCTGCCTGCTACGCGTTGGGCCAGATCGGAGGCGCGGAGGTGGCGGATCTGCTGCGCGCGCACCTGGACGACTCCGACCCTATCGTGCGCAACGAGGCGCGCAAGGCCTTAACGGAGATGCGCAAACGCGGATACGCCGATTGAGCGATGCCGGTATGCGAGAAACACCCGTTTACGCATTGATGACCGAACCTGCCCGTGGCGAGTGATGAAAGGAGGGGGATAATTGTCCGAGGTGTTTTACGCCAACATGCGCTGTAGGCCCCACCACGGCATGGTGGCGAAACTGGCCGAGCTGGCCTCGCGTGTCGGCCTGAGCGAGGTGGTGGGGCGCAGGGATCTGGTTGCCATAAAAACCCACTTCGGCGAGGCCGGGAGCACCGCCTTCGTGCCCGTGATGTACCTGCGCAGGCTGGTGGAGGCGGTGAAGGAGGCCGGCGGCAAACCGTTCGTGACCGATGCCGGTACGCTGTACGTCGGGAGCAGGTCCAACGCCGTCAACCATCTCTTGACCGCCGCGGCTCATGGCTTCACGCAGGAGTCGCTGGGCGCTCCCGTGATCATCGCCGACGGCCTCAAGGGACACGACTTCGAGGAAGTGGAGGTGGATGGAAAGCTACTGCAGCGCGTGAAAATAGCCTCCGCCGCCGTGCACGCCGACGCCCTGGTGGTGGTCTCACACCTTACCGGGCATGAGCTGACCGGTTTCGGGTGCGCCATAAAGAACGTGGGCATGGGTCTGGGAAGCCGGGGAGGCAAGCAGCAGATGCATTCGGACATCAAGCCCGAGGTGAACGCGAGCAGGTGCACCGCTTGCGGGCAGTGCATACGCTGGTGCCCGGCGGGTGCCATATCGCTGGCGGGAAAGGGCGAGGAGAGAAAGGCCGCCATCGACCACGAGCTGTGTATAGGCTGTGGGGAGTGCACGGTGATGTGCTTCGAGGGCGCCATCGCCGCCCGCCTGGTCACCGACCTGGGCGTGGCCCAGCGCAAGATCGTTGAATACACCATGGGGGCGCTGAAAGGCAAGGAAAGGAAGTGCGCTTTTTTCAACTTCCTCATACGTATCACGCCCGCCTGCGACTGCTGGGATTTCAGCGATGCCCCCGTGGTGGAGGATATCGGCATATTGGCGGGCCGAGATATCGTGGCCGTGGATCAGGCGAGCATGGACCTCGTGAACGAGAAGGCGGGCCGCGACCTTTTCGGGGAGATGTTCCCCCAGGTTAAGTGGCAGGACCAGTTGGCCTACGCCGAGGAGATGGGGCTGGGCAGCAGGAAGTACGAGCTGGTGCCCATGGACTGAAGCCACAGCACTCGCCGGCGAGGGTTTTTCGCATGGCGGTGGATGGCGGGTTGGAGAGCGCCGATGATGCGAGCTTAGACAGTGGGGCTCGCGGATGGCGTGCCGCCGTCAAGATGCAAACGCGGTGAGCGCGAGCGTTTTCAGCGGGTGGTTTTTTCAGGGATGATCGGCTGGTGTCCAGGTGCCCGGCTGGGTCGCCGCGTTGATCGATGGTCCACTATCCCAGGAGAGTAATCCTCGAACCGATGTCCCTCGGCGGCCTGCGCTTTTGCGAATCCCCTTACCAGCAGGACCAGCCGCCGTCCACGGCGAGCACCGCCCCGGTGACGTAGGAGGCGGCGTCGGAGGCGAGGAAGACCGCCGCCGCCGCGATCTCCTCCGGATCGCCCGTTCGCCCCATGGGGATGAGGGAGAGGACCCGCTCGCCCTCCCGGGGATGCTCCAGCAGGCGTTCGGTCATATCGGTGGTCACGAAACCCGGGCAGAGGGCGTTGACCCGGATGTCGAAGGGCGCGAGCTCCAGGGCCATGGTGCGGGTGAGCTGGACCACCGCTCCCTTGCTGGCGGTGTAGGCGCTGCACTTGTAGAGGGCCTTTAGCCCCGCCACCGAGGCGACATTGACGATGCAGCCCTTGCCCTGCTCCTTCATGAGGGGGATCGCCTTCTGGGAGCAGAGAAAGACTCCCTTGACGTTGACCTCCATGATAAGGTCGTAGTCCTCCTCCCGCACCTTCTCCATGCGGGCGTAACTGGGGTTCAGCCCGGCGTTGTTGACCAAGATGTCCAGGCGGCCGAACCTCTCCGTGACCGCGGAAAACACCGCATCCACGTCCGACGCCCGGCTTACGTCGGCGCATATCCCCAGCGCCCGGCAGCCAAGCTCCTCGATCTCCGCCGCAACGGAGGAGAACTGGGCCTCGGTGCGGGAGAACACCGCCACGTCGGCCCCCGCCTTCGCCAGGGCCAGGGCGATGGCCTTGCCGATACCGCGTCCCGCCCCGCTCACCACCGCCACCTTGCCGCTGAGGTCAAAGGGGTCGTCTTTCATGGCTTTCTCCTCGTGGCTGCCGTACGAAAGCTATAATAAAGCTTTATCCCCACAGGGATTCCTTTTGCAATACCCTATCAGGTTAACCCCTCCAAGCCCAGCCGCGCGTCCTGGGGCGTGGAGGTCGAGGAGAGCGCGATCCCCATCCCCCGGCGGTGATTCACGCAGGCTCGCCCCTCTTATCTTGACCGCCGCCATCAGTTGTCTCCATCTGCCTGTCGCCCCGGCGCATTCGCCCGTTTCTCGCGCCTCATCAGGCGGCAGGATCGATCGATGCGGGTGCGTGTTTCGCGGCGGGAAACCTCAAGGCCCCCGGCCTTTTCCCGCAGGAGGTGCATTCAGATATCCTTTGCGTCTCTTCCCTCCCTGCGACATGAGAGCTTCCTTTTTGCTGTTCATTGAGAAGCGCGCCACGGGGCGTAAGCATTTTATAACACATGGTCATCGTTATATGTTATGTGCTGCTTGAAAACGATCAATCATATTGTTGAAGACTTATATATAAGTTATCCTTAGACCATTCTAATAATACGAGCGGGCGTCGGAACCCTGGGGAGTGAG
The DNA here is from genome assembly GCA_015711825.1 of Candidatus Solincola daggyaiensis. Lineage (GTDB taxonomy): Bacteria > Actinomycetota > Geothermincolia > Geothermincolales > RBG-13-55-18 > Solincola_B > Solincola_B daggyaiensis. The sequence goes on from JACVJD010000058.1 coordinate 7,510, forward strand.
GAAGATGATCACCGAGAAGATGGAGGAATACCTGGAGGCGCTGTTCAAGCTGAGCTGCGAAGAGGGCCCCCTTACGCCGACCCGCCTGGCGGAGCACCTGGGGGTGACCCCGCCCACGGTGCTGGACATGCTGCGCCGCCTGGAGGCGGAGGGTTACGTGCGCTACGCCGACACGGCCATGGGCCAGGCAAGGGGTCGGGGAGGGAAAGGCGTGGAGAAGGGCCATGGCAAGGGGGAGACCGGCGCCGCTTCCAGGGGGCAGGGTCGCGCCAGGCGGGAGATATTCCTCACCCCCAAGGGACAGCGCGCGGCGCGCACCCTGGTGCGGCGCCACCGCCTCTCGGAGCGTTTTCTCACCGACGTGCTGGGGCTGGACTGGGAGTCGGCCCACCGCGAGGCCTGCAGGATGGAGCACGTCCTCTCGCCGGAGGTGGAGGAGAAGCTGGCGGAGATGCTCGGGAACCCGGAGACCTGTCCCCACGGCTATCCCATCCCCGACCAGAACGGTCATATCCGGGAGGAGGAGATCAAGCCCCTGTGCGATTTTTGCGTTGACGAGAAGGGCCGCATCGCCCGCGTGGAGGAGGAGGAGCCGCAGCTCCTGCAGTACCTCGCCTCCCTGGGCTTGCTGCCGGAAACCGACATCGAGGTCAAGGACATCGCTCCCTTCGGGGGCCCCCTGCTGGTGAAGGTGGGCGACACGCAGTACGCCCTGGGCAGGGAGGTGGCCTCCAAGATATGGACGCGAAAAGGACCGGCAAAGGCAAGGCGCGGCATAGGGTGGAAGGGCGAGAAGCGGGCGCGATGAAGAAAAACACCGTGGCCTTTGGGTGATAAAGGCAGGACGGGTGGAAGGGAGAGAGGCGGGCGTGATGAACAAACAACCCCTTGGAGGAGATCGCGAAACCCGCTTGTTCCAGGCGAAGGACGGTAGGAAGCGGGCGCGATGAAGGAAAAACCCCTGCAGCAGCTGGAGCGGATAAGGGAGAGGGTGGAATACGTCTTCGCCCTGGCGGGAAACCCCAATGTGGGAAAATCCACCATCTTCAACCGCATCACCGGCATGGGCGTGATGACCGCCAACTACCCCGGGATGACGGTGGAGTTCAACCTGGCGGTGACGGAGATGGACGGGCGCCGCATCGGCATCGTGGACCTGCCCGGCACCTACGCCCTGGGCGCGGTGTCCGAGGACCAGTTGGTGGCCAGGCGCGGCGTGCTGCAGGGGAGGCCCGACGTGGTGATCGTCATCCTGGACGCCAACAACCTCGCTCGCAACCTCTACCTGTTGTTGCAGTTCCTGGACCTGAGGTGTCCGGTGGTCGCCGCCCTGAACCTCGTGGACCAGGCGGAGCGCTCCGGCACCCATACCGACGTGGAGTTGCTGTCGGAGTTCCTGGGAGTGCCGGTGGTACCCACCGTGGGCATAAGGGGCGACGGCCTGGACGAGCTCATGCACCAGGCGCTCGCCCTGGCGGAGCGTCGCGAGGAGTATCCCATCATCCCTTTCTCTTACGCTACGGACATCGAGTCGCGCATCCGCAGGCTGGCGAGGCGTATCGAGAGGAAGATGGGGGACTTGCCCTACGGCCTCTCGCCGCGCGCCCTGGCCATCCTGCTCCTGGAGGAGGACGAGGAATTCCTGGCGGCCTTGCGGGAGCAAGAGACGGGCGCGGAGATCGTCGCCTATGCCGGCAGCATGGCCAGGGAAATCGAGAGGGAGCACGGCGAGAAAGCCGCCTTGATCCTGGCCAGGGAACGCCACGGCATCGCCGGAAGCATTGCCGCCAGCGTGCAGGAGCGCAAGGAGAGGGAAAAAGCGCGCTGGGGAGAGAGGCTCTGGGGATACACCACCTCCTTCAAGAGCGGGCTGCCTATAGCCGTGGCGGTCATGGGCCTGGTCTTTCTGGCCCTGTTCTGGGGGGGCGGGGAGCTGGCCTCGCTTTTCTCCAGATTCTGGGAGAATGTGGTGGGTGGCCCCGCGCAGAGGTGGCTGGAGTCCGTGCTGGGGGCGGGAACCTGGACGCGGTCGCTGGTATGGGCGGTTGACGGCCTGGGGGCGGTGCTCGAGATAGCCCTCCCATATCTCCTGGTCTTCTACGTGATCCTGGGGGTGCTGGAGGACAGCGGTTACCTCAATTCCATCGCCTTCCTGTCCGACAGGGTCATGCACCGCCTGGGGCTGCACGGCCGGGCGGTCATCCCCCTCATATCGGCCATGGGCTGCAACGTGCCCGCGGTCATGGGGACCAGGGTGCTTTCGACGCGGCGAGAGCGGATCATCGCCAACACCCTCATCGTGCTCGTTCCCTGCAGCGCTCGGGTGGCGGTGATCATGGGCGGCGTGTCGCGCTACGCGGGGGTGTTGCCGGCGCTGGCGCTCTTCGCGCTGCTTTTCGCGGTGGTGCTGGGCGCCGGCCTCTTTTTGAACAAGGTGATGCCCGGGGAGTCCACGGGGCTGGTGATGGAGATGTTCCCCTTCCGACGCCCCTCCCTTCTCAACGTCCTCAAGAAGGCCTGGATGCGGCTGAAGGATTTCGTCTATATAGCGGCCCCCCTCATCGTGGCGGGCAGTTTCCTCCTCGGCCTGTTGTACGAGAGCGGCTGGATCGTCAAGCTCACCACGCCCATAAAGCCGCTGGCGGAATGGTGGCTGGGCATCCCTGCCGTGGCCCTGCTGGCGCTGGCCTTCGCTTTCCTGCGCAAGGAGCTGGCCCTGGCCCTGCTGGTGGTGCTGGCCGCCCAGGCCATACCGGGGATCGCCGAGAGCTCCTCCCTGCTGGATTTCATGACCAGAGGGCAGATATTCGTCTTCGCCCTGGTCTGCTCGGTCTATATTCCCTGCGTGGCCACCTTCGCCGTGCTATGGAAGGAACTGGGGGGAAGGGCCACCCTCGCCGTGACCGGCTCCACCGTGCTCCTGGCCCTCCTGCTCGGGGGCCTCGCCCACCTCGTCCTCGCCCTCTTCTAACCCCAGACATGGGGGTCACGCCTCTTTTTGTGTCCGAAATGGGGGTCAAGCCTCGTTTGGTGTCCGAGACATGCGGTTATCGCGGTAGATGCTATATCGGCCGTGAGTTAATACCTCAGGAAATGCATATCATCGAGTGCCGGATATGGACAGGGACAGGTCAAGTCCAAGAATACCCGTAAACACGGTCCATACCGTGTCGGTTATGAAAACCGTCATGCGGCGAGGCACGACCATACTCCTGAAGATATATGCGCTTGGAGGTAGAATAGGAGGTGAAGGGAGTAGAGGACATGAAAGAGGCGCTTTATTACGAGAAGTCGGAGGGGGGCAAGGTGCACTGCCTGCTCTGTCCCCAGGACTGCGTTATAGCGGAGGGCCGCAAGGGTTTTTGCAAGGTGAGGGTGAACATAGACGGCGTGCTTTACTCCGAGATCTACAACCGCGCCATGGCTCGCAGCATAGACCCCATAGAGAAGAAGCCCCTTTACCATTTTCACCCCGGCTCGCCCATCTACTCCCTGGGCACGCGGGGCTGCAATCAGAATTGCGACTTCTGCCAGAACTGGCACATGCTCCAGCCCGACGCCCAGACGGCCGAGATCACCTCGGAGAGGGCGGTGGAAGAGGCCCTGGCCCACGGCTCGGTGGGCATCGCGTATACCTATAACGAGCCCACCATCTGGTACGAGTTCGTGCTGGAGTGCTCTAAACTGGCCAGGGAGCGAGGCCTTGTCAACGTGTTGGTGACCAACGGTTTCATAAACCCCGAGCCTTTTTCGCAACTGGCGCCCTATATCGATGCCATGAACATAGACGTGAAGTCCATGGACCCGGAGTTCTACCGAAGGATCTGCAAGTCCAAGCTGGAGCCGGTGCTTGCCACCTGCCGGATCGCGAAGGCGGCGGGGATACACCTGGAGATAACCAACCTCGTCATTCCCACCCTGAACGATTCCGACGGCCTTTTTCAGAAACTGGTGGACTTCGTGGCCTCCCTGGGGCCGGAGGTCCCGTTGCATTTCTCGGCTTACTTCCCCTCCTACAGGATGACCATTGAGCCCACGCCGCTGGATGCCTTGCTGCGGGCAAGGGAGGTCGCCGGGGAGAAGCTCTACTACGTCTATCTTGGAAACGTGAGGGTCAGGGACGGGTCGGACACCCATTGCCCCGCATGCGGTAACCTCCTGGTGAGCCGACATGGGTACCGCGCCTCCTTGGAGGGCATAAAGGACGGCAGGTGCGGCAGGTGCGGCCGCCAAGCGGACCTGGTGTTGTGACCAAAGCCTAGCGGAGCGTTGCGGCCCATGGAAAGGAATGCGACCCGTCCCGAGATGAAGACCGCAGGCGGAAGGCGAAAAAGCGACCGTGCGGAGGGACTTCTCGCCAAACCGCCGAGGCCTCCCGCCAAGCCCCTGAGCCTGGGAAGCGCTCTCGCCAGGTTGGCGTTGCCGCTGCTCCTGGTGCTGGCTTTCATGATCACCACCGTCCCCACCGGCTTCCTGCTGGAGAGCCCGGGTCCGGCGTTCGACCTTCAAGGCGATCTCAGGTTGGAGGGCGTGGAGCCCTACGGCTCAAACGGTTATTTCATGCTCACCTCGGTGTCCATAAGCGAGTCCAACCTTTTGAACCTCGCCCTCTCCTTTTTCTCCGACGGGCTGGATGCGCTCAAGACAAGCGACTTCCTGGGGGAGGAACTCGACTACGAGGAGCAGGACATCGTCGACACCGCCATCACCTACTTGAGCCGGTACACCGCCACCGTAGAGGGTCTGCGGGAAGCCGGCCTGCCGGTCGAGGTAACCTCCCTGGGGGTCATGGTCGTGGCGGTGGCGGATGGTTATCCCGCTAGCGGAGCCGTCAGGCCCGGAGAGGTGATCGTGGCCGTAGAGGGGGAGAAGGTCACCGACTCGGAACAGCTCAATGCCGAAATCAATGCCGCCCCTGAGGGAGGAAGCGTCACCCTCGCGCTGAGGGCGCTGGACAGGGAAAAAGTGAAGGAATTGGACGGCGATACCATGGAGAGCGAAGGGGACCTTCCTGACCTGGCCTTGTTGCTGTCGGAGGAGGTGCGCGAGATAGAGGTGACCCCCGTTTACTCGCCCGAGCTGGAGCGCAGGATCATCGGGGTTTCCATCCGAGAGTATTTCACCTACACCTCCGGCGTTAAGGTCACCTGGGACCTGGGGACGGTTAAAGGACCATCCGCCGGGTTGATGATGACCCTCTCCCTGGTCAACGCCCTGACTCCCGACGATCTCACCGGGGGCAGGAGAATAGCCGGAACGGGAGAGATCGCCTTGGACGGCAAGGTGGGTCCCATAGGCGGGCTGCCCATGAAGATACGCGCCGCCGAGAGGGAAGGGGCCGAGGTCTTCCTGTACCCGGCGGGAAACCAGGATGACCTGGACGGAATAACCACCGGGATGCAGCTCCATGCCGTATCCACCCTGAAGGAGGCGGTCGAGTACCTGCGCGACCAGGCGCAGAGATAAGCCGACCCGGTTTTCCATCCGGTAACATTTACGCGTTCTGAACGTTTTAGTTTACGTAGAGAATGTAAACATAAGGGTATCGATCAGCTACAGAAATTGAACTTTAACCAGCGATGAAAAGCACTCTTGGTACTCAATGGAAATCACTCTATCTGGGTTTTGCGAGCGTGACTAATCCGGGTTCAATAAGCCGTTGAACAGGGTCTTTACGTGATGAGGAAAGCTTCTGCCACCAGACGATAGCTCCTGGTCGACACGGCTTAATAAGATATGGCTTAATAAGCTAATAAACTAAAGGCCGTCGGTCGGGAATCCGTTCAATGCGGATGCGATTCGGTTTTCGGGAAGGGGAAATGGAGGAAACCGGGCGCATGGCGGCGAAGAATTCGACGGGTTTGAGGAAAAATGGCGGAACAAAATCGCCGGATTCTCTGTCTATATGATAGAATAAATGCTGGCGGAGCAGGAAAAACAGTGGTAGAATGTTTTTTCTGCATACCTGGAAAGAGCTGAGGTGATAGTCAGTATGAAGCCGACGGGAATCGAGACCACCAACATCTCGGACATCATGGAGACCATGAAGGGCCTGGTGGGAAAGGTAGTGCGCATCTCCGTGAAGGAATCTAAGCCCAAGACCCACTGGGAGGAGAAGGAGGGCATCGTCGAGGGCGTATATCCTACCGTTTTCCTCTTCCGGTTCAAGAACCGCCGCAACGTGGATGAGAGGGTCGCCTACAGCTACGTGGATATAGCTATAGATGACGTAAAGATCCTGGAGAACTAGTTTCCGGTTTGCGTTAACCCCGTCCCCGCTGCCATGCCGGCGGCGGGGATTTCGCTTATACTGAAGAAAGGCTTGATGGTGCAGCCTATGGAGGCGTTTCCGGATGATCTATATCGGGACGGCGGGCTTCAGCTACCAGGACTGGAAGGGGGCGTTTTACCCCGAGGGCATGGATAAAAAGCACATGCTCGAGTACTATTCCGCTCGCTTCCCGGTGGTGGAGGTCAACAGCACCTGGCATGCGCTACCGTCGCCCCGCAGCATCCTCTCCATGGCCAGGCGCACCGCCCCCGGGTTTCGCTTTATCATCAAGGCCTACAAGGGACTGACCCATGCCTACGAGGACAACGACGGCGACTTCGAGCGTTTCCGCGAGATCCTCAGGCCCATGGAGGACAACGGCAAGCTGGCATGCGTGCTCGCCCAGTTCCCCTGGGGCTTTAAAAACAACCAGGCCAACCGCGATTATCTACGCCTTTTTCGCGAACGCCTGCCGGGGCAGGACATGGTGGTGGAGTTCCGCAACGAAGGGTGGGTAACCGACGATACCCTGGACCTGCTGCGGGAACTCCGCCTGGGATTCTGCTGCGTTGACGAGCCCCGCCTGAAAGGATTGGTGAAACCGCACGTGCTCCTCGCCGGGGATATAGGGTACGTGCGCTTCCACGGACGCAATTACGAGACCTGGTGGGACCGCAAGCGGGAATCGTGGGAAAGGTACGACTATCTCTATAGCGAGGAGGAGCTGGCGGAGTGGGTCCCGGGACTGCTGGAGCTGGACGAGAAGGCCGAGAGGACCTACGCCATCTTCAACAATCACTACCGGGGAAAGGCGCCGCGCAACGCGGCAATGCTGGCCTCCATGCTTCCCTCCGAGCGCGTGGTGCCCTTGGGTGGGGGAGGCGCGCAGGCACCCCTCTTCGCGGATGAGTAAAAAAGTAGTCTTCCCGTACGCGCACGCCGGCATGCCGCGCCGGCGCCCTTCTACGCCGGTGAGAGGAAGGGACTAGATCTCCTCCGCCTCCAGCTCTAGTTCCCCGCGTAGTTTGTCCAGGATCTTGCGCAGCAGTCGGGAGACGTGCATCTGGGATATGTTGAGCTCCCTGGCGATCTCGATCTGGGTCATGCCGCGGAAGAAACGCATATATATCACCTTCTGCTCCCGCTCCGAGAGGCAGGAGATAAGTTTTTCCAGGGCGTCGCGGTCCTCGGCGAGGGAGAAGTCGTTGTCGTCTCCGCCCAGGTAGTCCAGAAGGCAGAAGCCGCGGTCTTCGGGCCCGTCTGCGTATATGCTGTCCAGACTGAGGTAATTGGTGGCGTAGGAGCTTTCCAGTATCTCCACCACCTCCTCGACGCTGGTCTCAAGGTAATCCGCGATCTCGCGCATGGTGGGGGAACGGTGTAGATCCTGCGTAAGGGCGTCTATGGCCTGGTTCAACTCCAGGTCTCGCATCTGCAGGCGTCGGGGGATGCGGATGGCCCAACCCTTGTCGCGGAAGTAGCGCTTGAGCTCGCCCACTATGGTGGGGGTGGCATAGGTGCTGAACTCCACGCCGCGGTCCAGGTCGTAACGGTCAATGGCTTTGATGAGGCCGATGTACCCTACCTGGAGCAGGTCTTCGAGGGGCTCGCCCCGGTTGGAGAACTTACGGGCCAGGTATTCCACCAGGTGGATATTGAGGGAGATGAGCTCGTCGCGGATAGAGGGGTCGCCGGTTTCCCGCAGAGCCCTAAAGAGTTCCCTTACCCGGCGCCTTCTTTCCTGCCGTTTCTCCTCGTCTTCCTGCAAGGATGTTACCCCCTGAGAGGCGGAGCGCTGCGGCAAGGCCGTTCACTTATGGCGTTTCTTACGCAGAGATATGCGACAGACAGATTCCTCCCGTTCCAGGTCCACGGCGTCTACCACGGACTCCATGATCATGCGGCTGAAGGACTCCGGCAATACCGCGCGCGCCTCGCCGTTTTCGGCCAACCTTGAAGTCACTACGATTTCAAGGTACTCCTTGCCCGGTTGTATTTCAACTTCGAGGTTGGACCGCTCGGCGGAATGCACCAAGGCGTAATTGCTGGCCTCGTCGATGGCTATGCGCAGGTCCTCCAGTTGCGCGAGGTCGAAGTCCATGCGGCTGGCCACCAGGTAAACCGCCAGCCTGATGAGCTGCCGTGAGAACTGTTCCGCGGGCACCCTAAGTCGGACCACTTCCCCGTTATCGCCCAAGGCACCTCACTCTCCCTTTGACGGCGCTGCTCCTCGGCCGATATCGGCCCCGCCGTCTTCCGCCTCGAGGCCCTTGCCCCCGAGCGGCCATCCACCGTTGGCCGCTTTAATCGAGGTAATAGAGGGCCGTATTCGCCTCAAGGCCCATGCCGTCAGTTACCCACCGACCTCGCCGCTCATTCTTTCCACCAGACGCCTTTAGGACGGTGTGAAGGCCGGAGTGATGTGGACGGCCGCGCTATTCCTGCCTGCACGCCGCTCCTGCCGGACCATAGTCTTTTTTCCCTTCTCGCGGGTTTCTGAAACCGTCGATATCGCCGGCAAAAGCCCTTGCGGGGAGAGAGCGCTTGCCCGCACCGGTTCCTCCAGGCCGGCAGCGGAGGGAAGGTGAAGCGAAAGCGGCCTTCTATGCGATCGCCACCCCTTCGGGTGTCATGGGGCGAGGGACTCGTTTTGTGATCGGCAATGCGAAGGCGGTGAAGGGATTCTACCCCCATTGCAAGCGAGACCGGTGGTGACGACTTCGGTAAACATGCGAGGTCGAGTAACGTTCCCGGCGACTTGGCATTGTCATGCAGTGGGATACGCATGATACCAACGAGCCTGATGGAAGCTTGCTGGGAGACTGCCCGGGCATGATAAACTTATAAAGTAACGAAAGCAACGCGGCGGTTCAGGGATACCACAGGGAAGGAGATGAATTGAGCGAGCCAGGGGGAGTTTTTCTACGCACTCGCATTCAGGAGATGAACGGCGTCCCGGTGATCACCCTGGAGGGGGAGATAGATCTCTCCACCTCCGCCAAGTTCAAGGAAACGGTGTATGAGATCATCGAGTCGGGGAGAAAGGACATCGTCATCGACCTGAACGGCCTTGAGTTCATGGATTCCACCGGGCTGGGCGTGGTGGTGGCGGCACTCAAGAAGACCAGGATGGAGGGGGGGAGCATAAAGATCGTCTGCAGCAAGCGCAACATAATGAAGGTCTTCACCGTCACCGGTCTGGACAAAGTCTTCTCCATTTACGATAATTTGCAGCGGTGCCTCGACGATTAGGCGGGGCCCCTTTTGCGCGGGGGAGTACCCGAGTGGCCAAAGGGGACGGACTGTAAATCCGTTGGCGCAGCCTTCGATGGTTCGAATCCATCCTCCCCCACCAGGAATAAAAGAGCAGGTCAGAGGCGATAGCCGACGGCCTGCTTGGTGCTAATCGGGAATGTGCGGGCGCCTCAAGCCCGCCTCGGTCAATAAATGGTCAAGGTAAAAGAACTTGAGAAATGACATCAGTAAGAAGTGACAGTAGAAAGAGCAGGCAATTCTCTCATATATTAGGCGTATGCGGCATCAAATTCACTGATCAATCCTTCAATCCTCTTGTTCAAGCGAACCACAGACTCTATGGCTTGAGCTGCATCACTTTCAGATGCCTCACTAAAGCCATCATGGAGGATTCTATTTCTTTTTGTAATTGCGCCTTTACAACCTCTTAAAACTTCGTCGGTAAACGCGTTGATTGGAGCTATTTGCCTCAGGGTAATGTCTAGGCTACCAGTCAAGCCAATCTTTATTAATGTGTCTCTTGTCTTATCTTCAGGAATACCCTTACTTTTGTTATAAAGAAGAATATATTTATATAGCACTAACTCTAATGCTGTTACAGCATCTATTATTGCTCTCATATATTCTTCATTTGCGAAGTTTCTTCGTGCGCTTATGATAAGCCTTTGCCATAATTTAATCCCGCCTTGCCGCAAAGCTTCCTTTACTTTATTTTCGATAACGGGGTCTTGGATATATGCTTTTCCTAGGTGCACATTCTCTTCGAAGAACCGATGTGTGTCGCTTAACTTATTCTCGCCTGCAATTACATAGTAGTTATAATGTAGTAAATCAGAAACTCTTAACCTGCTCAGGTAGTAGCGCTCAGAGACATACATGTATACTTCAATCAATTCGTTGATTGCCTCTACGGATTTTCGCAATAGCATGTCGATTGACTCTCTTGGATAGTATTTTAGAAATTCCAACTTAACTTCAGTATAGGAGCAGCGGCCCCATCTATCTTCCTCAAGCTCTATAACGTTTGCTTTTCCAAAATCTAACTCAACACCTTTGGGGCTCAGCAAATCACAAACTGTCTGCAATTTCCGTGGTTGAATAAAAGGATGGATGTTAACCGCTTCATCTCCGAGAAAGACTGTGTATCTTGATTCTGGCAATCCTTTAAGTGCAACTGGAAGCACAATCTCGATAAATGTGTGAGCTATTCTTTTCTGTTCTTCGGTAGGGTCAGCATTATCTTGCGTTAATGTTGCTTTGCAGAGTACTATAGCATCTTTAAGTAAATTGCCTGGCGCTGCTGGAATGTCCCTGTCAAGAGGCTCATGGCAAGATTTATATTTCTTTCCGCTGCCACAATAACAGGGCCTATTCCTTCCTAGCTTCTCTGTCATCAGACCATCACCCCAAGGGATATATTGTGTCCTTGGTTTATTCCATAGAGCTCATTCCGTCTTTCTTATAGCACATAGCAATGACAAAGATGCAATATAACCTTATGGTGTTTGTCGATAATCTTATTCAGGCATTCCTTTGTGGTATATCTCAGTTTGTATTCCAAAGATTAACTCGTCCAGCCTTTCCCCTACGCCGGCTGAGGCTTCAGGGAGCAGATGGCCGTAAAGGTCGATGGTCGTGCTGATAGAGGAGTGTCCCAACTGGCGCGAGATAAAGACGATGTTCTCACCCAGTGATATCATCAGAGCGGCGTAGGTGTGCCTGAGGGAGTGCCAGGTGATGTAGCGCAGGCCCGCCGCCTTGAGCGCTTTCTCTAAGTGACCCAGAAGAACGTAGGGCGACATGTGCCCGCCGTCGTTACCGGGGAACACTAGCTCATCGGGCTGCCCATCGGTCCATGCCTTGAGCTCCGCAAGCACCCTCGAGAGCACGGGGGTCATGAGCACGATTCGCCGGCTCCGGAAGCTCTTGGGCCCGGTAAGATGTCCGCACGAGAAGGATTTGGTGATGCGGAGTCTACGCTGCTCGAAATCGATGTCGTCCCACACCAGAGCCAGTAGCTCCCCCTGCCTCATCCCGGTGCATATGGCGCAAAGGAGGAGGGGGAGGAAATAAGGGTCGCAGGCGTCGTAGAGCTTTCTGATTTCCTCGGGCGAGAGGAAGTCCATCTCCTTCTGCTCCTGCCGGGGCCGGTCGACGTTTTGAACCGGGTTCTTCTCGACAAGGCCCCACTTGATGCCATGGTTGAAGGCCTTTCCCAGGATGGTGATTATCTTGTTCACGGTGCGCGGGGACAATCCGTCATCGAGCTTCTTCCTGATCAGTTCCTGCACGTCCGAGGCGGTGATGGAGGAAACATGCCTGTCCCCGAAAAAGGGGATGAGGTGGTTACGGCATACCTGGTTATAGTCGATTCGCGAGCTGCGCTTGAGCCGAATCTCTACGTATCCCGAGAGGAACTTCTCGGCAAGTTCGCGGAATG
>JACVJD010000059.1 GCA_015711825.1 Candidatus Solincola daggyaiensis
CATATCGGATTCTCCAACCATGCGCTCCCGCTCCCCTTGCGCTCTCCCCGCCCCCGAAAGCTCGACGCCGGCAGGGGCAACACCCCGCGCCGTTATCTCGGCCCCCCTCCGCGCTTTCCCGCCTTTGCCGGACGAGAGAAGGTGGGTGCCGAAGATGCGCAGGGACAGCGCGCCCTCGACCGGGCATGCGATAACGCATTCCCCGCACAGGGCGCAGTCGGGTATGGCCAGGCGGCCCGTCTTCCCGCTGTCTGCCACCTCCGTTATCTCGAAGGGACAGGCCACGGAGCACCTACCGCAATGGATGCAGGCGTCGTCGTCCTTTACCAACGCCAAGGGGATGGCTTTATCCGGCAGCCGCGAGCCCACCACGCTCGCCGCGGAAAGGTAGGCGCCCAGGGGGCACATCTCCTGGCACCAGAAACGCGGCCCCACCGCCAGGGCAAGGGCCGCCAGGACTATAAATATCACCGGCACCCCGCCCACGAGCACGAAGATGACGGCGCGGTTGGCGATAACCAGGGGATCGAAGACCCACAGGACGTTGACCCCGAAAAGCAGCAAGATCAGCAATGCCGCCAGGAAGACGTATTTAAGGCGCAGCCTTGCCTCGCCCTTTGCCATGGGCTTGCCCGCGAGGTCGCGGGGGCGCAGGCGCGAAAGGCTCTTGGCACGTCTTTTTCCCAGCGAGGGCAGCACCTCCAGGAGCGACCCAAGAGGGCAGATCCAGCCGCAGAAAAAGCGGCCGCTGAAAACGCTCAAACCCAGCAGCAACCAGGCGGGAAGCAGGTAAAGCCAGAGGTTGCTCGCTCGCGCCGCCGCGAAGGCGGCCAGGGGGTCCACGCGCAGGAAGAGGTTCTCGTTCACCCCAGCGGCGGGCGGATAGGAAGCCGCCCAGGCCATGGCCACGAATAGGGCGATGAAGATCAGCTGCACCGACCTGCGCACCCAGTGACCCGGGCGGCGCCTGCCTTTTCTCATACCCTCACCTCCCGCACCCCCAGGGAAGCGTAATCGGTGGTTCCCACCCCCAGACGCTCCCCGTGCGTCAGGTAGCCGATGGCGGTCGGCGCCACCCCGAAGAGACCGCAGGTATAGGCGTCCGCCGCCACCACATCGCTGCCGATGATCAACTTCCAAGGCTCGGCCACCGCGCCCGGCCCCCCGGGGCCGTGGTCGAGGAGAACGTTGGTGGCATCGGTTATCACCAGGGTCGGCTTGACCACGGTGTAGATCTCGGCGATGGCGCGATGCAGGTCTATATTGTGGAAGTTGCCCATGGTGGCGGTGATGCCGATGAAGTTCTTCATGGCCATGGAAAGGCCCGCTCCGCTGTGGTGTTTGGCCTTGGGCATACTCACGATGATGTCGGCCTGAAAGATCTCCTCCAAGATCCCCGCAGAGGGAAGGGCCACGGCTCCGGGTATGGACACCACGCGCGCGGGCCCGGGCTTTTTCACCGCGTAGAACGCGGCCTCCGCCCCCGCCGCTTTCGCGGCCGGCCCGATGCCGTTTTTCTCCAGCGTCTGGTCCACCAGGTCCTGCAGTATATGGTCGAAGACCACCACCCGCGAGGCTCCCGCCAGTCGGAACGCCCTCACCGCCTCCGCCACCAGCTCCGGGTGGGTGGTGACCGCGTCCTCAGGCGAGCGCGCGAAGGAGGCGTTGACCTTGATGAGCACCTTCTTGCCGGCGAGGTTCAATCCAGCCAGGCCTCCCCACGCCTCCAGGCCGGCGCGCAACATGGCGGCGCGATCCCTTCCCTCCACCACTACCAGCCCTGGCCATGAGGAAGAATCCTCTATCGGGGTGGGGACATCTCCGGGAGCCGCCTCCGGTCCCTGTTCAACGGGACAGGAATCCTCCTTTCCCCCACAGCCTGGAAGGGCGGTCGCCAGGTACAAAGCGCCAAGCCCGGCGACCGTCGATCCCGCCTTGGCCAGGAATCGCCTTCTATCCAGCTCTTGCAAATCTTTCCCTCCTTCAGCCCGTCCTGCAGCCGTTCTTAAGCTCCTCGCCGTAAGCGGTGGGCCTTGCGGTTTGACGACCCTTTGCGGGCGTCACCCATGCCCTGACCCGCGCTTTTTCCCATCTCCGTATCCTCGCCATCTTCCTCTGCCCACGCTAAGGGGAGAGGAACCTGATCTCACCTCTTCATTATCCCTTCTTTATTCCGCCCTTCCCTTGAGCCAAGTCATCCGCATCAAGGCCTGGAGGTCACCACGGACGCGGTCGCTTCTCTTCAACCCGCATCAACCAAGACTTGTGTCAATCCGCTACCTGTCCTCGCGCTCCTCCCTGCACCCTCAATGCGCCTGCCGCATAAAAACCGTTCTTTTACTCTTGCGCTAATTAATACGCCCGTGGGGCACCGCATGTTCGCCTTACCGGGAAGCTGCGGGTGATCCAGGTCATATACCCAGGCGCGTTAGGGAGAGCTCCCAGATCTACGATGCAGGAGCAGCAACGCTGCCCTCATAGGTTGACAGCGAAAGCCTTATATGATAAGATTTCCTACCGGTAAGTAAGCTAAGCATGCGAGGAAACATGGCATCGACGCGTAAGGAGCAGATCGTCGCCACGGCGGCCAAACTCTTTCGGGAGAGGGGCTTTCGCAGGACCTCCCTCGAGGACATCGCGCGCAGGCTTCGCCTGACCAAGCCCGCCCTCTACCACTACATCGATTCCAAATACGACCTGCTCTACGAGATCTGCCTGGCCGCGGTGGGAGAACTCCTGGAGCGCGCACGGGAGATAGACTCCTCTTCTTTGAATGGGGAGGAAAAACTGCGAGCTTTGATCGCCCTGCACGTGGACATGTTCGGCAAGAGCGGCGACATCACCAACGTGTACCTTGCCGACGAAGACGAGCTGCCTCCCCGTAAACGGACCAAGGTCAGGTCCATGAGCAGGGAATACGAGATGATAGTGAGGAAGGCGATCGAGCAGGGGATGCGCGAGGGGCTGTTCGATGACCTGGATGTGCCCATGACCGCCCGCGCCGTCTCGGGAATGTGCAACTGGCTTGCGGCATGGTATGACCCCAAGGGAGCGCAGTCCACGCAGGAGATCGCGGAGTCCTTTGCGCGTATAGTGCTTGACGGCTGCAGGAAAAGATGATCACTTTGCCGCCTGCGCAGGAGATCCCGAAACGGCGTTTTCGGCCTTTCCATCGTAAGCGGGCCGGCGAGGACACAAGGCTGCGAGGGAGGTAACGGAGATGATGACCGGAGAGGAGTACCTGAGAAGCGTGGAGGAAATGCGCATCCCCATCTATATCGACGGGGAACGCCTGGACAACGCCATGCGGCACCCCGCGGTGCGCGCCGCCGCCGCTGCCGTCGCCGCCACCTACGACATGGCGCACGAGCCGGAGCTGCGGGAGCGCCTGGTGGTGCGATCCCACCTCAGCGGAGAGCCGGTGACCATATTCCAACACGTCCCCCAGAACACCGGGGACCTGGTGGCCAAAGTCAACGTCACCCGTTATCTGAACCGACGGCTGGGAATATGCTCCTTCCGCTGCATCCAGAACGCCTATGCGCCGCTGCTCTATATCACGCGAAGGATAGATTTAGAAAAGGGCACCTCCTACCACGAGCGCTTCCGGGCTTGGGTGGAGAGGATGCAGCGCGAGGACCTGCTGGCCTGCCCCGCCATCACCGACCCCAAGGGCTCGCGCAAGATCCCGGCCCAGGAGCAACTCGACCCGGACATGTACCTGCGGGTGGTGGACAGGAATCACCAAGGCATCGTCATCCGCGGGGCCAAACTCCACCAGACGGGAGCGGCGTTCTCCCACGAAAAGCTGGTCCTCCCCTGCACCACCCACCGTGCGGGGGCGGAGAACTATGCGGTGGCCTGCGCCGTGCCCGCCAACGCCGAGGGCATCGTCCACATATCCGTGCGCCAATCTCAGGATGACCGCAGGCGCCGGGATGCGGAAATCGACTTGGGAAACATTTACTATGGGGTACATGAATGCATCTGCGTTTTCGACGACGTCTTCGTGCCCTGGGAGCGCGTCTTCCTCTGCGGCGAGGTGGAGTATCTGGGGGAGCTGGTGAACCTCTTCGGGGCCTCCCACCGTCCCACCACGGGGGGGTGCAAGTCGGGATGGGCGGACGTGCTCATAGCCGCCACCCAGCTCATGGCCGAGTATAACGGCCTGGAAAGGTCCTCCCACGTGCAGGACAAGCTCGCCGACATGATCGCCATCGCGGAGACCATGTACTCATGCGGCGTCGCCGCCGCCCTGCGCGGCTTCGAGCTTCCAGGTGGGGGATACGTGGGCGACCCCGTGCTCGCCAACAACGCGAAATATTACGCCTCTCGCGCGGTCTTCGACCTCATACGCCTGGCGGAGGACATAACCGGGGGCATTCTCTCCTGCTGTCCCAGCGAGCGCGAGATGCGCAATCCGGAGATCGCCGCATGGCTGGCCCGCTTCCTCAAGGGGGTGGACGGCGTTCCCGCCGAACACCGCGTGCGCGTGGTGCGCCTCATCGAGAACATCTCCTGGGGGCTGGGCTCCATACTGCATTCCGCCACCCATGGCGGCGGCTCCGGCCAGGCCTGCAAGATGAGCCTCCTGGAGTTCTCCCGGCTGCAGCCCCACCGCGCCGAAGCGCTGGAACGGGCCAAGGCGCTCTGCGGCATCACCGCTTAGCCGCCGCCTCTATCATGCCCGCTTTCTCGCCCCATGAGGCGGCTTCAGGGCGACCGAAGATACGCCTGACGCAAGAAACACAGGCATATGGCTTCGTCCCGGCGCGCGGCCTCCGTCATGTAGGGCTCGCCGGGCATGGCGGGCACGATCATCTGCGGGTCCTTGGTCATCATGCGCTTCAGCTCCTCCAGGGGCAACTCGCGCGATTCAACCCTCGTATCCCGCTTACCCCGTTTGCTACCTGAGGCGGCCGTAGCCGGTAACGTTCGCCATGAAGGCATAGCGCAGGAAAAAGCGGTGGAACAGGGGCATTAACGGCAGCGTCGCCCGCATGGGGTATTTCAACACCAGGTCGCGTGGGCTGCGGTCGATGAGGCGCTTGGCCGCCAGCAGCGGGTAGAAAGTCCAGTTGAGGCGCCGGAACTCGTCATACGCGCCCGCGGGGTCGCTGTAAGCGCGCGCGGCGATCTTTCCGGAGGCGAAGGCGCCGTGCATGCCGAAGAAGAGCACGGGGTCCATCATCCCCGCCAGGGTGCCCGCGAGGATGAGATCGCCGTGGAAGAGCCTGGGATTGGAGAAATGCCGCGTGGGCGCGGCGGCGGCTCCCCCCTTCGCCCCTCCCCCCAGGGGAAGGAACTCCTTGAAGGGATATCCGTCCTCCAGGGTCGCCTGCTCGGCGAATTTCTCCATCTCCCACCTGGCGACCGGCCGGTGACGGTTGAAGATAAGGGCGAAGGCGATGCCGTTGACGGAGCAGGTGAAGGCATAGTCGGGGCTGTAGTCGTCGAAGTAGAAGGAAACCCTCGCTTCCCGCCAGGGCACGCGGCACTTGGCGAAATACCCGTAAAGCGGCTGGTACGGCACCCTCGCGGCCTCGAAACCGTCGCCGTGCAGGCCGGTGGCCATGATGCTGCCGCGAGGAAGCTCGCTCACCTGACGGTCGGTGACCACCGCATGGTCGAACTCGAACCTCACTCCGTGCTCGGTGGCGATGCGGTAGAGATACTGGTCCATGGAGGACTTCCTCGGCCCGCGCTCGATCATCCAGGCCTGCACGTTGGGGGGGAACTTGAGTTTAAAGCGCTTTCCCCACACCACCAGCACCCCCTCGGTCATGCGCACCATGGCCGGCTGGAGATCGATGCCGATATAGCGCGACATGGCCTCGGCGTCCATGGGGGTGCCGTGGGGAGAGGGATTGTAGATGGCGAGGCCCCCCACCCGTTTCCCCTTCTCGAGCACGGTGACCTCCCTGCCCTCGCGCGCGAGGTTGATGGCGGCCGTGAGCCCCGCCAGTCCCGCGCCCACGATGCATATCGGACCGTCTTTCCTGCCCATCGCCTCCTCCTAGATTAGATTAGATATCTATATACCTGGCGTATCCGTCCATCCTCTCCAGCAAAAGGAACCCGGGTATCATCCGTCTCAGGCTCATCCCCTGCATCCTCCCCAGCAGGTCCGATCGCGCCACCGCCCCTATGGCGGTGGTGAGGGCTATGCCCCGGGTCGCCTCAGGGGCGTAGTTGATGGCCACGCGGCGCAGAAACCACATGCGGTTGAAGCTGCGGTTGCAGAGATCGAACATCTCCTGGGCGGTGGCCTTGTCCTCCAGGGCTATGGCGGCTATCTTGCCCGAGACCATGGCCCCATGGCACCCAAAGTAGGTCCCGGGATCCTGGGCTCCCGCCAGGGTGCCGGCGAGGATCTTGTTGCCGGCGAAAAGACGCGGCTGGCCCGGAAAGCGGGAGGCGAAATAGCCCCGTTCTTCATGCCAGGTCTTGAACTCCACCCCCTCGGTTTCCAGCAACTGCCTCTCCCAGACGTCGCGGTGCTTTTTCCCTACCGGGCGGCGGGCGAAAAAGAGCCCCGCCACGATGCCGTTGGAGGAGGGAAGATAGCAATAATCCCGGGTGTAATGGTCGAAATAGACGCTACAACGGGAGGCGTACGACGGAACACCGTGGGGTTTGTACCTGGAGCTCAACACATAGCCGTAAGCGGTCTCATGGGGTATGCCCAGGGCCTCGAAGGCCTCGCGGTAGGGGCCGGTGGCCACGATGGTGTCGGGCGGGAACTGCGCCAGGTCCTTTTGCGACCTCACGGGGTTGCCCCATTCGAAGGTCACTCCCATCTCCAGCGCGATGTCGTGGAGATAGCGGTCGATGGCGGTGCGACGCGGTCCGCGCTCCACGTTGCAGAGCAGCGAATAGGAGGGGTTGAGCCTGCACAGCTTTCCGAAGGCATAGACGTCGAAGGTCTCACACGGCCGCACCTGCGGCTCCCCGATGGGCACCCCCAGGAAACGCGACATCATGGCGGCGTCGAAGGGGGTGGAGTCCACGAAGGGGTGGGCCCCCGGCATGCCCCCCACGCGGTTGTACCTATCCACGCAGTGTACCTCGTAACCGAGCTTGCGCGCGGTTATGGCCGCGCACAGGCCGGCGAGCCCCGCTCCCACGATGAACACTTTTTTCTTGGCCATGCTCTCCCCCCAGCTCTCGCCCTGCGTGACGAACCCATGCTTGCCAGGCCCCGTCCTCGCCCTCGCTCGCCTTCGCTCGCTTCCGTCTCGGCCACGGCGCCGGCACCGCTGCGCCTTCCGAACCTATACGTGCCAGGCCCCGTCCTCGCCCTCGCTCGCCTTCGCTCGCTTCCGTCTCGGCCACGGCGCCGGCACCGCTGCGCCTTCGGCGCAGTCGCTTTCGCGATGCATTCTCTCGCGCGTTATATCTATATACGGGGCTAATTGCTAATATTTGCCGTAGCCGGGGAGGGACCTCAGGGCGATGTCGATGGCGGGCTGCACAAAATGGGGATACCTAAGGTATGCCCCGAACCCCAGGCGCAGCCCCCACTCGCGCAGCAAGTGCGGCTGGGCATCGAAGAAGCGCTTGTATAGCCAGGAATACTTGTAAGCTGACGTGAATGTGTGGAACAGCCTCCAGGCCCGCTCCCTGTCCTCCACCGCTATCGCCGCTATCTTGCCCGATACCAGCGAGCTCTGCACCCCGAAGAGGAAGAAGGGATCCTGCATGCCCGCCAGCGTCCCCGCCAGTATCTTGTTCCCCACGTAAAGGCAAGGGGAGGTCATCTTGCCCGTCGCCACCACTCCCTCGTGGGGCTGCCAGGTCTCGAAATCCATGCCCTCCCACTCCCGCAACTGCTTGTCCCACTCGTCCCGTAGCGACTCCGTCACCGGCCTGGCATCGAAACCCAGGGCGAAGGCCACCCCGTTGGCGTTGGCGCAGTAGTTGTAATATCTGGTGTAGCGGTCGAAGAACCCCATGACGCGAGGGGGGCCCTGGCAGCGCGTCTTGCCGATAAAGCCGTATACGGGCAGATAAGGGCGCCTCAGGGCCAGGAAGGGATCCACCTCAAGGCCGGTGGCCACGATGGTGTTGGGAGGAAGGGCGGCGAAATCCTTCTGGGAGTTCAGCTCCACCCCCAGCTCGAACTCCACCCCCGCATCCCTGGCCTTTTGGTAGAGATAGGTATCGAGGGAGGTGGAACGGGAGCCCCTTTCCACCGAATGGAGGTGCAGGCGGCTCCCTGGGACGAGATAGCGCCTGCCGTAAACGTAGATGGGGAACTCCAAGGTGGGGGTGACGTACGGCGGCGGCAACTCCACGCCTATAAACGCGCCCAGCCTCTCGGGCTCCATGGGGGTGACGTCCACCGCGGGCCGAATATAGGGATCTCCCCCCACCTGCTTGAACCTCTCCAATACGCGCACTTGGCGGCCGTTGCGAGCGCAGTTTATCGCCGCCACCAGGCCGGCCAACCCCGCCCCCACTACCGTGACCTCGGCCATAATACCCCCTGGGCCTTATCTTTTCCCGTTCCGCCGTAAAAAGCGTGCGAGTTGAACGCCGTCAAACGCGGCTATCGCGGTTGGCGTTTGATCGGCGGTTCCTCCCAGCCCCGAACGCCGACTCTGTTGCCGGCGCCTTGACGCGTAACGCATCTCCCCTCCGCGATCCTCGGCATTATTCTCAACCCGCCGTCAAAACCCTTCCATACAACACCTTGCGACCTTTTTCGTGCCCCGATGAGCGCCCCCGCAAAAGCCCTCCAGCTTTTGGAATATCATGCTCCGTCGATCCACGATGCGGAGATCGGCCATTCCGCGATCCCTTCGCTCCCTGTCCCACGGGCCCTTTTCCCCTTTTACGCTTTATGCGTTGTATGCACTTGCCCGCTCGGGTCGCCCACCCAAGGCCCCATGCCGTACATGCCTCTCGCGGCCCGGGGAGCCGCCCGCCGGCCGGCATGACCGACGGGCGGCGCCTTGAACCCAGAATCGCCGTTTTCCGGCTTCGCCGGGACGGGGTTCTCCATAAGCGACGTGTCCGCGCGCCGCCGTATTCCGCTCGCCCCTTTTCCCGGCCGAGGTCAATGCCTCCTCTATCACCCCCTCCCTTCTGGTTCCGGCCACAGGCCGGGTCTGCGGGCATCCGCCCGACCGGACAGACCTTTAAACCTTCATGCCGGCCGGCTCCGCTCTCCTGTCCCGGTACCTTGCCCGCTCCCGGCGCCCCGTTAGAGCGTCAGTTTCTTGCAAAGCCCGGTCTGGTAATCCCACCTGCGGGCGGCGATGTTGTTGGGATCCACCGCCTTCTTGAAGGCGACGTAGGCGTCGGTGAAGGCCGCCGAGTTCGGCATGACTATGGGCAGGACGTCGTCCAGGTTCGGCATGCCCTCCGGCAGGGGCACGGGCATGCCCTTGTTGAGGGGGATGGCGCCGCATGCCAGCACCAGCCCCTCCCCCAGTATGCCGGCCATCATGGCGCGCATGTAGGTCATGAACATGCGCATGTTGTCGTCCTTATCTCCCTGGTTCGAGTAGAGGTCGTATTCCATGTAAGCGGAGCGTCCCATATGGTAGGGCTGCAGGTAGGTGGAGGCGTCGTCCGGGGGCAGGGGGTCCTCGGTGTGCCCCGCCTGATTGGTGGTCTCCACGCGCATGCGCCTCTCCGCCTGCAGGAAGTTGTCCAGGTGCCCGATGAGGGCCCCGATGAGGAAAGAGCCCCGTACCCTCATCACGCGCACGGTGACGTTGAAGTACTTCTGCCAGCGCTCCAGGTTCACGCTGCGCAGGTCGCCCACCAGGTCCTCCATGGCGTCAACGGGCAGGAACTCCCATTCCGGGTCGATCTCCGTGATCACCCGCTGGATGACCTCCGCCTTCAGCTTGGCCTCCTCCTCGGTGGCGCCGGAGAAGATGGTGAAGAGGTTGTTGCGGGGGAAGGACCCCGCGAGGGCGCTGGCCTGCTTGTTGGTGGCCCCCACGAAGATGCCGAAGAAGGAGTTCTGCATGTGGGCGAGCTCCAGGGTGAGGTTCTCGTTGGCCACTTTATACAGCACGTTGATCACGCATTCCAGGTCGTCTTTCTCGTATGCTGGGAATATCTGGTATATATGCTCGGCTTCCGGGTAAAGGCGCAGGGTCATCTCGGTCACCGTGCCGTACTGCCCGAAAGCGTAGCGGAAGAGGGAGGCCATATCCGGCCCCGGCCCCGGAACGTGCGCCTTCACCGCACCATATGCCGAGGGCCCGGTCTTGAGGATGGTGCCGTCGGGCATGACCATGGTCATGTCGATGATGTTGTCGATGCCGAAGCCGTACTTCGAGGCCAGGGTGTTGATGTTGCAGAAGGCGTGGTTGGAGATCACCCCCGCGGTGGCGGCGGTGGAGGGGTTGAGCACCCGGCACTTGACCTTCTGGGCCTCGATCTGGGCCACCAGGTAATTGACCCCGGGCTGGATGACCATGTACATGTTCTCCCCATCCACCTCCAGGACCTTGTCCATGCGGCGCAGGTCCATGATGATGCCGCCGTACAGGGGTATGTGCAGCCCCATGGTGGTGAGGCCGGTTCCCATGGGGATGACGTCCACCTTGCATTCGTTGGCGACGCGGTAGACCTCCGCCACCTCCTCGGTGGAGGAGGGCATGACCACCAGGTGCGGGTACTGCGCCGGCAGAGGCCCCTGGTCACGCGAATACCCGATGAGGATCACCGGGTCGTCGGTCACCCACTCCTCGCCCAAGGCCTGGGCCAGCATCTCCTTGGCCCGCGCCAGGTCCTCGGGGCGGTTATGCGGCGGGTTCACCTCGTGCTGGAAGATGATCCCCGATATGCGGCGTTCCTTGATATCCTTGGCGATGTCCCTGGTCCACATGGGCCTACACCTCCTTCCCCAGCGACTCCAGGAGCACTTCCGCGAGGTCGTACACCTTCATGTCGCTGCCGGTGGTCTCCACGGCCTGGTTGAACATCTGCACACAGTAGGGACAGCTGGTCACAATGGCCTCCGCTCCCGTCCACTCCGCCTCGAAGAGGCGCTCTTTGGCCGTCCACAGGGCGTAATCCGGGAAGGCGTAGCGCACCCCTCCCCCCCCGCCACAGCACAGGGAGTTGAAGGTGGCGCGGGGGAACTCCAACAGCTCCAGGCCGGGCACGGCCCTCAGCACCTTGCGCGGCGCCTCGTAGATGTCGAAACGCCTGCCCAGCTTGCAGGGGTCGTGGTACACCGCCTTGAGGGGCACCTCCTTCTGCGGAGCGAGCTGCCCCTTCTTCAGGAGCCGCGACAGGAGCTGGCTTATGTGCAGCACCTTGATGTCCGGATCCAGCTCACGCGCGTACTCCTCCTTGAACACCCACGCCGCGTGGGTGTCGGGAGTGACGATGGTCTTCACCCCGAGGCCGTTGAAGGTCTCGATGTTCTGGGCCGCGTAGGTCTCGAAATAATCGCGGTCCCCCAACATGAGCATAAGAGAGCCGTCGCTTATCTCCCTGGCGCCCAGGGTACCCACGTCCAGGCCCGCCTCGAGGAGGGCCTGGGCGGCCGCCCTCACGGCGTGCCTGAGGGCGGGGTCGCTGGTGTAGGCGTCTCCGGCGTAGAAGAGCACCTCCGCTTTTTCCTTGGGAAGGCTCTTTAAGGACAGCCCCTTGGCCCAGTCACCGCGCTTTTTCCTGTCCGCCCCGAAGGGGTTGTCGTTTTCCTCCAGGCTCTCAGCCAGGGCGGCGTGCTCGGGCATGGGCCCCCAACCCTCGCGCACCGCCTTCTCGCGCATGAGCTCGAACACGCGCGTGGGATGGAGCTGCTTGACCTCGTAGCACTGTTCCTGGCAGGAGGAGCAGAGCATGCAGGTGTAAAGGATGTGGCGCATGGATTCGGTGGGCTCGATCTCGTTGATGTGCAGACCGCGCGCGATCTCCATCTTGCCCGAGGCGTAATATGCGTCCCAGCGGAAGCGGGTCCCCGAGGGGCAGTTGCGCCAGAAACGCGACTCCGGGCAGAACTGCACGTGCACCCCCTGGCATATCTTGCACTTGGTGCAGATGAAGTAATCCTGCTGCAGCTCGTGCAACACCTCCCGGGGCGCGGTGATCCTCTTCTTCACTCTCTACACCCCCTCCAGCAGCTGATCGGGGTTCAATATGCCCTCCGGGTCCACGATGTTCTTGAAGGTCTTGAGGACCTTGAGGAAACCCTCGTTGACGCGCTCGTACACCATCTTAGCGACCTCTCCCCGCGGTCGGTCCACGAAGGAGCCCTGGTCCAGGAGCATGCGATAGGCATCCGACCTCACCGCCGTCACCCTTTCGGCCTCGCCCTCCTCCCGGGGATCGTAGTAGATATCGCTCTCGCAGTAGCAGGAGGCGCCGAAATACACCGGCACCATCACCTGTCCCACCTCGTCCTCGGCATAACCTTTGGCCTTGGCGATATCCCTCACTTTGGACAGGAGCCCAGGGGCACGGCGGTAGAAATCGTAATGGTCGATGACGCTGGTGCGCCCACGCAGGTAATCGCGGTCGTAGATATACCAGGGCTGCTGGAACTTCGCATCCATCATCTTCACCAGCTCCCCGTCCAAGGGCCTGGCGCCCAGCGCCTCCGCGTCCTGCCGCACGTACTTCTCCCAGAGGTCAACCAGCTCCACGTGGTGCTCGAGGCTGACGGCCGTGACCCAAGGCGGAAGCTTCGCGCGCAGCTCCTCCGCCTCGCCGGCGCTTTTCGCCAGCAGGGCCGAGAGGTAGCGGGCGTTGGCGGTCACACACTCGAAGCAATGCTCGTCCCGGTTTACCTTGTAGGCGAGCCGGGCCGCGGGCTCCGCCCGGTCGAATCCGAACAGCAGCAGGCGGCGTTCCTCGCGCAGCGGGTAGGCGTAAACGATGCCGTAGAAGGGGATGCCGAAGATGTCCTCCGAGGCCCCGAAGAAGAGCGAGAACTGCGGGCCCTGATCCTCGCGGAAGTCGGCGATGCCCTCGGAGGTCATCTGCTGGGAGCCGGACACCCAGATGCGCCCGTCCGCCAGCACGGCGTGGAAGATGGAGAGGTTGGGAAAGCGGTAAACGGCGTTGCCGTTGAGGACGTCGCGGTCGAGGTAGGAACGGAGCACCGAGCGCGAGCGCGCCGCCGCCGGGAGAAGCAGCTTGCAGTCCTTCTTCATGCACTCCGCCTGCAGCTGCTCGTAGGTCACGCCGGCGTGGATGTGGGCCATGAGGTTGCGGCGGTCGATCTCCTTGATGCCGTCCATGCGCCCCAGGTCGATGAGGAGCCCCTCCGCGGAGGCAAGAGATGTTTCCATCTTTTCCCTGCGCACGGAATACATGGGGATCCCGGCCCTCGAGGCGAGCTGCGCCACCTCGCAGAGGTCGAACTCGTCCGCCGGCCTCACCAGCACGAGGTCGGTCTCGCCGGGGTGGTCCTCGAAATAGCCCGCCAGGGCGGACGCTCCCCGCGCGATGTTGGCCTTCCCGACTATCTCCTCCAGTTCACGGACGATATCCGCCGCCACCATCGGCTTACCTCCTTATCCCTGCTGCCCTCATCTGCTTGCTTGCCGGAAAGCGGTCCCCGCGGACCCTTTGTGGGTTGTTAGGTTTACATACATTAACCTAACGTTGTATATAATCTAATGAACGACTAGTCAGTCATAACAGCTGAGGTTATTATATGGTCATGCCCGCATGGTGTCAAGGCGCCTCGGGCTTGAGGGCAAGTGTGTTTTACCAGCTAAACCGCTTTGTTTGACAGAATCGATATCCAGTCGATTTTATAGAAGGCAGGGCCCGCGGCGCTCAGATCATGCGCCGCGGAGGCGAATGACGGGCACGGGAGCTTATGCGTCCAGGCGAGATGCGATGATCTTAACGGGAGGGAGATGAGATGTCGGAGGTTACCGTAGTCGGCGCCGGCCTCGCAGGGCTTACCGCCGCCATAAACCTGGCGCGGCGGGGCCACGAGGTGGTGGTCCTGGAAAGGGAGGAGCGCATCGGCGGGTCCCCCCTTTATCATCCCTCCGGGCAGGGGAGCCCGCTGGACCTCGAGGGGATATGCGCCTATGTGGGGTTCGATATCCGGCCGGGCATAGAGCCCATACGCGAGATGGTGGAGATCGCCGGGGGCAAGGCCGTGAAGGTGGATCCCTCGCTGATCGACTCCTACTTTTTCGAGCGTGGCCCACGGGAGAGCAGCCTCGACTCCCACCTCTACCGCCTCGCCCTGGAGGCAGGGGTGGAGTTCCGCTTCTCCACCCCGGTGATCTCGCAGGAGGATTTCGCGCGGCTCCCCTCCAACACCATCGCGGCTACCGGCCTGCACTTCGAGGGTTTCGACTCCTTCGGGGTACCCTACCTCACTTCCCATCATTTCACCTATAAGGGAACCTGTGACCCCGACCTCAACTTCGTGCACATGTACCACGACACCTACACCAGCGACTACGGCTACACCTCGGCCTTCAGGGGCATCCTATACGCCCACCTCTTCAACCGCCGAAAACCCATTTCCCTTGCGGGGCGCGACCGATTCGCGGAGCAGGTGGCGAGGTTCTCCGGGTTCGAGGTGCCGCGCTGGAACTCCTTCACCTTCCCCGTCCCCGCCGCGAGCGTCCACACCCCCAGGATCTTCGTGGGCAGCAAGATCCTGGCCGGCACCCTCGCCGGGGCCATGGATCCGGTGGCCTTCTTCGGCCTGCACGGCGCCCTGGTCTCGGGAAGGATCGCCGCCATGGCCGTCGAGGACCGGGAAAGGGCCTGGCGCGAGTTCAAGCGCTGCACCGGCGTTTTCACCACCGCCTACTTGCTTGCGCGCATTATGGAGCTCCAGCCCACCCCCCTCACGGTGCTGGGCTTCAGGCTGGCTTTCACGAGGTTCGACCGCCTGAAACTCGTCCACAGGATCATGAAACAGGGCATGCCGGGTTACGCTAACCTAGCGCGCTGAAAGACCTTGCGGCAACCACAGGTCGGCCATGCAGGCGGGAGAGCTTCGGGGAAGAAAAGCTTGCCGGGCGGGTCGATGCGGGACGCCCATGACCGGCTTGACGGCTATGCGGGCGGGAGAGCTCTGGGGAAGGAAGGCGGTAAAGCGAAAAGGTACGAGGGGCGATGACGGTCATGTTAAGCGCGAGAGATATCTCGAGGAAGAGGAACGCCACGGCGAAAAGGCTTGCACGGCGATGAAAGCGAGGTAACACGTCATGTATGAAAGCGAGGGCAAAAGGGTAGTGGTCATAGGTTCGGGCCCGGGGGGAGCGGGGGTGGCCGCTCTTCTGCAGTCGCGCGGGAAACAAGTCACCCTGCTGGAACGCAACCGATTCTACGGCGGGAAATGCTGGTCCTTCACCAAGGACGGTTTCGTGGTGGACTCGGGCGTGCACATGTTCTCCATGGGCGATTCCGGGCAGCACGGCGACATCAACCGCATGGTGAGGGGCGACCTGCAGTGGCTCACCGCCAACCCCAGCGAGCACCTGCTGCTGGGAGGACGCCATTTCATGAACCTCTACCAGAGCCTGACCGACCCGCGCATGCCCTTCGCCAACCTGCGGGCGAATCTCTCCCTGTTCAAGGACATGGCATGGAGGTTTATGGGCGGCGGGCGTATGAGCAAAGAGCTGGAGCGCGAGGTCTACCGCGCCTCCCGCAAGAACTCGCTCCTCGAGACGCTCATGGCGGTGGTGAAGATCGCGCGCTTGAACCCCTCCTACCTGGCGGAGCTGGACGAGATCACCATGCAGGAGTTTCTGCACCGCATCACCGACGAGTGGCCTCCCCTGCAGGGGATGGCGGCCCTTTCCATGCTCCTCACCGTGGTGCCCTATGAGCAGGTGAGCGCGGGCGAGTTCCTGTGGTGCTTCGCCAACGCCTTCCGCAAGAAGACCCTGGGGGTGCCGCGCGGGGGCTCGCGGGAGATACCGGGCGCTTTCCTGCGCGCCTTCCGGCGCGATGGAGGCGAGCTGCGCCTGGGGTGCGAGGTGAAACGCATCCTGGTGCGCGACGGCAAAGCGCGCGGCGTCGAGACCGCCGAGGGAGAGATCGTCGAGGCCGACTTGGTGATATCCAACGCGGGCATCAAGCGCACTCTGGAGATGGCCGGCGAGGAGAACTTTCCTGAGGAATACGTCTCCTATGTCCGAGGCCTGCGACATTCCTACTCCTTTATCACCGTCAAGTACGGGCTTGACCGCCGGGTGATCGACCTCCCCGCCCCCAGCTTCTTCAACATCCCCGACGTGGACCCGGACCACATGTTCGACTACATAGACCGGGGCGGCGTGCCGGAGGATCCCTTCCTGTTCACCCCCATGCCCTCGGAGTGGGACCCCTACGCCGCGCCCCCCGGCAAGCAGCTGGTGATCTGCGGCGTGCCCGGGCCCATCGAGGTGACGAAGGAGAACGTGGAGCAGTGCGAGAGGATCCTCGACCGCGCCGAGAAGAGGCTCTTCGAGATCTTCCCGCGCATGGAGGACCACGTGGAGTGGAGGATGCGCACCCATATCGCCCACACCGCCTCCATCACCGGCAAGCCCACCGGGGAATGCATAGGTCTCGCGCAGTGCGTGGGGCAGACGGGGATACACAAGCCCGCCCCCTGGACACCGGTGAAGGACCTCTGGCTGGTGGGGGCGGACGCAGGCGCCCGCGGAGTGGGCACGGAGCAGGCATCGGGGAGCGCCATATACGTGGCCAATCTCATGGCCTGAAAGGCGAGGCAGGGAACGGGGCCCTGTCTTTTCTGGTATCAACCCCCGTCTTGCGGCGGGATATCCCGGGGTTCGCATAAGGATGATGGCCCGCGTCGCATACGGCCGAACCGGCGCCATGCACGGTGGCCGAAGGGCTTGGCGGCGCTTTTCAGGCGCCGCGTGCCACGGCGGTACCCCACTCCTGTGCCGCCCACACCCGGGGGCTTCGCGCCTATAGCTCGATTTTTTCAGGGGGGACGCGCCCCTCCTCGTCTAGGCCGGCCAGCTCGTAGAACTCGGCGAGCATCCGCTCCATGTTGGGTACCGAGCCCGCGTTGGCCCCCTCCTCGGTGGGAGTTAGGGCCCGGGGCGGGAGCACGTCGTCGTTCCTCCCCGAACCTCGCAGGTTGAGGATATGCCGCTTGAGATACCAGATCCTCCAGCCGCACTGCATGAGCTCGTCCAGGGTCCAGTCGAAGCCGGTGGCGGCACGCATCATCTCCACCTGGTCGTTTAAGGACAAGAAGGCCCCGATGAACTCGCACATGCACAGGGAATTGAAAAGCTGTCCCACCGCGAGGCACTTCCAGGTCAGTTCCGCCTTGCCCTTGCTGGTCATGCCCTTGTAGGGGCCCTTGAGCCCGATCTCCGGCCACGAGCCCATGCCCCCCTCGATGAGCAGGTTGGTGGAGTTAAGGTGGCAGGCGCCTCGCGCGCCCATGGCATAGGCGAGACCATAACCGTGGAAGCCGCGGGGGTCGTGGGCGGGGAAATCCAGCCCCCGCACCGTCACCGCCAGCTCGGGCGCGCCCAGTTCCCGCGCCAGGACCCGGGACCCCGCGGCCATGCGTTCACCGAAGCCCTCCCGCGCCGCGGTAAGGCGGATGGCCTCGAGGGCCGTTTCCATGTTCCCCCAGGAGAAATCGAGCCCGGTGTCCTCCCTGCCGACCATTCCTCTCTCCTGCGCCTCCATGAGCGCGGCGATCACCGACCCCATGGCGATGGTGTCCATGCCCAGGCGGTTACAGAGGTCGTTGGCCTTGGCCACCGCCTCCAGGCTGGGGTTCATGAGGTTGGTGCCCATGAGGCATACCGTCTCATATTCTGGTCCGGCATGCTCCTCCATGGCGAAGGGTCCCTGCTCCACCTTCACCACCCGCTTGCAGCGCACCGTGCATGCATAACACCCGACGACCTTTACCAAAATATGGTCGTTATAGTAGAAGGAGTTCAGGGTGTCCAGGGCCTCCATCCACTCCCCCAACTTCCAGTTCTTGACCGGAATGTCCCCGGAAAGCATGCCCGTGTCCAGGGCCCCGTTGGTGCCCATCTCGTGCAGGGTGCCGGCCAGGATGCTGTTCTCCAGCTTCTCCGCCACCGCCTTGCGCACTTCCCTGGCCCTTTCGGGGTCAGCGTATCCCATCCTGCCCCCGCCGCGCACCGCCACCGCCTTGAGGTTCTTGGAGCCCATGACCGCCCCTAGACCGCAGCGCCCCGCCACGCTGCCGATATCGTTCACGATGGCCGCGAAACGCACCCCGTTCTCACCCGCCGGGCCTATCTGCATGGTGCGCACGGGACCGCCGTCCCCCCTTAGCTCACGCTGCAAGCGGTCGTTGGTCTGGTAGGTGTCGAGCCCCCAAAGATGCGAGGCGTCGCGCAGCTCGGCCTTATCGCCGTCCAGCCAGAGGAAAACGGGCCTCTCCGCCTTTCCCTTGAAGACCACGCCGTCGAAACCAGCCAGCTTCACTGCGGCTCCGAAGGAACCGCCCACGTTGCACTCACCCCAAAGGCCGGTGAGCGGGGAAAGCGCCACCACCGACGACCTCCCGCTGCCCGGGAAATTGCTGCCGGTGAGGGGACCGTCGAGGAACATGAGCGGGTTCTGGGGCGAGAGGGGGTCCACGGTGGGATCCATTTCCTTGGCCAGCAGGTAGGCACCGAGGCCGGTGCCGCCCACGTATGCCCTGAACACTTCCTCCGCGACGGGTTTTTCGCTTATGGAGCCGTTCTCGAGATCGACCTCCAGGTATCTGCCGCAGAATCCTTTCATCCTCGTCTCCTCCCCTTCCTCACCGCCCGGCCTTCGCCGGCGGCGTTTCCTTGCGCGCGCCTTTCCCAAGCGCCTCAAACCACGGGCTTCCTTCCCCAGATGTAGATGCACGGGAGCACGTCCCGAAATGAGGGCTTCGCCGATTCCTCCGCCAGGCGGCCGGCCACCGCCGCTACCTCCTCCATGGACACGCCTGCATCCAGCCACACCGAGAGCAGGGAAAGCTCCCCGGGAAGGCCGCCTCGCAGCTCCTCCAGCGTTTCCTCCACCCCGGAGAAAGGCCGCGTCACCTCGGCATGCCAGGTAAAACTCTCCACGTCCTCGAAGCCCGCCTCTTCAACCTGCCTTACCAGGTCCGGGCGCCTGAAGGAGTAGGCGGGATGCCTCGCCTCCAGTATCCCCATCAGTTTTGCCCAGAGATAACCCTCATCGCCCCAATCCATGTTGATCTCTTCCTCCGCCAGCACCGGCTCGAAAATGGAAAGGGACCCACCGGCTTTAAGCACCCGCAGCGCCTCTCTCAACACCGCCATGCGGTCCGCCACATAGCAGAGCACGGAACGCGAGATCACCGCGTCCGCTATGTCGTCCTCCAGAGGCAAGCGCGCGATGTCGGCGCGCAGGGTGCGCAGGTTGGAAACGCCCCTTTCCGCCGCCCGGCGGGCGAGAGTGCGCAGGGCGCCTTCGCTG
>JACVJD010000060.1 GCA_015711825.1 Candidatus Solincola daggyaiensis
AGCCCAGTTACCCACGTTCATGCAAAACACCCCCTGTGCCGAAGCCTTGCGGCCCTGCGGCCGCCCGTACTTGCCGTGCCGGACGCCGTGCGGCGCCGGCGAACGCGGCGAGAGCGAGCCGGAGTCCTGCGTTGCCGAGACCGTCTTGCCCCCTTCCCCGCCCAAGACGCCTCCGTCGCGACCCTTGCGCGCCTGGGCGCGAAAGGGAGGCGCCTGGGGGGAGCCCGCCGCCACAGCCGTTGCGCCCTCGCCGATACTCCGTGGCGTGAAGTCGCGGCTTTATGTTGCAGCCCACGTGATGCATTATGCAATAACGTTCACTTCATGTAAAGTAACGGCGTGCACCTTTCTTTAATATATACTCGGGTTTTCAAGGGGAAGGGAAAGCTATAAGGCGCATCAATAAAGGGTTTCAGCCCACCTCGCACGGGCTTTACACTGCTTTGGAGCTCTGCTAATATCTTGAATATTCAGAAACGGCTGTCGAGGCCGCCGCGCCGGCAGGGGAATACGGCTGCGGTGAGCTTTTAACGGGGGAACGGCTCGCGAAAACGGTGGTGTGCGAGGGTATATTTTCGCGTGGCCTGATCCAGGGCGTGTAGGCGCTCGGCCGGGACGGCGCGGAAAAGAGCGATGGGGACCTCCCCAGGAGCCGTCGAGGCCGCGCGCGAGGCGAGGGGCGATGATGGGCTGCCAATATATGGAATGCAAGACGGCAAGGCATGATCATGGGGAAAGAGGCGAGGAGGGGGAGATATGAACGAGCTCGCGCAGGTGGCGGAATTCGTATGCGGCCTAGATTACGGCGGCTTTTCGCCCCAGGTCGTCGAGGCGGCCAAGACGCCCATCATCGACTGTCTGGGCGTGACCGTGGCCGGTCTCGAGGACGACTGTTCACGCATCGCCGCCGAGTGGGTGGAGTCCCTGGGGGGCAAGGAGCAGTCCACCGTCTTCTACGGCTTTAACCGCACCGCGGCGCCCTGGGCCGCGCTGGCCAACGGCACCGCCGCCCATGCCCTCGACTACGACGACGTCAGCTTCCGCATGATGGGCCACCCCTCCGTGGCCCTGGTGCCGGCCATAGTGGCCCTCGGCGAGCTGCTGTCTTCATCCGGGAAGGACTGCATAACCGCCTACGTGGCGGGGCTGGAGGTGGCGGCGAAGATAGGGGCGGCGCTGGGCGGCAACTCCTATATGCTGGGGTGGCACCGCACCAGCACCATGGGGGCCCTGGGGGCGGCGGCCTCCTGCGCCAGGCTTATGGGCCTGGGCGAGGAGCAGACCACCCATGCCCTGGCCGTCTCGTGCTCCCTTTCCAACGGCATCCGCGCCAATTTCGGCACCATGACCAAACCCCTGCACGCGGGGATGGCGGCCATGAACGGCATCATTGCCGCGCAGCTCGCCGCTCGGGGCTTCACCGCCAATCCCGACGCGCTCTACGGGGAGAACGGCTTCGCGCGCGCTTTTTCCGACGACACCGACAAGGCCGAGGAGCTGCTGAGCACCTTGGGCGAGCCCTACGAGCTCATGGAGCCGGGGCTTTCCTACAAGCCCTATCCCTGCTGCCGCGGTCCGCAGGGGGCCATCGACGCGGCCCTGGCGGCGCGCGAGGAAGCGCTCAAAACGGGGGGGATCGAGGCGGGGGAGATCGAAAAGGTGGAATGCCGGGTCCCGGGATGGCTGCGCTCGGTGCTCACCTACCACGAGCCCCGATCCGGACTGGAGGGGAAATTCAGCCTCGAGTTCTGCGTCACCGCCGCCCTTCTGGAGGGCAAGGTGGGGGTAGGCCAGTTCAGGGACGAGGTGGTCACCTCCGCGCCGGTGGTGGAGACCATCTCCAGGTTTGACTGGCAGGACCTGGAAGGAGAGATCACCAGCCCCTTCGCCTCCGAGGTGGTGGTCTCCTTTAAGGGAGGGCGCAAGGCGGTGGGCAAGGCGGAAAAGCCGCTGGGCGAGCCCGGAAACCCCATGAGCGAGGAGCAGATACACGACAAATACCTGGAATGCGTGGGAAGCATCATAAACCCGGAGGTGGCTGAACGCACCCTGGAGATGCTCAAAAGCCTTGACGCGCTGGAGGACATAAACGAGCTGGTGCGCGCGTACAAGCCCTAGGGTTGAGCGTTTTCGGGTCCCTCGTCCTTGAGGCCGAGCTTCTCTTTGATGTAATCGGCGACCTGGGTGATGTAGGTCCCGGATACGAAGACCTCCGCCACCCCCATCTCCTTGAGCTTGGGGATGTCTTCCTCCGGGACGATCCCTCCCACCAGCACCAGCTTGTCCCCGATGCCCTTTTCCTCCAGCAGGCCCATGAGCCGCCTCACGATGCTCAGGTGCGCTCCGGAGAGGATGGAGAGCCCGATGACGTCCACGTCCTCGTCCAGGGCGGCGTTGGCTATGTCCTCGGGGGTGCGGCGCAGGCCGGTGTAGATCACCTCGAAGCCCGCGTCCTTGAGGCCGTAGGCTATGACCTTGGCGCCCTGGTCGTGGCCGTCCAGGCCCGGCTTGGCGATGAGCACCCTTATCTTGGCTTTTTCCCTGGTCTCCATATAATACCTACCTCCTTTGACCGTCATCCTCTCCATTCCATGGGGAAGACATGGTTATGTTGAGCTCGCTTCCGTGTTCACTCCCGGAAGGAAAACATCTCGCTTCGCCGCATACGTCGCCTCCTCTGCGCGCCGGACGCCGCCGCGCGTCCCTCATTCCCATATGGTCTCGCAGCGCAAGAGCTCCACGGCTACCCCCGTCCTCCTCTCTATCTCCACGTAGGGCCTTCCCGTGAGGTCCCTCCCCCAGCCGCTGAGATGGAAAGGCGAGGAGGGGATGAGCGCCAGGTCGGGACGCGCCCCGTGGCGGGCCTCGAACTCCCGGATAAAGGCTACGAAATCCTCCACCACCAACAGGTCTCCCAGGATGATGTTGCCTCCGAAATAGCGGTTCTCGGGCACCCCCAGCGAGAGCGAACATCCCTCGGGCAGGGAAAGAGGGCGTTCCCGCAGCAGCTGCTCCAAGGTCGGTCTCACCAGAGCGGAGGTGAGCAGGAGCGGTCGCAGCGCTCCTCTCGCCTGGATGGCCGTCTGCACCTTGTCCAGGTGGCTCGCCCTGAAGCCGGAGCCCATGAACACCGCCCCCAGGTGCACGGCCGTCTGCGGGTCGTAGGGATACGCGTAATCGTGGGTGTGCCCGGCGATCTCGACCTCTTTTCCCCCGCGCTTCACCCTCAGCGAGAACTCGCCGACATCTCCTTCTTCCAGCCGGGAAAGGAGGTCCCTGGCCTGGGGCCTGCTACTGACCCCCACGCCGTTGACCGCCGTTATAAGGTCCCCCGCCGCGAGCCCGGCGCGCGCGGCGGGGGAGCCGGGCACCGTCCCGATCACCTCGGCGCGGTTCTTCACCGGCCTGGTAAGGTTTTCCTCGTACATGGCGGGGCTCACGAAAACGGGACAGCCCACCTCCCGCCGCAGCCTTTGCGCCTCCCGCACGATCTCCGGCCATACCTTGGCGGTGTCAAAGGGCCGGCTCGGCGAGAAG
Organism: Candidatus Solincola daggyaiensis; assembly: GCA_015711825.1. Lineage (GTDB taxonomy): Bacteria > Actinomycetota > Geothermincolia > Geothermincolales > RBG-13-55-18 > Solincola_B > Solincola_B daggyaiensis. Next base: position 3,538 of record JACVJD010000060.1, read on the forward strand.
AAGCGCGAGAACCCCGGCAGGTTGACCTGCACCATGCGCGCTTTCCATGCGTCGGCGTAGAGCGCCGTGTGGCGCAGGTCCTCCAGCATCTCCTCCAGGCCGGGAAGGGGCCACGCCACGATGGTCACCGCGAAGGGTATCCCCGCTTCCGCCAGCATGGGCAGGGCCTTTATGGCCTTGGCGGGCTCGGGATCCCCCATGAGCATGGCGCGGCGCCGCGGCGAGGCGCTGTTGAGGGAGAGGTCGAGGAAGACGGGGTCCAGCTCGGCCAGGGCGGCGACGGTTTCCCGGTCCAGGGCCGCGCCGTTGGTGGCGAGGCGGAACGGCGCGTCGGTGAGCGCGCGCATCTCCCGCAGCAGCCGCAGGGCGTGGGGGTGAGCGAGCAACTCGCGAGGTCCCCCGAAGGTGGGGAAAAGTCCCGTGCCCGCCCGGGGGCGGTATCGCGAAAGCCTGGCCGAAAGCTCTTCCCAGCGCACGTCCGCGCTCCCGTAAGAGTCCCTCAGGGTGGGAGGCGCGCCCCGGTTGTAGCAGAAGACGCAATGGAGCTGGCATCGCGTCGCGGCGTGCTGGAACACGTCGGCGGGCGCGGAGGCGTGCGGGCCGGTCCAGTCGTCGAGATCGCGCAGGCGGAAGGCGTCCACCTTGACCGGCCTTCCCCCGCTCTCCAGCTCCACCACGGAGAGGAGGCTCGCCAGCTGCCTGGCTATGAACTCCACGCGAGGCTCGTAAAGAGCGGCGTTCTCCAGGCTGCGATACCCGGCATCCCCGGCGCTTTTCTCCTTTGCCGGGGAGCTGGCGTCCTCACGCTGGCAGTGTGGCGCGAATCCTTCCTCCCCACCCTCGCTTTCAGGGCAGGCCGCGTTCCGCCCCGGGAGGGGTGCGGGCTTCTCGGGAGTCCCTTGCAAGGGGGCGTGGTCATGGCGGGACGTATCGAGCCGCTTATCGGGATAGAGCACATATACCTTGTTCTCGGCGAAGAAGCGGAAGGAATCCATGGCGAGGTCCTCGCCGTTCATCCGGGGGACGGCGATCTCCAGGATATTGCATAGCTGCCTGCGCAGCATCTCCGCGAGGCGGTTCGCGTGGAGGGACCCTTCATGCGCGGGGTCGGGGAGCCGGTACCGGAACACGCAATCGCCTTCCTCGACCTCCGCTCGCGGCCTCGTCTCTGCCGCGGCGCTTTTCCCGCCCCCATGCGTTGCGGCGGCAAAGGGTTTTACCCCGCATAGCGACAGCGTTCGGGTGCGGTGCCGGAGCGCCATGATCACCCCGTAGGGGTAAGCGATGGCCGTTTCATGTTCCCCGTTTTCGGCCTCACGCCTTGCCCTTCCGTCCTCCTCATGCGGGCACGCTTCAGGGCATGGCGGCGATAGCGGAACCTCGGGGCGGCGGGCCTCCTGACTGCGTGTGAAAACGGAGTGGCTCGCGAGAGCGGGGTTTCCCGCGGTTGCGAGGCGGTTACCGGGCTTGCTGTGCACGGCGCTCTCCCTTCTCTTCCCCCGCGAACTCGCTCAGAAGGGCGACACCGCCTTGTATTCCCCGAACACCTGCCGGAGCACCCCGCAGATCTCTCCCTCGGTGACGTAGGCCTTTACGCAGTCCACCAGGTGGGGCAGGAGATTCTCTTCCTCCTTGCGCGCGAGCCCCTCCAATTCCCTGAGCAGCCGAGCCACCTCACGGTCGTCGCGCTCCCGCTTGATCTCCGCCAGGCGCGCCTTCTGCTTCTCCTCTGCGCGCTCCCGCTTCTCGGGGTCATAGGGGTTGGCCACCAGGCGGTTGGTGGTCACCTCCAGCTCGTTCTCGCCCGTGAAGCAGTTCACCCCCACCACCAGGCGCTCGCCCCTTTCCATGGCGCGCTGGCGCTCGTAGGCGCTGCGCGAGACCTCTCGCTGCATGTAGCCGTTCTCGATCGCCGCCACCGCTCCCCCCATCTTCTCGATCTTTTCCAGCTCCTCCCAGGCGGCGTTCTCTATCTCGTCGGTGAGGGATTCCATGCAGTAGGAGCCGGCGAAGGGGTCGGTGTATTCCAGCAGGCGCGCCTCGCAGGCGATGATCCTCCCCGCGTCCTGCGCCAGTTGCAGGGCCTCCATGCTCCAGCCCAGACCCAGGGGCTCGTCGTAGGGCGGGAAGGGAAGGGGGCGTCCTCCCGAAAGCACGCTGGCCACCGCCCCGATGACCGCGCGCGTGAGGTTGTTGAGGGGGCGCTGCAGGGTGGTGGAGGATGGCCCGATATGCGCACCGATGGCCTGGCGTATGCGCATGCTGCGCGGATCCCTGGCGCCGAACCTCTCCTTTAATATGCGCGCGTACATGCGGCGCGCCGCCCGCTGGAAGGCCACCTCCTTGAGCAGCTCCATGCTCCCGCCGAAGGCGTTGAAGGTGAAGCGGGGAGCGAACTCGTCCACGTGCAGGCCCGCGTCCACGCCCACCTGCAGGTAGGCGATGGCGTTGGCCATGCTGAAGGCCAGATCCTGCTCGCGCGTGGCCCCCGCCTCGCGGATATGGTATCCGCCTATGGAGGTGATGTTGACGTTGGGCAGGTTACGGGTGAGGAACACCAGGCTGTCGCGGAACATGCGCAGGGCGTGTTTGGGCGGGAAGATGTAGGTGCCGCGGGCGATGTATTCCTTGAGGATGTCGTTCTGCGGCGTCGCTCGCAGCTTCTCCAGTGGTATGCCGCGTTTCTCCGCCAGGGCCGCGTACATGGCGATGATCACGTTCGCGGGCGCGTTTATGGTGAAGTTGGAGGCGATGTTGTCGAGGTCGAGGTCCCCGCGATAAGGCTCGTAGATGATCTCGAAATCCGCCAGGGTGTCCACGCACACCCCCACCTTCCCCACCTCTCCCTCCGCCAGGGGGTCGTCGGAGTCGTAGCCGCACTGCGTGGGGAGGTCGAAGGCGAGGTTGGGGCCTCCCCTGCCGCCCTGTTGCAGCAAGCCCTTGTAGTAATCGCGCGTGTCCTCCGGGGTGCCGTAACCGGAGTAGATGGCGGCGCGGGTCTGGCCGCCCGCTCCCGGTATCTCGCCCTTTCCGGCCATGGAGGCCAGCCTCGCCAGCCCGGCCATGGGCTCGACGGGAAAGGTCCCCGCGGTGTAGGGATAGGTGCCGGGGAAGCCGACTTTTTCCAGGAAATCGAAGCCCTCCAGGTCGTCGGGCGAGTAGAAGCGCGCGCTTTCCGCGTTGAGGTAAGGGAACTTTTTCAGGGTCTTGGCCAGCGGGCCCTCTTCCCATGCCCTGCGCGCTTCCTTGATCCTCTCCAGGTCCTCGCTCATATTCCCCCCTTTGCTCTCTGCGGATCGAAACGGCGAAAAGCCTGATCGAAGCGCTGCCCTCCATTGCGGCAAGGAGGACGGCGTTGCGTGGAGCCGTCAGGCGACCTGACATGCCGGATGCGAAATGCCATAACCGCCTGATCTGTCGAAGTGCCGAGCCAGCCTTGCCGAATGCTTTTACGGGACGTTCACTCTCACTAAAGTTAACCCAAAGCGGGCGGATAGGCAAGACCGCCGCTTCGAGCACACGAGCCGTGCTGCGGTCGGCGTAGGTTGCCATGGACGGCGCCGGGCGGCATCCGTCGCCCGGGGTGTATGCGGTCTTGCCGAGCCCTCGATGACGGGGTCGTAGGAGAAGCCGCCGGAAGCTTGATCGCTCGTTTATGTTTGTGCCTGCTTGCCGAGCCCTCGAAGCGGGAGCCTCTTCCTTGACCTTGGACACCGGGCTGCGAGGCCGGCGGCATCCTTGAACATGACCCTTGTGCCGGCGCGCGCCGGGCGAAAAGCGCCCTGTTGGTTCAGCGGATGATCCGTAAGGCGGGGAGTTGCGCTTGTGGGGGAGGATTATCACTGCTCCTACTCTGGCGAGGCGTCACTTCACCGCCGGGCGTGTGGATGCGATAATACTGCCGAAAAACATCGAGCGGGGAGGAACATGGCATGGCGAACGAAGAGCATCTCAGGATCCTGAAGCAGGGAGTGAAGGCCTGGAACGCCTGGAGGAGAGACAACGTGTACGAGGTGCCCGACCTCTACGGGGCCGACCTGCACGGCATGGACCTGACCTATATCCACCTCATGCGCGCCAATCTCGGGGAGGCGAATCTTTCCAATTGCGTGCTTGCCAAGTCTTTTCTGGTAGGGGCCTACATGCATGGCTGCAACCTTTCCGGCGCCGTCCTCGAGGGAGCCGATATGCGTGGTTGCCATCTCTCCGAGGCGAGGCTCACCGGCGCGAAGATGGCGGGCGCGGTGCTCAACAAGGCCTTGGCGGTGGGGGTGGATTTCAGCCATTGCGACATGGAATCGGTGATGATGCTGGGCACCAATCTGGAGAACTCCGATTTCAGCCACGCGGTCATGACCGACGTCGACCTCACCGACGCCAACCTCAAGGGCATCATCACCGAGGGAGTGAGGGGTTACCGCTTCCCGAAATAGGCGTGGTGGCCGCCGGGTCGCGGGGAGGGACGTCAATATAACGTCAATATACCCAGCCGGGGAAGGTGCAGACGTCGGCGGGCTGCATGGTGCGGTACATCTCGATGCCCCGCCAGGGCTCTCCCAGGATGCCGTCGTGGATGGCCCAGGCGCGGCCGCGCACCGTCTTCTCCATGCCCGGGCGACGGAAAGGGGTGCTGCCGTCCAGCCTCTCGAAGAGCTCTCCCCCGGGCTGGAAACCGGCGTTTATCTCCTCCATCCTGCGACGCCCGCGGATGTAGTTGAAGCCGTAGCTCTCGAAGATGATGGCGTTGTTGTAGGCCAGGGGCTCGGCGATGATCATATCCTGCCCCATGGCGGCGATGAACCCCAGGGCCAGGGGCGCGAAATGCCGGAAGAGGCGCAGGCCGCGTCGCACCTGGCCCGGCGCCAGCCCCGCTTCCATGGCCTTGATCTCCTCGGGGATGTTGCGCCTCACGGTGGCGAATTTGGTGCGCCGCCCCGCGGTGTCCACGTCGGTATGGAAGCGTGGTGAGCGCGGGTCGTTGATGACCAGGAAGTTGATGTCGATCTTGAAAAAAGCGGTGTCCTCTATCTCCAGGAAGAACACGCAGTCCTGGTCGCCGGGGCGTTCCCTCACCTCGATGATGGCGAAGGTGGCGCCGTCCGGCGCCTTCACCTTCACCACCCTCTCTCCCTGGCGGTTGGTGAGGCTCTCGCGGTCGATGGCCAGCATCTCCAACAGGCGCTCGGGGATAAGGAGGGCGTAAAGACGTTCCTTGGTTCCCTCTTCCAGGCGGTTCAGGTCGTGGATGTTGCGGCGGGGCGCCTTCCCCACCAGGCGGTCGAAGGCCTCCCTGACCCTTCGGGTCTCCGCTTCATCCCGCTCTATGGCCATGGCATAACCTCCCGTGTGCCTCCCACACCGCAGACCCTTTTAGCCCCTGTCAGGATGAGAGGCGCTCGTCGATGAAGCCCGCGCAGCGCATGGCCATGGCCATGATGGTGAGCTGGGGGTTCACCCCCGGGGAGGATGGGAGCACGCTCCCGTCGCATATGTAAAGGTCTTCCAGGTCCCAGCTCTCGCAGGTGTGCTTGACCACCGACCATTCCGGGTCGCCGCCCATGCGGCAGGTGCCCAGGGGGTGGTAGGCGCTCATGCCCATGATGTCCGAGGCGCGCACGCGCGAGCGCTCCAGCCGCTTGAGGTCGCGCGGGGAGGTGAGCTCGTAGTGGCCCGCGAAGGGGGTGAAGACCCTTTTCGCTCCGGCGGCAAACCAGATCTCCGCCATGAGCACCGTGGCCGCCTTGGCCTTGACCACGTCCCTGCCCCGCAGGTTGTAGAGCATGGCGGGGCGGTATCCGGGCCGGCGCAGGTCCAGCACCCGGCCATGGGAATCGCTCTCGGAGATCATGCCCCCGAATATGCCCATGTTGGGATAGGAGGCCATGAGCGCGGCGTTGCGGCGTCCGGCAAAGGGCAAGGCCAGGGCGTGGATCTCCGGCGGCACCGTCCCTCCCTCCAGCATGATGCCCTCGCCCTTGAACTCGTCCACGTAGCAGCACTGCGGTATGCCCTTGGGCGGGCCCAGGGGCTCGTCGAAGAGGGCTATGGTCTGGGTGGCGGGGTGGATCTGGAGGTTCCTTCCCACCTGGCCGCTGGAGTTGGCCAGGCCTTGCCGCAGCAGAAAATAGGGGGAAAAGACCGCCCCCGCCGCCAGCACCGTCACCCGCGCCTCGAGGTCGATGCGTCTGCCGTCGGGCCGCCCGGTGGCGGGGTCGAGGAAGCGGCCGCGGACCCCGGTCACCCGCCCTCCCTTCACCTTCAGCTCCTCGGCGCGGCAGCGGGTGTAGATATCCGCTCCCGACCCCACGGCGTCGGGGATGAAGGAGACGTCCACGCTTTGCTTCGACCCCGAGGGGCAGCCGAAGGCGCAGGCCCCGAACCCCTCGCATTCCTTGGCGTTGCGGGGAAGCCAGCCGCACGAGAGGCCGAGCTTCTCCGCCCCCGAGAGGAAGGTGGTGGCCACCTTACCCGCCACCTCAGGATCGGCGCGCTTCACGAAGAGGTACTCCTCCAGGTGGCCGTAGATGAGGTTGAGCTCTTCCTCGCCGATCTCCGCGAGCCCGTGGGTGAGTTGCCATTTCTTGAGCACCGGGCGATGCATGCGCAGGGCGGTGCCCGAGTTGACGGTGGTGGTGCCGCCCACCGTTTTTCCCATGGGTAGCAGTATGAAGGGCAATCCCAGGGTGATGGTCTGCCCCGCGTCGCGGTACATCTTCATATAGGAATCGGCGGGGTCGAGGTTGAAATCCTCGCGGGTGAAATACCCGCCCTCCTCCAGGACCACCACGCCGTAGCCCTCGCCCGCCAATTCCCTGGCGATGGGGCCGCCGCCCGCGCCGGAGCCGATCACCGCCACGTCCACGGCGCGCGCCACGTCTCCCTTCACGTCCATGGGTGCAAGGATCATCGCTTCAACCCTGCCCTGCCTGCCTCGGTTCATGTCCCATAAGCTTTTCCTTTGCTAAGCGGCGGAGACTTGCCGCAGTTATCCACCGTCTCTTTCCCCGCATCCCTTCCCGGCTTTGGGGATAACGCGCCCCGCCTCACCCCTTGGCGGGTCTGACCGGCGGGCACGCATGCCGGCCCATGGCGCCCGTGAACTTCACTCCTCTCGCCTTGTCCGCCCGGCGGGCCATGCCTGGGGCGGTGGGCACCTGACCGCCGAAGGGGCGCCGCGCCCAGGGCCTCCGGCCTCGCCCCCCAACCGTTATCGGCCGTCAAGCCCCGCTCTTGGGCGGGAGGTTGCGGTCGCGTGTCACGACCCGCAGGTCGGACTCCTCCTTGAGCGCCCGGGCGTCGAAGCCCAGGGGCACCGCCGCCTCGGGGCGCCTGTAGTAGGACATGAGCAGGGGGAGCCCGGGCAGAAACGCCACCCCGCGCAGCGCGGGGTTGCGCGAGGCCATGACGCGGTTCAGCAGGTCCTCCCTCTGGTCCGGAGAGAGGCGGGAGAAGGGCCTGCCCTTGAGAAGCAGGGCGAGGGCGCGCAGGGCCAGGGCGCAGACCGCAAACAGGATCCTCAGCTCAGGCGCACCCGCTTTGAAATATTCCTTGATGAAGGCCGACTGCCCTTCGAAGTCGATGGGTGGAAGGCCCTGCGGTTCCCCGACATACGCCTCCATGAGCTCCTGGAGGTAACGGTCCGTGATCAGCTTCATCTGCCCTCCCAGCAAAGCTCCGTCTTTACGCCTGAAGTCCCCTCGCCATCGATAATCCCTTGCTATTTTACCACCGACTTGGGATTCCCGGCGTTTGCGCCGCCGACAAGGGGGTCAAACACGTTCGGCCCCGTGGGCAGGCGTGGAGGCGGCGTTATGGGAGGTCGGGGATCGCGTGGGCAACTCCCCTGAGTACCCGTTCCGGCCGGTAGAGCCGCATGCCGCGACGAGGAAGGCGATGAAAAAGCTATAATGTATGGCGGTATATGCGGTGGTCGGTCCCGTTCGATTGATCTTGAGGGGGTAGAGATATGGCGAGCGCAGGCATGAAATGGGAGGGGTTCACGCGCGAGGATCACGTCTTTCGCAGCCGCGGGAAAAAGTGCGCGGGGTGGCTGTATCGCCCGGAGGGAGTGGCGCGGCCTGCGGTGGTGGTGATGGCCCACGGCTTCGGCGCCCAGCGCGACTTCGGGCTCCCGGCCTACGCGGAGGTTTTCGCGCGCCGCGGGCTGGCGGTTTTCCTCTTCGACTACAGGAGCTTCGGGGCCAGCGAGGGCAAGCCCCGCAACCTGGTCAACCCGTGGCGGCATCTCCGGGACTGGAAGGCGGCGCTCTCCTACGTGAGGTCCCTCAAGGAGGTGGACGGGTCACGCGTGGGCCTTTGGGGCTCGTCGTACAGCGGCGGCCACGTCGTGGTCACCGCCTCTCGCGACGAGGGTGTGGCGGCGATATCGGCGCAGGTGCCCTTCGTGGACGGGGTCTCCTCCGCCATGTACACGGGGTTGAAACACGCCTGGCAGGCCACCGCGGCCGGGCTCAAGGACCTCGCGAGGGCGCTCACCTTCCGCGAGCCCTACCGCGTGCCCATAGTGTCGCAACCCCATATCTTCGGCATCATGAACACGCCGGAGTCGGAGCCGGGATACATGGCCATCGTGCCCGAGGGCACGGACTGGAGGAACGAGTGCCCGGCGCGCGCGGTGCTGGAGCTTTTGTTGTACCGCCCCATAAAGCGGGCGCGCAAGGTGAGGTGTCCGGCCCTGGTGATCATGGGCGAGAAAGACAGCCTCATCAAGCCGAGGGCGGTGGAGAAGGCCGCGTCGCGCATGAGGGAGGTGACCTTAGTGCACCTGCCGGTGGGCCATTTCGACGTCTATGCCGGCGAGTGGTTCGACAAGGTGTCCCGCATGCAGGCCGATTTCTTCTGTCGCCATCTCTAGGGAGGTCAGTCGCCGAAGGAGGTGCCCACCGAGCGCGCGTACCGCACCAGCTCTCCATCCGGGGGGACCTTGCGCTGCTCCGCCACCGCTTCCTCCAGGGGAACCGCCTTTATCTCCGGGGTACGCAGGCAGGCCATCTTCCCGAACTCCCCGTTAACCGCCATCTCCACCGCCTTGACCCCGAAGCGGGTCGAGAGGATGCGGTCGAAGGGAGAGGGCGCGCCGCCTCTCTGCAGATGACCCAACACGGTGACGCGCGTCTCGATGCCGGTGTAGCTTTCGATCTCGGAACCCACCAGCTCGCCGATCCCTCCCAAAACTTTCCTGCCGTTGCCGCAGTTCTTCTCGATCACGCCCAACTGCGGATGGGGCGCCCCTTCCGCCACCACGATGATGCTGAAGCTCTTGCCCGCGTCGTGCCGCTGCAGGAGCTTGGCGCACACGCCGTCGATGGTGAAGGGTATCTCGGGGATGAGGATGACGTCGCCGCCGCCGGCGATGCCCGCTTCCAGGGCTATCCACCCGGAGTTGCGCCCCATCACCTCCACGATCATGGCGCGGTGGTGGGATTCCGCCGTGGTATGCAGCTTGTCGATGGCCTCGGTGGCGGTGTGGAGCGCGGTGTCGAAACCGAAGGTTATGTCCGTGGCCATGAGGTCGTTGTCGATGGTCTTGGGGATGCCCACTATGGGGGCGCCGCGGTTATAGAGTTCCATGGCGATGCGCATGCTGCCGTCGCCCCCGATGACCACCAGCGCGTCCAGCCCCAGCATGTCGATGTTCTCGAGCACCAGGTAGGAGAGGTCCACGTAACGCTCTTCCCCGTTGTCCCGCAGCAGGTAATGGAAGGGATTGTCGCGGTTGGTGGTCCCCAGTATGGTCCCGCCGCGGTGCAGGATACCGGATACTCCCCCCTCGTCCAGACGGCAAACGTTGCCGTTGATCAGCCCCCCGAAGCCGTCTTTGATCCCGATCACCTCCAGGCCGTAGTGGTGGATGGCGGCCTTGGTCACGGCGCGTATCACCGCGTTCAGCCCCGGGCAGTCGCCGCCGCCCGTGAGCACCCCGATGCGTCTCATCCTGGTCCTCAACCTCACTCCTCCTCCTTGACCTCGCGGGTTTTCCCTCCGTGACCGCACCCGGCGCTCATGCCCGCATGGCGCAACCGCCGGGGTAACCCCGCGGGCATTGTCGGCCGGCGCGCGTTTTCCGCATGACACCTCGCTATGCGCGTCGGCATGCGCTCACCCTTACTCCAAGGTTTGAGGCCGGGCTCGATGCCTGCATGGCGTTGTCAGGTAGCTGCCGCAGCGCGAGCGGCTCCTGGCGGAAACCGCGGCATCATCTTATTTGCATTTGCTCTCGCCTCAGCCGTATGCTTGGCGGCGCCCGGTCCACCGGCCATGTGGAATGGGCGACCAACTTGCACGGCGCCTTGGGCTCCACGGAGCGATTCGGTTCCGCCTGGAGCTATGCAACACGGAGCCATGCAAGACAGATTGTGGAGGAGGATGGCGGGCATGCCATCCACCGGTCGGTTGGTTTGCGGCTTGCTTACGGTGGTTATGGCCGGCCCCGCCTCTCCCGCATGAGCCGTGAAAGATCTTGATCCGCTTGCGCGCCCGTTTCCCCGCCTTTGAAGACGAGATGGACGGACCATAGAGACGTTTCTTGAGAGCGGGTATCTTCCGCTGCGATTTCGCCGGGTTGACATACGGGGAGCGAGGAGTTACCATACGGTAAAGAAAGCGGAATGACATGTCATTCAGTTAATCAACGACAGCATTCGACTGGTCGGGGTAAGGGATGGAGCAAACCCTCGCTGAACGTCGGCGTAGCGAGATCCTTGGGGCGGCCATCAAGGTCTTCTCCGAGAGGGGATACCACGGGGCCAAGATCGAGGACATCGCGGCGGAGCTCAACATAGGCCACGGGACGTTCTATCGCTATTTCAAGAACAAACTGGATATCTTCAACCAGGTGATGGAGGAGATAATCTCCGTGGCCGCGGACCTGGTCTCGGATGTCGATCCCGCGCGGCCCCGGAACCTGGAGGAGTACCGGCGACAGCTGGAGGAGATCGGCGACCGTCTCTTCGGGCTCTTCAAGGCGCGCCCCGAGTTCTCCCGCATCCTCTTCTACGAGGCCTTCGGGATAAGCGACGCCGAGCTGAAAAAAAGGATCATAAACGTCTTCGACATCTTCGGCAGCTACACGGAACTTTACCTCAAGAGCGGCATCGAGAAAGGTTATCTGCGCGAGGGAATACACGTGAGGGAGACCGCCCTGGCGGTCAACGCCGCCCTGTTCGAGGCCTGCAAGAGGGTGGTCCTCTCCGAGGATCCCGACCGGGCCTTCGGGATATGGAAGGAGACCGTCATTTCCCTCATGCTTGAGGGATTGGCCAAATAGGGAGCGGGGGGCTTGTGGCGGCCTTCTGCGAGGCATAAGGCCTTTGGGGGCGCGGCAGGGAGCGTCGGGCGAGCGTGATCTTGCGGGGCGTCTCCGGGCAGGGAAAGCGGCTTTGGTTAGGTCGCAATCGATAGCCGGGCAGAGTCCCCCACCGCTTTTGGCGGCGGGTCGAAGGCGGAAGAAGACCGTGGGCGGGGGCGTTATTGCGGGACGCGGAAAGGCGTCCGCATAGACAGGTCGGGCGGCGAACGAGAAAAAAGCGTCCATGGCGAGGCCGTGAAGGCGTGAATGCGGCCGAGGACAAGGGAGGTGTGCGCGCATGGTTCAGGTGGACGTGTTCTGGTCTTACGGCATCGGTTCCAGTTTCGCGCTGGCCGCCTTCAGACAATTACGCAGGCTGAAGGCGGAAAACGATGCCCGGAAGTTCAAGCTGGGCTGGAAGGCTGCAAGCGGCTTGCCGTCTCCGGAGGAGGACGCGAGCGGCGTGGAGGTCATGCCGGCGGGCCTGAGCGAAAGCAACGGTCGCGCGTTCCAGGAACTGGTGAACCAGCTCAAGGAGAGCGGGTTCAAACCCGGGAAGATAAGCCTGAGGGACCTAAAAGGCCTTCAAAGGGCGGTCAAGGATTGGTTCGAGGCCAACGGCGACGCCTTCAACAACGAGTATTTCCTCAAGAATCTCCTCTTCCTCTCCCTGCTCTTCGTACCCTCGGGCTCGGTGCTCCTGTGGTCCAACCCGAGCTGGGAGACCATGCAGGTGGGCAAGTACGAGACCATCCCCCAGTGGCTGGTGGGGGTCTTCACCACCACCAACGTCACCCAGGGTATCCTCGGCTTCTACCTCACCTGGCGCTCCCTAATGAAAGGCAAGTATTACCAGGCGGCCATGCATACCTTCCTCTCCTACCTGGGATTCTTCTTCATCCTCGCCAACGGCTGGGACAACAAGGGTTACCAGCGTTTCTTCTCCAAGAACCGCGAGTCCTTCGAGGCCTGGAGTTGGAAAAACGTGGTGCCATGGGCCTTCTCCGACGTGGCCGCGATCCTGCTCGCCTACGGGGCCATGTTCCTGCCCCTCATGTACTACTGGATCATCGACTGGTTGCTCAAGGGCGAGGACATGGAGAAAGGCCTCGAGCCCAAGGAGCTTCTGGACCGCATGCCGGAGGCCTTCGGGCAATTCGGGGCCGTCAACGCCGCCATTTTCGGGGGCGCCTTGGGGGGATCCATACTGGCCACGGTGCTGGTGCGCCGCCTGGGATGGGCGAAGGGCATGGCGGTATGGGCGGGGATCATGGGTTTGAACCTCAGCAAGGTCGGGCTCGGCCCCGTTATGTGCAGGAAGGTGATGAGGATCGAGGACCTCAACGGCGTTCCCGTGGAGGAGCTGGTGAGGAAGGAGATCGAGGCTCTGCGGGAGCCGGCGCCGGTGGGCACCTGAGAAGCCGAACAGCGCACCCGCTCGCGCGAGCGAGCCTTAGGCGGGGGCGGCTTGGCCGCCCCCGACCCCTGCGGGGGCCACGCGGAGGCTCCCGAGGGGGATTTCGTGTTCGGGGCGGGGGAAAGCCGCAACCACTTCACCCTCATCCGCCATGGGCCGCATGTGCGGTGTTGGTTGGCACGGACAGGGTCGTTCCCCCGCAAGGGAGTGAAGTGAGCTGTTGGGGAGCCGGGGGGAACGGCGGCGAGAAGGTGGGGTAAAATGAGTCCATGCGCGGGCCGCCCCGGCGGGATGACCCGGCGGCGGCCTTTGGCAAGATGGACGTTGGCGAGGCGCCCTTCGCGCGCCAGCCTGTGCCGGCGGCGGAGGCGACGCTTGAAGGCATACGGGACGGTGAACCCCGACGCCCTTGCGGCATGCGTCTGGACCGAGGGCGAGAGGAGGATGACGGGTTACGGTTCTTCGAGGCACAGGGGGAAAAATGCAGGTAGAAGTGGAGAAGAACGGCAAGGTCTACACGGTGATCATCAACCGGCCCGAGGTGAAGAACGCCATCGACTACGAGACCTCGCGCCAACTGGCGGACGCCTTCCGTGCCTTCGAGGAGGACGCAGAGGCCTGCGTGGCGGTCCTCTGGGGCGCGCACGGGACCTTTTGCGCCGGGGCGGATCTCAAGGCCCTGGCGACCAAACCGCTGCAGGAAGCGGCGCGGCTCAACCAGGACATGAGCGAGGACGGCCCCCTGGGCCCCACGCGCATGCTCCTCTCCAAGCCGGTCATCGCCGCCATCTCCGGTTACTGCGTGGCGGGAGGCCTTGAGCTGGCGGTATGGTGCGACCTGCGCGTGGCGGAGGAGGACGCGGTGCTGGGCATCTTCGAGCGCCGTTTCGGCGTTCCCCTCATCGACGGGGGAACGCAGCGCCTGCCCCGCCTTATCGGCATGAGCCGCGCCCTGGACCTTATCCTCACCGGAAGGCCGGTGTCGGCGCGGGAGGCCCTGGAGATGGGACTGGTCAACCGCGTGGTGGAGAAGGGGAAGGCGAGGGAGGCCGCCGAGGAGCTGGCGGCGCAGCTGGCGGGATTCCCCCAGACCTGCATGCGCAACGACCGCGAGGCGCTTTACCGCGGCATGGGGCGCCCCTTCGAGGAGGGCCTGGAGCTGGAATACCGCCTGGGCATGAAGACCCTGGAAAGCGGGGAGTTCGCGCAGGGCGCCAGCCGCTTCACGGCCGGCGAGGGCAAACACGGCCGCTTCTGACGGGGTCAGGCCTTGCAGTTTGGATTCCCGGCTGTTGATACCCAAAAGCTGCCATATTTTGTCAAATTCGAGATTCAAGGCCTGATCCCTAGGGGATGGTGGCGGTGTCGCCGCGCAAGGTGACAGGGGTGCCGATGGCGGCGGAAAGGACGGCGATCTGCTGCAGCCAGGCGGCGGCGGCGCCACCGGTGAGCACCTGGGGCTGCCCGCTTGAGATGAGCACCGGGTAGATGACCGCCTCCACGAATCCCCCGCTGTCCATGGTGATGACGGGGAGCATGGTGTAGTTGCCCTGGGGGCTGCCGGGGTTGAAGACGAAGTTCCCCAGCGAGTAGCAGATGAGCTTGCCCCCGTAGATCTCGAACCCCTGCGCCACGTGGGGGTGGTGCCCCAGCACCAGGTCCGCCCCGCAGTCCACGGCGAAACGGGCGAGCTGCCGCTGGCGCGGCGTCGGGTTGTATTCCCGTTCGTTCCCCCAGTGGAAGGACACCGCCACCACGTCCGCCCGCTCCCGCGCCGCCGCGATGTCCCGCGCCATGCCCGCGGCGTCCGCCGCGTCGGCCACCCCGGGGTAGCCCACCCCCGCCGGCCACCCCGGCCAGTTGACGTCGCTGTAGGCGAGGAAGGCGACGCGCAGCCCGTTGCGGCCGAGGAAGGCGGGGGCGTGGGCCGCGGCGTAGTCCGCCCCGGAACCGCAGCGCGCGATGCCGTTGGCGTCAAGGAAGGACAGGGTATCGAGGAAGGCCTCGGTGCCCCAGTCCCGGGCGTGGTTGTTGGCGTG
>JACVJD010000061.1 GCA_015711825.1 Candidatus Solincola daggyaiensis
CTCCCTCAGGGGAAGGCACCAGTCCTCATAGATGTCCTCGGCGAGGAAATCCCCCTGGTAGATGGATTCCGCTTCCAGGAGCAGCCGGAGATAGGGCGCGGTCATCCCCGAGGTCTCCGCCTTGCGGGCTTCCTGGAGCTTTGACTGGAAAAGCTCGACGTCCACCCAACCCCCCTTCCCCAGGTGCAGGCGAAGAGATTCCCCGCTGGAGACGAGGTAGCGTGATTCCCCCCATTTCGCCTCGGGCTCCAGGGTCTTTCGCAAGGTGGTGAGGGCCATGTTGAGGTTTTTGGAGGCGGAAGCCGGGGTCTTGTCCGGCCACAGGAGCTCCATGAGCACCTCTCTCTGCACGTTCCCACCGGATCGGTGGGCGGCGAGGTATTTGAGGATGGTTAAGGCGCGCTTGCTCTTCCACTTCTCCGGGGGGATGCTCTCTTCTCCCACGCCCACTTCGAAAGGGCCCAGCATCTTGATGCGTAAGGGCGCGGCTGATTCCGCTTCCAGATCCTCCGCTATCTCCCGGGCCAGCTTGCGTACTTTAGGGTTACCGCTGCGCTTCAGGGAGTGGAGGTAAGGCAAGGCGTCGGGGCCGATGAGCCGCAGGATGCGAGCCAGGAACTCGTGGTGTTCGCCGCGCCCGAACACCTCGACGATGAGCGGCAGGGCTATGCGCGCGTAGGCTTTCCACCAACCTATGCCGCCTGAAACCTCGTCGATGGAGACGGCTTCCGCCAGTCTCCGGCATGCGCCGTCGATATCCCCGAGCTTATATTCGATGCACCCTTGCAGTATATGCGCGGCGGAGAAGAGCACTCCCGCGCCCCGCGAGGTGACGACCTCAAAAGCGTCCGCCGCCTCCCGCCTCACCTCTTCCCTGTCCTTCTCCTCGGCGGTGAGGGCCAGGCGCGAGAGGCGGCACAGCATCTCGTCATCACGGAATCTCTTTTCCCGGTATAAGCCCTCCGCGGTGCGAAAATATTCCACCGCCCCAGGAATATCTCCCGCGTCCAGGGCGATCATCCCGGCGAAGACGCGGATGTTAATGACCTCCCAGCGTTCGGCGTTCTCCCCATAGAGGCGGCCGGATTCCTGAATGTCCTCCCACGCCTTGTCCCTTTTGCCCAGCAGGGCCCAGGCAAGCGCCCGGGCCTGAAGGTTTTTCATCATCCCCAGGCCGGCCGGCTCCTCGCCCCCGATGCGGCGGCTGACCTCAAGTCCCCTCTCCGCCATCTTCAGCCCTTCCTCCGGATCTCCCAGGGCGCTGTGGGTGATGGAGAGGTTGCAGTAAACATCCGGCAGGTAGCTGGCAAGGTCTTCCTCTTCAGAGGCGCGGCGGGCGCGTTGCAGGAGTTCCAGGGCAAGATGATAGTTTCCCAGGATAAGGTAGCCGAGGCCGCACCATGCCAGCAACATGGCTCGCACTTCCCTGTTCTCCGTTCGCTCCACGAAGGCCAGGGCCCGCTCCAGGAAAAGCTGTGTCAGATGCGTCAGCCCCAGGTAGGTGGAGCCGGTCCCCATGAGGGCGGAGAACTCATACCACGAGCTGGAATCCGGAGGGATCTTCTCCAATAAGCCCAGCAACTCGTTCACGAGCTCCCCCGCTCTAGCCGGCTTTCCGCTCAGGAACTCCAGCTTCAGCGCCTGGGCCAGGCATTTCATCTGCGCTTCCGCCTCCCCCCGCCGGGCGAAGAGAGAGGCGGCCTCCAGGTAGGAATCCAATGCCTGGCAGCTGCGGCCCAGTAGATCCAGCACCAGGGAGCGATGGTAGAGGAGGCGGGGATGGCGGTTCAGGCACTCTTTGGGCATCTTTTCCAGGAGCTGGCGCAGAAAGGAGACACGGTCGGAGCTCATTAGTCCCTCCACCATCTCCTCCAGGAGCGTCGCCGCCCTCTCGTATTCCGCCGCCTCTACGTAGTGCCTCACCGCTTCCTCCGTTTCCCCGTTTTCCTCCCACAGGGAGGCGGCGCGCAGGTGGAGCTCGGTTACCTGCCGCGAGGTATGAGTTTCCTCCAGGCGCTCTCTGAGGAAGGCGCGAAAGAGACGGTGGTAGCGGTAGCTCTCCCCCTTCTCGTCCAGGGGGATGGTGAAGAGATGGGCCCGGGCCAGGCGGGGGAGATGGAGGCGGGAGACCTCCTTTCCCAGCAGGGCATCGCAGAGATCGGGCTGCAGGCGGGAAAGGATGGAGGTCTTGAGCAGGAAATCCTTTGTCTCCGCATCCAGATCCCGGTAAACGACGCGGTGCAGGTATTCGGAGATCCGGGGAGTGGGTAGCTCCACCTCTCTCACCAGGTCGCCCAGGCGCGCCTTTCCTCTCCCCTGCAGGGCATGGCGGAGAAGCACCAGGCCGGAGACCCAGCCCTCGGTGTAGGCGGTGAGGGCGGCGGCTTCCTCCTCCCCCAGCGGCAGGGAGAAGATCTCCGCGAAGAGGCGGGCGGTCTCCTCGGGGCGGAAGGAGAGCCGCTCCTCGCCGAGCTCCAGGATTTCCCGCCGCGCCCGCAGGCGCGCCAGGTCCAGGTCGAGCTCCTGGCAGCTGAGCACCACGAGGTGGAGGTTGGATGGGAGGCGGGAGAGCAGGAATCGCAGGGCTTCGACGATCTCGCGAACCTCGCCCACCTCATGGAAGCTGTCCAAAACGAGAAAGTGATTCCGTTCCCCGTGCTTTTCTATCTCCGCCAGGGCGGCCAGGAGCTCAGGCGTGGCCTCCGCGAGGCTTCGAGGAGCGTTGCCCTCGAGACTATGTGGGATGGAGGCGTTGCCGGCCAGGCGGCGCAGGGCTTGCAGGAGATAACTGATGAAGACGGCCGGGTCGCGATCGGTCTCCTCAAGCTGATACCACGCGAAGGGATGGCCTCGGCTTCTCAGGTACTCCGCGACCAGGGCGCTTTTCCCGAATCCGGCCCCGGCGACGACGGCGATGAGCCTGGCCTGCGTGGAGGCATCCAGGTCCGAGAGCAATCTTTCCCTGGCCACGGTAGGCAGAGGTCTGGGCGGCGCCAGCTTTGCGCCTATGATGCGGATGTCTTTATCCCTGCGCTTGGCCATGACCCCTCTTGGCTCGATCCGTTCTTGCGCCCATGGGAAGCCGCTCGTCCCTCGGCGCCTCTCAATAAAGATAGGACAAATGAAAGCAATTACCAAGCGAGCGTCCCGCACAAGCTGCAGGCTCGGCGTTTCTTCCGCCGTCTTAGGCGCGGACGAACCCCCCGTATCTCCGGCGACAGCAAGCCCCTGATAAAAGCTTGCTCCGGTTTCTTCGCACGCCTCTTTAATGAAGGTGATAGGATGCGCAAAGGAAAAGGGGCGTAACTACCGAGACGGAAAAACCCGGCCGGTACGCAAATCGCCAGGCCGGGCTTTTTACCTGGTGGAGATGAGCGGATTCGAACCGCCGACCTCCTGCTTGCAAGGCAGGCGCTCTCCCACTGAGCTACATCCCCGTGCGATCCTGTCGCTTACCCGGATTATAACCCATGGCGGTATGCCGCCGCGTATGCGGCCACCCACCCCTTTGCGGTCCCTACACCTCGGCGGGCCCTGGGTCGAGGAACTGTGGGGGATCGGACAACCCTTAAAGGCGGCATGGTGTCTGTTGTCGGGGATCTTGCCCGATAGGTCTTTGCTCGAACCGTCCCATCCCAAAGACCGGCATCGCCCCATCTTCGCCCTTGATCCGCATCCGTCACCGGTGTGGGGCTATAAACTCCTTATGGTCTCCACCAGTTTGGCGGTGGGGACCACGGGGCCGATGAGGCGGTCGAAGCGCGCCAGGGCCAGGTCGTGGTCCTCCTGGTTGGAGGTGGCGCAGGCGTCCGAGGCCACGATGGTCAAAAAGCCTCGGTCGGAGGCGGAGCGCACCGTGCTCTCCACGCAGAAATCGGTGAGGAAGCCGCAGACGATGAGGCTGTCGATGCCCAGGTCGTTGAGGTATCTCGGGAGGGCAGTGCCCTCGAAGGCGCTCCACCCCGGCTTCTCGATCACCAGCTCGTCCTCGGCGATGAGGGGTTTGAGTTCTTCATAGATGTCCGTATCCCAGGTGTCGCCGAGGAAGGCCCCGGGGAGCACCCCGTGGATGAGCTCCATCATCCTGGAGTCGAAGGTGCCCGGGAAGATGTCTCGGCCCCCGGCCAGGCGGTTCTGCTTGATCCAGAAGACGCGGATGCCCTTCTCGCGGCAGGCTTCCACCAGCCTCTTCACGTTCTCCACCGCCCCGGTTTCGCGCGCGTGCTTCCAGGCGCCCACGAAGGCCAGGCTGCCCCGCTCGTGCAGGTTGTCGTTCTGTGCGTCCACCACCAGGAAAGCGGTCTTTTCCGGCCTGAGGTAAGTGGGCCACTCCACGATGTCGTTGAGGGAGAACCCCTTGGCCAGATTCTCCCCCACCTGCTGCAGGTCGAAGGCGCGCGGCTCGGCCGGATAGGGCGGCACCTCGTACTCCGCGAGGAGCCCGAGCATCTCCGCGGTGTCTATCACCGGGCCGATGAGACGCTGCAGCCTCCTCAAGGTCTTGTCGTGCAGTTCCTGGCTCTCGGTGGCGCAGGCATCGGACACCGTGGCGGCGAGGAACCCCCGGTCGCAGGCCGAGCGCACTGTGGCCTCCACGCAGAAGTCGGTGAGCACCCCGGTGACGATGAGCACCTCGGCGCCCAGGCTCTTGAGGATCTTCTCCAGGTTGGTCCCCTCGAACATGCAGGAGCCGTGCTTGCCCAACACGATGTCCTTCTCCTCCATGGCCTCCAGCAGTTCGCCGTAGATCTCCGTCTCCCAGGTGTCCTGCATGAAGGCGTTGGGGATGATGGTGCGGATGAGGGAGAGGAGGTCGCCGTCGAAGGTGCCCGGGAAGATGTCCCGCCCCCCGGCCAGGCGGTACTGTTTGGCCCAGATCACCGGGATGCCCCGCTCTCGGCAGGCGGCGATGACCCGCTTCATGTTGTCGATGGCCCCGTTCTCGCGCGCATGCTTCCACACGTTCCAGAAAGAGAGGGTGCCGTTCTCGTCCAGGACGTCGTTCTGGGGGTCGATAACCAGCAGCGCCGCCCGGCGGCGCTTGAAATGTTCCCTCCAGCCCGCCAGCTCGTATAGGGAAAACTTTTCCAGGATCTGTCCGGGATCCAAGTCCTGTTTCTCTTCCATTTCTCACTCCCCCAAGCTAGGCTCGCGGTCGTTCGACCTACTCCTCGTAGGCGCGCTCGAAATACTCGATCTTGTACTCGGATCGCGGCAGGGTCCCCGGCGGGATCATCTCCACCACCGGGGTGAACACCAGTTTCTCCCTGATGGTCTGCCGGATGCGCCCCGCCAGGCCTTCCAGGCCTTCGGCGGGAAAGCCCTCGCCGTGCTCTATCTTCAACTCCAGGTTGGTGCTCACGTAGGGTCCGGGCTGGCGCAGGACGATGCGGAACTCGCCCGTGACCTCGGGGATGAAGGAGCAGATGACGTCCTTCACCGCGGAAGGAAAGACGTTCACCCCCTTGACCTTGAGCATGTCGTCGGTGCGCCCCAGCACGCTGAAACGGAAGGAGGTGCGGCCACAGGGGCAGGGCGAGGTGTAAACTTTAACCATGTCCCGGCAGCGGTAGCGCACCACCGGGGTGGCCTCGCGGTCGATATGGGTATAGACGATCTCCCCCTCCGCGCCGTCGGCCATCTCCAGCGGCTCCAGGCTGGCGGGGTCCACCAGCTCGGCCAGGATCAGCCCCTGGCCGCAGAAGTGCATGCCCTCGGCCTCGCCGCACTCGCTGGCCATGTCGGCGGCCACGTCCGCCATGCCGTAGTAGCTGCGGGCCACGATGCCCCATTCCTCCTCGATGCGGCGGCGGTCCTCCTCGGTCATGGCCTCCCCGGCCATGAACCCCTTCTTGAAACCCAGGTCGCGGGGGTCCATGTTCATCTGGCTGCGCACGTACTCGGCCAGGAAGACGGTGGCGGAAGGGGTGGCGAAGAGGACGGTGGGTTTGAGGTCCAGGACCAACTGCATGAGTTTTTCCACCCCGGTGGTGGCCAGGGGGGCGGGGATGACGCAGAAGCCCATGGCCTCCGCGGAAACCGCCTCGGAGAGGCCGCCCACGAAGAGGGTGAAGTTGGCCGGGTTGATGAAGGAATCCCCGGGGCGGATGCCCCCGCACCAGGCGTGGCGGGCGAAGAGTTCCTTCCAGTTGTTCGCGTCCCGGGCGGTGAGGGCGACGTAGACGGGCCTGCCGGTGGTGCCGCTGGTCCCCTGCACGCGCACCAGGGAGGTGACGGGGGCGCAGAGGTGCGCGCCCAGCCCCCCGTCCTCGGCCTGGGTGCGGCGGATGTCGTCCTTGGTGGTGAAGGGGAGCTGGGGGAGGTCCGCCGCGGTGCGCACGGCAGCGGGACGCACCCCAGCATCGTCGAACTTGCTCCGGTAGAAGGGGGAGTTGGCGTAGACGTACTTCAGCTGTTTGCGCAGCTTCCTCGCTTCCAGTTGCGCGAGTTCCTGGGGCGGCATGGTCTCCATCTTCTCATTCCAATATTTACCTTCCATTCCTCTTCCCCCTCACATATCACCGGGCCTACAGGCGCAGGAGGCGCCGCGCGTTCTCCCCCAGCCACTTCGACTTGACCTCGTCCTTCAGCGGGAGCCCCTTCACGTCCTCAACCGCCCGTTGCAGGTCCAGAAGCGGCCAGGCGGTGGCGAAGAGGATCTTGTCCTGGAGCACGCTGTTGCCGTAATGGATGAGGGGCCCCCAGCCGGTGTTCTCCATGCCCATGTATTTTTGGCGTATGCCCGATATTTCCAGGTAGACGTTGGGGTGCCTCCAGGCCACCGCCACCATCTCCGTCACCCAGGGCCAGCCGGCGTGGCCGGCGATGATCTTCAGCTCCGGGAACCTCACCGCCACGCGGTCGAGGCGCAGGGGATGCCCATACTCCATGGGTATCTGGCGGGAGAAGTTTACCGAGGCGTGGATCCAGATGGGGATATCCAGTTCGATGCACGCCTCGTAGATGGGGTGGTACCTCTCGTCGTCGGAGAACATGAGGTGCTCCCAGGGAGAGATCATGGCCCCGCGCAGCCCCAATTCGCGCACGGCGTATTCCATGCCCTTCACCGCCGCTTTCCCCTTGTGAGGGTCGACGCCGGCGAAGCCCAGGAAACGGTCGGGGTAGCTCTTGACCAGCTCGGCCACCAGCTCGTCGGGTATCTTCTTGTTGAAGGTGGTCTCCTGGTCCTCGCCGTGCAGGACGGCGATGTCGATCCCCGCGCCGTCCATCATGCCCAGGAAGTCCTCCGCCTTGAAATCGGCCAGGAGCTCGCGGGCTTCGGGACCCATGGAGTAGACCTCGTAATAGCCGGCGAGGTGCGGCATGGGGTCGAGCATGCCGAGCAGCACGTCCTTATGCGGAGGAGTTACGCAAACGTCTACGATCATGGGGCATCACGATACCTTCCCGGCTTCATCCCGGTGGCCGCATTTCCCGGAGATGACCCCTCTCGGACGGCCGCGCCTACGATCACATGCTTCGCCATGACTCCCGGCTGGACGCAGGCGCCCGCTTTTCCGGACAAGGTCCCTTCCGGACCGTTCCGGCCTCGGGCCTTCTCCGGCCATGGTTTCGCCGCCGCGCTACGCGCGAGGAGCCGCCCTACCCCGACCGCCACCCGCAGATGATGTTTCCACCCCATACCCCGGAAAACAGCTAGAACTAACTGGGTGACCGGTCACCCATATTATATAACATATCCCCCATCCCGGCAACAGGCGGCAAGCCCAGCTTTTCTTCACCGCCCCAGGGGAACGGATACGCGGGAAGAGACATGGGAGGCGCCGCCGG
Source organism: Candidatus Solincola daggyaiensis (assembly GCA_015711825.1). Classification (GTDB taxonomy): domain Bacteria; phylum Actinomycetota; class Geothermincolia; order Geothermincolales; family RBG-13-55-18; genus Solincola_B; species Solincola_B daggyaiensis. The sequence goes on from JACVJD010000061.1 coordinate 7,792, forward strand.
ATCGGGCTGCCGGCTTCATGCGACGGCCGGTCGGGAATGGGGCCCGGAGGAAGGTACGCAGGGCGGGTTCAGGCATCCGTGCCCGGGTCTCCCCGTGGCCTTGCCAGGAGGCCGTTGAAGATCATCTCCCGCAAGGTCTCATACACCGCATCCACCTTGCCCCTCTGCTTGAGCAAGGGGTCGTAGAAGGCGATGGCGATCTCGTTTATGCCCAGCAGCAAGTAGGCGGCGAGCCGCGGATCGACTTCCCTGAACAATCCTCGGCGCGAGCATTCCCTCACCAGCTCCTCCACCAGGTCGGCGTATTCCTCCAGCACCTCCGCCGCCGTCCCCGCGAACTGGCGGTTGTCCCCGAAAAAAGAGGATATCCAGAGCTGGGCCAGCTCCTTGTGCTCTACCCCCAGCACCACGTCCAGGGTGAGCAGCTCCCTGAGGGAACGCAGGGGATCGTCGCCGCTTCCGGCTATCTCGCGCGCTCTTTCCAGCCAGAGCTTGTTGCTCTCCCTCAGGGCGTCGGCGAAGAGCTCGGCTTTGCTGGGAAAGTAGAGGTAGATGGTCCCCTTGCCGATGTCGCTCTTCTCGGCGATGGTGTTGATGTTGGCGCCCTTGTACCCCTTGGAGACGAACTCCCGCGCCGCCTCCTTCAGTATCCTCCGGCGCTTGTCCTCCTGGCTCTCCTTACGCCTGCCGCTCATCGCGCCTTCCGCTGTGACCGCCCACGGGTTCCTTTGCTCGTCAGTATGATTTTACCCCATGGCGCTCCCATTCGCCGCCTAGCGGCGCGCCGCAATTGAGACCAAGATGATCTCGGGTGTAAATTGATGCCCCTTGGCGCGCCGATCCACCGCCCGGCGTCCGCGGGAACTATGTGCGAGAGGCGGGAATTCGGTGGCCGCGCGATCGCTGCGACGCCGCTCGGCGGGTGTCGGGCCGCCCGCCCGCCGCTCTCTCCCGTGACCTGGCGTACCGGCGGTTACGTGCCTTGGGAGGGAGCGGGAGGGGTAAAATAGACAATAAGGTCAGGCGGTTTCCTCTCCCTCTCGGCGGTGTCGGCGCGAATGTGGCCTCCCGGGAGGGGGAACCGGTCGATGAGGATAGGCGACGTAGTATCGACAGGGAAGGGGTATCGATCGCGAGGAGGTGTCACGGTGAAGGCTTTCGTGCTCATCAAGGTGGAGCCGGGGAAGATAAAGGAGGTCATGCAGGCCGTCAAGGAGATGCGTCAGGTGGTGGAAGCCTACTGCGTGACCGGTCCCGACGACATCATCGCGGTGCTGGAGTCGCATGATGCCAGGGGCATCTCGGAGGTGGTCATCGCGGACCTCCACGACGTGGAGGGGATAAGGGGCACCGACACGCGTATAGTGGTGGATCTGGCCTGATCGCGCCCCGGCCTCGCTTTCCGGCCTCGCCGCACGGGACAGGGAGGCCCGCATCGCATCAAAGGCGTGCTGGGATCCTCCGGCCGCAAGCGGCAACCATTCTATTAATGACCTTGAAGCGCCGTGCCTGCGTCAAGGGCATGGGCGGTACCTGTTCGGTCGCAAGGGAACCCCGGCGCCTGCGCAGAAAGTCTATTCAAGTGGATGCGGAGGCCGTACGCGGCGGCGTGGATAGGTCGAGAGGCTAAGCAAGAGGTTGAGAGGTCAAGGCACGCAGAGCGCCGCGCCGCAGGCTCCGAACGGCATCATTGGGAAAAAGTGGAATGGAAAAGAGGTCGGGAACAAGGGCTTTCGGGGCTGGCCCGGGCGGTTTCGGGCTGTGCGGCGTCATTGGAGCCGCCACGAGGTTGATGATAAACTTCTATCAAGTATAGAAAGGGTCGTTTAAGGGCCCGCGGAGACCATGCGCGCACGACGGGAGGGATATGACGGAGCAGCAGGCGCTTGCGAGGAGGACGGCCGCGCGGAGGCGCCGCGGCGGGTTGAAGTTCACGCGGCGATTTTACGTGCTCTTGGCCGTGCTGGCCTCGGTGGTAATCCTGGTCGTCCTGGTAGCGGCCCTCTCGGGAGGCGGCAAGGGGACCGATTTCAAGGCCGCGGTAACGGCCTCCATCGGCTTGAGCGAGGGCGAGCTGAACCGCCTGAAGGTGAACGAGCTCGGCGCGGTGATGGTGCTGGAATACCACCGCATTGCGGAGGAGGGACGCTGGTCCCGCACGCCCGAGAACTTCCGCGCCGACCTGGAATACCTCTACGAGCAGGGATATCGCTGCATAGGCCTGGACGACCTGGTGAACAACGACATCTACGTGGAGCCCGGATATACCCCCGTGGTGCTGACCTTCGACGACGCCGACCCCAGCCAGTTCCGCTACATCCAGCAGAACGGAGAGCTGGTCATAGACCCCCGCTGCGCGGTGGGGGTCATGGAGGATTTCCGCAGGGAGCACCCCGACTTCAACATCACGGCCACCTTCTACGTGTTGCCGACCCTCTTCGGGCAGGAGGAATACGCGGAGAAAAAGCTCGCCTGGTTGGTGGAGAACGGCTACGACATCGGAAACCATACCGTAAACCACCCCTCTCTCGGGGACCTTGACGACGAGGCGGCGTTGAAGGAGCTGGCGGGCAACATCAAGCTGGTGCAGAAGTACATCCCCGGATATGAGCAGACCAGCATCGCCCTCCCCAACGGGTCCGAGCCCAAGAATCCCGCCGTGCTCACCCACGGCGCCTACGACGGGGTCGAGGTGAGATTCCGGGCCTCGCTGCTGGTGGGCGCCAACCCCGCTCCATCTCCCGTGGACCACTCCTTCGATCCCCTGCGCCTGCCGCGCGTGCAGGCCCTCGACCCCTCGCTGGACACCGGCGACAGCGGTATATACGCATGGATCCAGTATTTCATGGAGAATCCCGAGAGGCGCTATCGCAGCGACGGGAACCCCGCCACGGTGACGGTGCCCAAACATATGGTTGACCGCGTGGACTTGGACAAGCTCGGGGAAAAGGAGCTCAGGACTTATTGACCCCGATTGATCCCTGGTCGATGAAGCGCCGCCTGATGACGTGGGAGTTGCGCGCGGGACTGCTCCCAGGCGTGAAGCAAGGCGGGGGAACAGGAGAGGAGGGTCGGGGCGAGAGACGAAGCCCCGGCGGCATCTATTGGCGTATTATCCAGGAAGTGGAAAGAGAATCTTCACCCGGCGCCGGCTGAGGTCGCGCATCGCCCCCCGCGCCAAGTTGACCGGCGCGCGCGATACCTCGGCGCTTGCCGCCCGAAGCGGTAGCGCGAGCACGGCGCGATCGAGATCGTCGCCGCCGCGGTCCACGGGGGTAAGGCGCCCCAGTGCCCGCCCCCGTCAGCGTATCTACCGCCGCAAGACGAAGATGAGCCCGCGCGCGGTTTGGGCGCTGGTCGGCCTGGGCTCCGTGGTCTTTCTCATCATCATGCTCCTCGTGCTCCTGCGCTCCCCGGCCGCAAGCGGCATGGTGCCCGCCGACGGCTCCCTGGTGGCGGGCTCCCCCGTACATATCGAGGTCTCGTTAAAAGCCAATATCGGCCCGGGGTCGGTCAAGGTCATGGTGGACGGCGAGGACCGCACCGACCAGGCGGTGATCGACAACTCACTCCTCTCCATGGACATAGATCTGGCGGACGGCGAGCATGTGGTGGAGATCCTGGTGGGGGGCAAGCCCGCGGCGACCTCGCGCTTCCTGGTGGACTGCACCCCGCCGGCGCTGCAGATAGACGAATGGGAGCTGAGGGACGACGGCATCACCGTCATCAAGGGAAGGGCCGAGGGCGCGGATACCCTGTTGCTCGATGACAAAAGAGTTCCTCTGGGAGCGGACGGCTCGTTCACGGTGGAGGTGGACCGCTACCAGCGCAACGCCGTGACCCTGCAGGCGCTGGACAAGGCCGGCAACCGCCGGGAGGTCGTGGTGGATACCGCCCCGCCGCCCCAGGTGAAGGGGGTGCACGTTTCCATCTGGGTGGCGGCGGACCGCGTGCTCTTCAAGAACATGGTCGAGCTGGTGAAGAGGACCGAGCTCAACGGCTTGCAGATAGACGTCAAGGACGAGAGCGGACGCGTCGCCTATCCCAGCGAGGTGCCGCTGGCGGTGGAGGTGGGAAGCCCCCTAACCAAGGGAGGGGTGGACATCGGCCGCGTCATGGACAAGTGCTGGTACAACGACATCTACACCATCGCCCGCATCGTCTGTTTCAAAGACCCGGTGGTGGCTTCCAAGCGCCCGGACCTGGCGGTGCACAACACCAACGGGGGCAGGTGGGGGGACGGGAACTGGCTGGACCCATACAACCGCGAGAACTGGGATTACATCCTGGGGCTGGCGCTGGAGGCGGCGCGCAAGGGGTTCAAGGAGATACAGCTGGACTACGTGCGCTTCCCCTCCGACGGCAACGTGACCACCTGCGTGTTCCCCGCTCAAAGGGGAGATGCCCGCACCAAGTCCCAGGTCATCACGGATTTTCTCTCCTTCATGCGCGACGGGCTCAAGCCCCTGGGGGTGGTCTTTTCCGCGGACGTCTTCGGCCTCACCGCCTCCGGACAGGGCGATATGGGCATAGGGCAGGACGTCTCGGCCATGGGCCGGTACCTGGATTACATCTCGCCCATGGTTTACCCATCCCATTACAACCCAGGCGAGTACAACATCGGCAACCCCGAGGCCAACCCCCACGATACCGTTTACGCCAGCCTGGTGGACTTCCAGAAAAAGCTCGAGGGGACCAATTGCAAACTGCGCCCCTGGCTGCAGGACTTCTCCCTGCGCGTCAACTACGGCGCCGCGGAGGTGCAGGCCCAGATCCGCGCCTGCTACGAGCTGGGCGTCAACGAGTGGCTGCTCTGGGATCCCAACTGCACCTTCACCGAATCCGCCCTACAGCCCGCCGGATAAGACCGGGAGGGCTATACAGCCGGCAAGCCACGGCCGCTTTTTCATCCCTGAACCATGATGGCGGTTTGCGTTCAGCGCTGCGGCCAGGGCCAAAGTTCATGGATGGCGGCGCTGCGCTCGGTCCCGGCACGAGCCGCGCTCTTGAGCCCCTATGCGCGCAGCGATGTCTTGATGCGGTCTATGAGCACCGCCGGCAGCACCGAACAGGCCAGGATCAGGCCCCAGCCCTCCGCGCCCACGCTCGCGGTGCCGAAGAGGCGCATGAAGGGAGGGGTCAACACCACCAGGAGCTGCAGGCCGAGGGAAACCAGCACCGCGCCGATGAGCGCCCTATTGTCGAGGAAAGGGAGCTCGGAGACGGAGAGGCGCTCGGAGCGCGAGTTGAAGGCGTGGATGAGCTGGGAGAGGACCAGGGTGGTGAAGGTCACCGTCTGGGCCTTGGCGGTGTCATGGGGGAAGAGGATGGAGCGAGAGATGAAAAAGGCGGAGAGAGCTCCCAGGGAGAGTATGAAGCCCTGCCACAACACCAGCAGTTGTTTGCGGTAGGAGAGGATGCTCTCGGAGGGATCGCGCGGGGGGCGCAGCATGATGTCGGGCGCGGGGGTGTCCACCCCCAAGGCCATGGCGGGGAGGCCGTCGGTTACCAGGTTCATCCACAGCACCTGCACCGCCTTGAGGGGGGTGACGGACGAGAAGAGCATGCCCAGGAACATGGTGGATACCTCGCTCATGTTGCAGGAGAGGAGGAAGTAGATGAATTTCTTCAGGTTGTCGTAGATGATCCTCCCCTCCTCCACCGCGTTCACGATGGTGGCGAAATTGTCGTCGGCGAGGATCATATCCGAGGCCTCCTTGCTCACGTCGGTGCCGGTGATGCCCATGGCCACCCCGATGTCGGCGTTTTTTAGGGCGGGTGCGTCGTTCACCCCGTCGCCGGTCATGGCCACCGTCTTGCCCCGCGACTTCCAGGCGCGCACGATCTTGACCTTGTCGGCGGGGGATACGCGGGCGTAAACGGCTATCCTCTCCACCCTTGAGGCCAGCTCATCGTCGCTCATGTGCGCCAGCTCCGGGCCGGTAACCAGCTCCTTCCCGGGGGTGAGGATGGCCAGCTCCTCGGCGATGGCGCGGGCGGTGGCGGCGTGGTCGCCGGTGATCATGACCACCTCTATGCTCGCTTTGCGGCATTTCTCCAGGGCGGCGAAGACCTCGGGGCGCGGCGGGTCCAAAAGACCTGCCGTCCCCAAATAGACCAGGTCCCTCTCCAGCGCCGCGGCCTCCGCCTCTTCGGGCAGCTCGTCCAGGGGGCGGCAGGCGAAGGCCAGGGTGCGCAGGGCGCGCTCCGCCATCCGTTCCGCCTCCGCTGCGTAGCGCACGCGTCCCCCGCTCCCCAGGCCCTCGACGCCGCCGGGGCCCAGGGCATGGGTGCAGTGATTGAGCACCGATTCGGGAGCCCCCTTGACCAGGAGAAGATAGGGAGACCCGACGAAGGCGAAATAAGGGTTGTTGTCACCTAGAGCGTGCACGGTGCTCATCATCTTGCGTTCGCTCTCGAAGGGCAGCTCCCCGAGGCGGGGCATGGCGCGCAGCGCTTCCTCGCGTGAGAAACCCAGCTCATAAGCGGCCCGCAGCAAACCGATCTCCGTGCCCTCGCCCAGGAATTCCCCCTCCTGCTCCCTGGCGTCGTTGCACAGCACCGCCGTGGCCAGCAGGGGCGCGAGCGCTTCCCGCCTCTTGCCGTCTTTCCCCATCTCCTGCAGCGTCACAGCTTCGCGCCCGGGAAGCAGGAACTCCCGCACCTCCATCTGGTTGCGGGTGAGGGTGCCGGTCTTGTCGGTGCAGATGACGTCGGCGCATCCCAGGGTCTCCACGGCGGGGAGCTTGCGCAAGAGGGCGTTGTGGGAAGCCATGCGCCTGACCCCCAGGGCCAGGGAGATGGTGACGATGGCGGGAAGGCCCTCGGGGATGGCGGCCACCGCGAGGCTGACAGAGAAGAGGAACATGTCCGCCCACTCCAGCCTCCTGATCACTCCCACCGCGAAGATGAACGCGCATACCGCGAGGCAGAGCAGCGCGATCCTCTTCCCCACCCTCCCGAGCTCCAACTGCAAGGGTGTCTTTTCCTCGCCCGCCTCCCCTATCATCTCCGCGATACGGCCCAGCTCCGTCTCCCTTCCGGTGGCCACCACCAGGGCGGCGCCGCGTCCGTGCACGGCATGGGTGCCGGTGAAGACCATGTTCCTGCAATCCCCGGGAGAAAGCGTCCCGGGCGCCAAGCAGGACGCGGTCTTATCCACCGCCCCCGACTCCCCGGTGAGGGAGGCCTCCTCCAGGCGAAGCCCGTGTACCTCCACCAGACGCGCGTCTCCGGGGATGCGGTCTCCGGCCTCCAGCAGTATGAGGTCGCCGGGAACCAATTCCGAGGAGGGTATGTTCATCTCTTTCCCCCCGCGCACCACGCGCGCGGTGGGGGCGCTGAGCTTCTTCAGGCTCTCAAGGGCCTTCTCGGCACGGTATTCCTGCACGAACCCCAGCACGGCGTTGGCGACGACGATGAACATGATCACCGCCGCGTCCAGGTACTCGCGCAGTAGGGCGCCGGATATCACCGCCGCGGCTATGAGCACGTAGATCATAAAATCAAGGAACTGGTTCAGGAAAAGGACCAGGGGACTTATCGACTCCTCCTCGCGGATAAGGTTATGCCCGTGCAGGCGCAGTCGTTCCGCGGCCTCCTCCCGCGTTATTCCCTCTCGAGGCGAGGACCCAAGCCGCCGGGCTGTCTCGTCCACCTCAAGGGCGTGCCAGAATGTCTCCTTGTCTGCCCGCATCGCGTTTCTCCCGCCTTCCGCCTGGGAATATACAAAGGTGTGCTCAGCGGTGGAGCTCGTCCATGCGCCGGCAGGCACCAAGAGGCTCGGCAAGCACCAAGAGGTCGTTTACCGGTCTTTTCCGGCGAATCGCCTCTCTTGCGCCGGCTCGTGCCGGCCGCTCCGGCCCGCACGGCGTCTTTGAAATGATACAGCATAGATATTATAATGGCGACTGTCCTATGACCGGGATCGGAAAAGCCGGCGAGGTGGGAAGGAAGCCGTGAGAGCTTCCTTGGACTCGAGGAGGTAAAAGCATATGAAGGTTACTTTGAGCATAATAAAAGCCGACGTGGGAGGATTCGTCGGCCATTCCGACGTCCATCCGGCCATGCTCAGCCGCACGCGCGAGCTGCTGGCGGAGGCGAAGGAGAAAGGGCTGCTCATCGACTACTGCCAGGCCAAGTGCGGCGACGACATCGCCATGATCATGACCCACGAGAAGGGCCCCGACAGCGAGGAGATCCACCGCTTCGCCTGGAACACCTTCGAGGCGGTGACCGAGGTGGCCAAGGAACTGGGGCAGTACGGAGCTGGGCAGGACCTGCTCACCGACGCCTTCTCCGGCAACCTGCGAGGCATGGGCCCCGGCTTCGCGGAGATGGAGATCGAGGAGCGCAAGAGCGAGCCGGTCATCGTCTTCCTGGCCGACAAGACGGAGCCCGGTTCATGGAACTTCCCCCTCTACAAGATGTTCGCCGATCCCTTCAACACCGCCGGCCTGGTCATCGACCCCTCCATGCATGACGGTTTCCGCTTCGAGGTGCACGACCTCATCGAGGAGAAGAAGGTCATCTTCAGCACCCCGGAGGAGATCTACGACATGCTGGTGTTCATCGGCGCCCCCTCGCGCTACGTGATCAAGCACGTCTTCCGCAAGGGCGACGACGAGCCGGTGGCGGTGACCTCGACCCAGCGCCTCTTCCTCATGGCCGGGCGCTACGTGGGCAAGGACGACCCGGTGATGGCGGTACGCTGCCAGAGCGGGCTCCCGGCGGTGGGCGAGGTGCTGGAGCCTTTCGCCTTCCCCTACACCGTGGCGGGATGGATGCGCGGCAGCCACCACGGCCCCTTCATGCCCGTGGGCACGGACTGGGATACCCCCACCCGCTTCGACGGACCGCCGCGCGTGGTGGCCCTGGGCTTCCAGCTCATCGGCGGCAAGCTGGTCGGCCCCCGGGACATGTTCGCCGACCCGAGCTACGACAACGCCAGGCAAAAGGCCCTGGATATCGCCGACTACCTGCGCGCGCACGGCCCCTTCGAGCCGCACCGCCTGCCGCTGGACGAGATGGAGTACACCACCATGCCCGCGGTGCTGGAGAAACTGGCCGACCGCTTCGTCCCCCTCGAGGGCACGGAGCGCGACCATTAGGGCGAGGGCGGCTGGCGCCATCGATTAAACGCCTGAAAGCGGGCTCGGCCCGGCCATCGGCGCGTGCCCCAGGGATCCCGTTCCCGTTAACGCCGGGGGGGCAGCGGCGCGGCGCAGCTTAACCGGCCTCCGGCCGGTTTGCGGAGCGGGACCTGCGGTAGCGCCTTGCCATTAGCCATATCACGGCGGCGATGACCGCCAGTATGAGCAGGTAGGGGAGGGCGTAGAAGAACCCCACGGCGAGCTTTTTCATGCTCCGGCCGAAGCTCTTGAAGGCCTCGCCCACCTTGTCCCAGAACCCCTCGCCCTTTTCCCCCTCACCCGAGGTCTCGTCCACGGAAAGGGTGAGGGTGGAGAAGCCGACCTGCTGGTCGAGGAAGTTCATGCGCCCCTGCACCTGCTCCTTCTCGAGCTGGACGGAATCCAGGTGCTCGCGGATGGAGATCATCTCCTGGATGGTCTGGGCCTTGGAGATGAGGGTGAGGTAGAACTGTTCCTGGTTCTGGAGGTGGCGGAGCCTGCTCTCGAGGTCGACGTACTCCTCGCTCACGTCCTGGGTCCTGACCTGGCTCGAGGTGACTTCCCCCAGTGACGACACCTCCTCCAACAACTCGTCGAACTTTTCCGCCGGCACGCGCAGGGTGAGGGTGGCGTGGGTGAAACCGTCTCCGTCACGGCTGGAGCTCTCGTCCTCCACGTACCCGCCCGCCGCCTTGGCCGCCGCCACGGCGTCCTCCCGCAGCGAGGAGTAATCGCCCTTCCCCAACTCCAACTTCACCAGGGCGGTCTTTATCACCTTGAGCTGCAACTGCTCCAGTATGGAAGGCGTACCCGTGGAGGACGTCCCCCTGGAAGGAGCGGGTACACTCCGCCCCGCCGCGGTTTCCCCTGCCGCCCCCTGCGTGATCAACAGGTTTTCGCTTTCGGCGCCATAGTCGCCTTTGTCCGCGTCGCCACCCGTGCGGCTCGGCGAGACGCCATCTTTTGCCGTGGTGGGGGTCGAAGCCTCCCCGGAGATTTTGGTACCGCTCTCCCCGCACCCCAACACGACTGCGGATACCACCAACGCGGCCAGCGCGATCAGCGCCACCATCACCAGCCATTTTTTCCCAGCCATCTTCTTCCTCCGTCTCTTTTATCCCTCGTCCCCCAAGTTTAGGGACGCGCTTCGAGGGTTCGTGGTTCCGTCATGGCCGTCCGGCTTGCGTCGCATTCGGAGGTGAGCGTATATTTTTGTCGTCCTAGACCCCTTGAAGATGGAGGCCGCCGGAAGCCCCGACATCTCCCGGGAAGGAAGTATATGGGGCGCGGGGACGCGCGCCCCGTGCCCGT
>JACVJD010000062.1 GCA_015711825.1 Candidatus Solincola daggyaiensis
GAGGTGCTCGCCGCCGCCATCGGCAGCTCGAAGGATATGCCCGCGGCCAGGGGGCCGATGAGCAGGGCGGGATAAAGAGGGCTGTCCAGGCCGCCGCTGAAATAGACGGCGGCGCAGACGATGAAGCTGTAGATGAGCAGGCCGACGAAAAGGTTGGGAAGGCGCGGGAAGAGCTTTCCGTGTCCGCTGGGGTAGAGCAGGAACAGGTTCTGGGCGGTCACCAACACCGCCACGGCCACAAGGCAGAGGTAGAGCATGGAATGGTCCATCTCCACCCCGTGGGGAAGGTGGATGATAACCGCCAGGGCGGGCACGGCCACGGCGGCCGCCACCGTCAGCAGCCAGACAAGCCTGCGCTCAAGTTGCATGGGCTTCGTTCACTCCCCCGCGCGACCTCCGGGCAACGGCGGTCCGCGCCGGCGCCTTTCTTTCCCATATTATCCACGTCCCTAGAACTAATCGACCAGCGCCGTCGCCTGGTTAACGCCGGCTCGCGTCCGCCTGGGCGCAAGGCGTTTGCAAGTAAGAGCGGCTCGCTGCGAAGGAAAACGGCTCGATCAAACGCAAGGTCTCGCCGCTCTTATTGCGGGCCCTCCTCGTGGCAGCGGGAAGGACGGCCTGTTGCGCCCCGCTCGCGGGGAAGGAAGCGGAAAACGAAGCGGCCGGGCTTGGGGCCCGGCCTGCTCCCGCCGCTATTCGGTCCGTGGCTCACTTGGGAAGCAACTCCGCCAAGGGGATGCTTCCCAGCGGGGTGTAGGTGAAATAAGAGCTGCCGTAGCGATACCAGTAATGGTCCTGCAGTGCCTCGTCCACGTAGAGCTTGCTCTGTGATTGCCAGTCCCATACCTCCAGGATGCCCCTCACCTCGATGTAGGAGTTATAGGGGTCGATGGCCGCTCCGTTGGTGTCGAAGGTGAAGATGACCCGGGCGTCGTCTCCCACGTGGTCGGGATAACGCGCGCCCACGTCGTTGCCGTAATGGTTCCCGCGCCGCCACAGGTAGGACTGGTTGGCGTTGGCCTTTCCAAAAAGGATGAAGGAGCGCCCGCCGCTGTGCAGGATGAGCTGCAGGGGCATGTAGTCGAGGGAGCGCTCGTTGCGGTGCCACTGCACGTTGATGCGCAGGTGAACGTAGTTGGCGTGGCTCCAATCGGCGTTGTAGAGGTCGGGAGTGAACCAGTTCATGATCACGCTCTGGGGGTCGAGATCGGCCGAAGGCGCCACCCCGGTGAAGATGTAACGGTAATCGCCCCAGTCGCGGTAGGGCATGGTCGGCTCCTCGAAGGTCGCCTCCTGCGCGGCCTCCTCCGCGGTGACCTGTCCCGTCGTGACACCGCCCCCTTCTCCTTGCGCCCAGGCCCAGCCGACCAACAGGCCGGAGAGAAGAAAACAGAGGAGGCCGATAAGCGCTATCCTCTTCATCACCTGTCCCCCTTGTTTACTGTCGCCACACTTACCTTAAAAGAAAACATTACTTACCAATTCTAACATATCGGCACGATTCCGCGCCCTCTTGAACCGCTTCGGCGCCCCCGTCGGCAACGCGGATCGCGCGCAGCACGTGAACATACCCGGCGGAAGGCCATGAGCCTGCCTGCTGCCTGCCGCGAGAGCGCCTCGCCCCGATCTCGGGACCAGGGGCGGCAAAGCCGTTCGCCGCCGCCCTTTTCTTATGTGGGGGGGAAATAACCGTCCATGCCGCGTTTCGGCTGTACCCCGTCCTTTGGGGTTCTGCTCGGGATGGATGTGTGCGGATGGGACCGCCCCCCCGTTCCCGGGCGCTGCCGGTGTGGTGCCTCAGCGCGCCAATGGCTCGCTCTCCAGTTCCTCCTCCAACGTATCCACCACGCTGGTGTAAGCGACGATGCTGCGGTGGACGAGGTCCGCGGCCTCGGAGACTTTCCCGGCTATGAGGGGGTCCTCCGCCACCTCCTTTATCTGGCGCAGGATATCCAGGACCTGCTTCATGGAACGCACGAAATCCCCCGCGGAGTATTGGGGGTAAGTTGTGGAAATATATTCCAAGCTCTCACCGCAGGCCCAGTCGTGCACCACGCGCATGAACCCCGGATCGACAGCGCGGAGAAGGTCGAGGCCCTCCCGCGCCTCCAACGTCTTTATCCTCCCCTCCAGGGAACGCGCTCGCGCCAGGGCGTCGTGTAGCGCGGGGGTAGGGATAGGAGAGGGCGGCGGCGCCTCATGCCTACGGCCGCGCATGCCCGCACGGCGCGGGCCCGGCCCCTCTCGCGACTCGAAGACGAAGATGGAGGCAAAAGCGGCCGTTTCCGCCGCGTCCAGCCTGTGGAACAACCCTTCCTCCATGCACTCCACCAGCAGCAGGTCGCATTCGTTGTAGATGCGGCTGAGGATGAGTCCCTTCCTGGTGGGGGTTTCCCCTTCCAGGTAGCCGAGGCGTTCCAGTACCCGCGTGATATTCCCCAACTTGCGGGAGGATACGTCGCTGCGCGCCTCCATCTGGCGATCGACGCGCGCGATCTCGTCCTCCAGGCTTCTTATCTGCCGGCAGGCGTCCATGCATGTCTCGCGTCCCTCGCAGGTATGGCATTCCATGGCCTCCAGCTGGGCCTCGGCCGCCGCCAGCTCCTCGCGCTGGGGGTGATACGATTCCTCCTCCCAGGCCTGGGGAGCGGGGAGCTTGAAGCCCGAAAGCGCCTGGCGCAGCTTCTTCTCCCTGGCCTTGCTGTCGGCGGGAAGGAAAGCGCTTCCCAGGTGCCCGATGGCCTGGGGCGGCAAGGGAAACTGACCGTAGGAGACCTTGAGGTAATGACCGCGGTCGTCCATGGTGGTCAGGCGGGGGTTGCCGTGCTTGTCCTCCGAGATCCCCAGCACTACCGCGGGCCTGCGGCCGCCCTTGCGGTGGAGCACGATGACGTCGCCGACCAGCAGCTCCTCCAGCTCCCGGTTTACCAGTTCCTTCCTCCTGCGCCTTCGCTCTTCCGCCAGCTCCTTTACCATGCGCGATACCCGTGCGCGCAGGTCGAAGTAGGAGAGCGCGTCTCCACGCTCGCAGGCGATCTTCTCCCGGTGCGAGCGCATCCTCCGCGCCATCTTCGTCTTGGCGCGCTCGAGGCGCACCACGTCGCGGTCGGCATGGAACTGGGCGAAGCTGGAATTAAGGAGGTGCAACGCCTTTTCCATGTCGTAGTAGCGCAGCAGGTTGACGGCCATGTTGTAGGAAAGGCTGAAACTGGACCGGATGGGCAGGCTTTCGGCCTCCGCCAGCCTCTGCACCTGCGAGAACGGCACCATGGGGTTATAGAGGGTGACGGCGTTGCCGACCTTGTCGATGCCCCTACGTCCGGCGCGGCCCGTGAACTGGGTGTACTCGGTGGGGGTCAGCAGGTCGTGGCTTTCGCCGCTGAACTTGTAAAGGGATTCGATCACCACCGTCTTGGCGGGCATGTTGATGCCCAGAGAGAGGGTCTCGGTGGCGAAAACCACCTTTACCAGGCCCTGCCCGAAGAGGTCCTCCACGATCTCCTTGAAGATGGGGAGGTGACCGGCATGATGGGAGGAGAGGCCGCGTTTCAGCGCCTCCAGCCACTGGTCGAAACCGAAGACCTTGAGGTCTTCCTCGGGCAGCCAGGAGACGCGCGACAGGGCCTGTTCCTCGATGAACTCCTTTTCGTGCGCGTGGGTGAGATCGATGCCCGCCTCCATGCAATGCGCCACCCCGGCATCGCAACCGGCGCGGCTGAAGATGAAGTAGATGGCCGGCAGCATACCCGATTTGTGCAGCCGCCACACCACGTCCGAGCGTCTGGGCACCAGGTGGGCGGCGCGGGGCCGCCCCCTCGACCTCCTCTTGAAGGATTTCTCGTATTCCTCCACCACCCGCGGGGAGCGCGAAGACAACAGGTTCACCATTATGCCGCCCACCATATAGTAATGGCGCAGGGGCACCGGGCGGTGGTCGTAATATATGATCTCCACGTCGCCGCGCAGGTCGTTGAGCCATTCTCCGAACTCGCGGTAGTTGGACACGGTGGCGGAAAGCCCCACCATCTTCACCTCCAGCGGAAGGTGGATCATTATCTCCTCCCATACCGGGCCGCGGAAGGGGTCCATGAGGTAATGACATTCGTCCAGCACCACGTAGCGTAGGCCGTAGAGGGTGGGGGAGCGCTCGTAGATCATGTTGCGCAGGACCTCGGTGGTCATGATGACCACCGGAGCCTCCCCGTTGATGCTGTTGTCGCCGGTGAGCAGGCCCACGTTCTCGACGCCGTAAACGGCGCAGAAGTCGCGGTACTTCTGGTTGCTGAGGGCCTTCAGGGGGGTGGTGTAGAAGGTCTTCAGCCCCGTCTTCTCCGCCGCCCAGACGGCGTATTCCGCCACCACCGTCTTGCCCGACCCCGTGGGGGCGACCACCAGCACGGAGCGATCCTGGAAGAGGGCCTCGATGGCATGGCGTTGGAAACCGTCCAGTGGGAAGGGGTATCGAGACTCGAATTCCGCGATCCCGCTTTTCTCTCTCTTTTCGTTCACGCTACCATTGTAGCAGTGAAGGAGCGTTTATGTCTCCGTCCCCGCGCCTGCCGCGCGCGAAGGGGAGGGGGAGCGAAAGGATCGACTTGCGTATCGAGGAGCTCGAGCTGGGGCGGGAGCTGGAGGCGCTGGAGTTCCTGGAGCGGGACGCTTTCGGAAACCTGCGCATGGTTTGGGCCCTGCGCCGCTGGGGCCTTTTCGACATGGGCCTGGCCGAGCAGGGAAGGTACCTGGTGGCGCGGGAAGGTGGAGGGGTGGAAGGGGTGCTCTTCCACAACAACCTCGGCATATGGAGGTTCGCGGCTCGCCGCGAGCTGCTGCGGCGACTGGCGGAGCGGGCGCTGCGCCTTTGGGGGAGGCCCGCTTTGCTGGCGGGCCCCGAGCAGGAGGTCGATATTCTACTCTCCGACCTCCCTGAGCTTTCCAGCCATGTGGAGCACCGCGAGGAAGAGGTGACCATGGCGCTTTTTCCTCGCCGGGAGTTGCCTTGCGGAGGCGACGCGGTGGCGGCGGGGGAGGAGGATATCGAAGACCTTGTGCGCCTGGAGATGATGCTCCACCATGAGCTGCTCGGCGGGGGCGCCGCGGAGTGGGTTTTGCGCGCCCAGATGCTGCGGGCGGTGGAGGAGGAAGCGGCGGCGGTGGTGCGCAGGGGAGGGAAAGCGGTGGCCAAGGCGGAGATGGAGGCGATAACCCCCCGGGCCGACGAGTTGGGCGGCGTTTACGTCATGCCCGGGTTCCGCCGCCGCGGCTTCGCCTTCTCTGCCTGCGCGCTGGTGTGCTCATCCTCGTTGCGCAAGGGCAAGGCGGTGCGCCTGGAGACGCAGCGCGACAACGCGGCGGCGGTGGGGCTCTACCGCAAGCTGGGGTTCAAGGTCCACGGCCCCCACCTGGCGGTGCGTTTCGCCTGAGCTCCTGGGGCAAAAAGCCCAGGCCTTCGCCCCGCGGTTCCGCCTCACCCGGGGCGCGAGCCCGCAAAGCCTCGGCGCGCAATGACCCTGGAGGCCCGCGGCCTCCACCTGTCGGTGCGCTTTGGCCTGGGCCCCTCGCGCAGCGGCTTGACGGCGGTTCGCGGCTTCGCCCACACTTCAGGTGTGGGAGCGCCTGCCGGCGTGGTCAGGCCGGACGGCTCGGGGCCAACGACAGGCCCGAGAGCCGAGGCCGGCGGTCGTGTACGGCGCGGGTTTTTCCGGGCGTGGCGCGGGAACGAGGAGGAGGCCTTGGAGGGCGAATACTGGAACGCAGAGATGGAACTCCTTTCCAGGGAGGAGATAGAGGCGCTGCAGTTGAGGCGCCTGCGGGATACCCTGGAACGCTGCGAGCGCAGCCCCTTCTACCGCGAGTGGTTCGCCGCCGCCGGCTTCGACCCCTCGCGCCTCAGGTCCATGAGCGATCTCCGCCGCCTTCCGTGCATGGACAAGACCACCCTGAGGGGAGATGACCCACGCCGCTTCCTCACCGTCCCCCTGGATGAGGTGGTGCGCGTGCATTCGTCCTCGGGGACCACCGGACAGGCGACGGTCATCTTCCACACCGCGGCGGACATCGAGGCGTGGGCGCAATTGGTGGCGCGCTGCATGTACATGACCGGGGTGCGGCGCCGGGACGTTTTCCAGAACATGATGGGCTACGGGCTTTTCACGGGTGGGCTGGGATTCCATTACGCCGCGGAAAGGATCGGGGCCATGGTCATCCCCGCGGGCTCCGGCAACAGCAAACGTCAGATCCAGCTCATGAGGGATTTCCACACCACGGTAGTGCACATCATCCCCAGCTATGCCCTCTACCTGCTGGAGGTGTTCGCGGAGCTCGGTCTCGATCCCCGCGCCGACACCGACCTGCGCATCGCCTTTATAGGGGCGGAGCCTCACAGCGAGGGTTTGAGGAAGCGCGTGGAGGAAGGCTACGGGGTGCGGGCCTACAACTCCTACGGGCTCTCGGAGATGTGCGGCCCTGGTGTGGCCTTCGAGTGCCCGGCCCAGCAGGGGATGCACGTGTGGGAGGACAGCTTCTACCTGGAGGTGCTGGACCCCGAGACCTTGGAGCCGGTGGAGGCGGGCGAGGAGGGAGAACTGGTCTTCACCTCCCTCAACCGCGAAGCCATGCCCCTGCTGCGTTACCGCACCCGCGACCTGGCCTTCGTTTACCCCGGTGAGTGCGCCTGCGGCCGGGCTCACCGCCGCATCTCGCGCATCAAGGGGCGCAGCGACGACATGTTCATCGTCAAGGGCGTCAACATATTCCCCATGCAGGTGGAAAAGGTGCTCCTGGGGGTGCTGGGGGTGGGGTCCAATTACCAGATCGTGCTGGACACCGTGAGGTCCATGGACGAGATGCGCGTGCTGGTGGAGGTGGCGGGGGAGCTATGGCGCGGCGAGGTGAAGGAGCTCAACGAGCTCAAGCGCAGGATCACGGACGAACTGAGGCAGGAGATACTGGTCACGCCGCGAGTGGAGCTGGTGGAGCCCGGGTCGTTGCCGGCGGGCGAGGGGAAGGCGGTCCGGGTGCTGGACAGGCGGGAACACGCGAAGGGGGTCGGTGATGGCTAAGCAGATAAACGTTTTCGCCCAGAACCAGCCGGGCAGGCTGGAGAGGATGACCGAGGTGCTCCTCGAGGAGGGTATAAACATCCGTGCCATAACCATCTCCGGCGCGGAGGAATACGGAGTCGTAAAGCTCCTGGTTGACGAGCCCCGCAAGGCCTTCGAGGCCCTGCAGCGGGAGGGCTTCTCCGCCTACCTCAAAGAGGTCATCGCCGTGGTCATGGACGACCGTCCCGGGGGGCTGCACCGAGTGTGCCGGGTGCTGGGGGAGAGCGGCGTGAACATCGAGGACGCCTACGGATTCGTCTTCCAGGACCGCAGGACCGCCATCCTCGTGGTGGAGGTGGAAAGGCTGCCGGAGGCCGAGGAGATACTGCGCGGCCGGGGACTGGAACTGCTCAGCGACGAGGAGCTCTACGCGCTCTGATCTGCCTCCAAGGCCCTAAAAGGATGCTTTGAACCGACCTCCCGGTTAAGAAGGGCCCCCGTTCTTGAGGGGTTGCGGGCCTCCCCCCTTGCGGCTTTCGAGGGGCAAGGAGAGCGTGCCCTGGCATGGCAGCGACACCGGGGAAAGGCATTGAGATGGAAAAAACCGTCTTCACCTTGGGGACGAGCAAACGCAGCATGGGCGATTTCATCGACCTACTGCATGCCCGCGGGATACGCGGGGTATGCGACGTGCGTTCCTTCCCCGTCAGCCGGCGTTACCCTCATTTCTCGCGCGAGCCTTTTGCCGCCGCGCTCCGTGAGGCGGGCATCTCCTATGCCTGGCTGGGTGATAAGCTGGGGGGATACCGCAAGGGGGGATACGAGGCGCATATGCTGAGCGCGGAGTTCCTGGCCGGGCTGGAGGATCTGGAGAGGCTGGCCGAAGAGGCGCCCTCGGCGGTGGTATGCGCCGAGCTGTTGCCGTGGAGGTGCCACCGCCGCCATATCGCCGCGGCGCTGGTTGATCGAGGCTGGAGGGTGGTACATGTCATAGACGCGGAGCGTGACTGGGTCCCCGCTCCCGCCGGGCCCTCGCTGTTCGAGGATATGTAGGGGGAAAAGAGCGAGGATCGACGGTCATGCCGATATGCAGCGACGCGGACGGCCGGCTTAATCGACCCCTTATGGCGCATCGAAGTCCGCCACTCGCCTCGCCGGCTATACGTGATGGCGCGAAAGCGAGCCCGGCACCTCGCTGCTCGCTTATCGGCTCCGCGCGGCGGCCGGCGGCTCCCCGTCTCTTGACGGGGCCTGACGGAAAGAGGTTCTCCCGGACTCCGGGGCACAGCGCATGCGGTCGCGGTGCGGTTTGTTCTTAAAGGTAACCACGACCGCTTCGACGAACGCAGGGTCATGCTCGGGGCGACGGGAAATAGTCCCTGGAGGGGATTTCGCGCTTCCTTTTGTCGCCGATTCCCAAGAGGTGAAAAGGGTTGGAAAGGGGGCGCGAAAATGAGAAATCATGGGAATCCCGAGGAGCTTGGAGCGGCCTCCGCCGTGCCGGAGGCTCTCAGCGGCGGCGAGGAGAGCGTGCAGAGGACGGAAAAGGGAAGGAAGGAGGTCCTCTACCTTTCCATGGCCCTGATCCTCATCCTGGGCATAGGGGTCATCGTGTATGCCTTCAATTTCGAGCTGCTCAACGGCCTCTTCAAGTCCGACTATTTCAACAACATGGTGCGCATCAGCCTCGCGCTGCTCATCCTGGCCTTCATCGGCTACCTGGCGGCGCGGGAGAGATCCTACAGCAGCCAGTCCCAGGCCATTTTCCAGCGTCTCAACGCCACCACCAGGGATCTGCAGGAACGCCTCTCCGACCTCACCAACCTCCTGGAGGTGTCGAAGCTGGTGGCCATCGTGGACGACCTGCATGCCCGCCTGGAGAGCAAGATGCCCCATATGAAGGGGCACTGGAAAAGAGTCTCCTTCTATGCCGTGGAGATCGCCCGCAAGATGGAACTGGACGACGACTACGTCCGTCTCATCGAAAGAGCCGCCGACCTCATGGACATCGGCATGCTGCAGGTGGCGGGGAGCCTTTCGGATCAGGCCTTCAAGGCCAGGGAGCTCTCGGCCGCGGACCGCGAGATGATCAAGAGGCACCCGGTTGCGGGAGCGGACATGCTGGCCGCCATCAGGCCCAACTGGGAGATCATCCCACTGGTGCGAGGGCACCACGAATGGTGGAACGGCATGGGCTATCCCGACGGGCTCAAGGGAGAGTCCATACCCTTGGGAGCGCGCATCCTGAGCGTGGCCGATTCTTTCGTGGCCATGACCTCCTGGCGGTCTTACCGGCAGCTGCTGGAGGCCAGGGAGGCGGCGAAGGAGATCGAGGCCTACGGCGGCGTGCAGTACGACCCGAAGGTCGTGAGGGCCTTCATGCAGGTGATGGCGCCCCGCATCTACGGCATCAGCGGAGACGCCGATAGGGACGCCGGGCTGATGTTGTTGCGGGAGATAAACGCCGCGGAGGCCGAGGGCACGGAGCGCAGAAACCCGCAGTTGCTTTGAGACGATCCCGACCGCGGGCGGGCCTCCGGGCCCGCCCTTTTTCCTTGCCGGGCGCTTATGCTATTTTTAGGGCGGGTCGGCGGGAGCGGGAGAGGAATGAAAGCGAGGGGATATGCGTAAAAAAAGCGCAGGACTATCCTGCCTGGTGATCTGCCTGGCGGTGGCGACGGCTTTGCTGGTCGCGGCATGCGGCGAGAAGGGCGCCGAGGGACTGCTGAGGCGCGAGCTGCCGGAGAACGCCACCCCCGAGAAGATCATGCTGGAGGGGCTCAACGCCACCGACGAGGCCGAGACCCTGCATTATGTCTTCGACTACTCCTTCGTGATCCCCCCCACCGGCAAGCAGCCCTATACCAGCGAGGTGGCCCTCAACGGCGAGGGCGATTACGACGCCTCCAGCGGGAACGCCAGTGCCCGCATGAGGTGGCCTTCCTTCGACATGGAGTTCGACTACGTCCTTTACGACGGCGTGCAGTACTACCGCACGGAGGAGAGCGGCACCTGGTATGAGCTTCCGGCCGGCTCC
Source organism: Candidatus Solincola daggyaiensis (assembly GCA_015711825.1). Taxonomy (GTDB): domain Bacteria; phylum Actinomycetota; class Geothermincolia; order Geothermincolales; family RBG-13-55-18; genus Solincola_B; species Solincola_B daggyaiensis. The sequence continues at coordinate 10,078 of JACVJD010000062.1, forward strand.
AGCCTGAGCATACCCAGCATATCCGAGATCACCCGCAACACCGCGGAATATATGGACAACTTCCAGAAGATCACCAGGCTGCAGGACGAGGTGGTCGGCGAGCGCGACTGCTACCACATCGCCCTGGTGCCGAATTTCGACGCCATTATGGAAAACCAGCAGTTCCTGGAGATGATCAAGGGGGACAGGGAGCAGCTCGACGAGGAGACTCTCCGCAAGATCGAGGAGATAAAGGAAGAGCTCAAGGACGCCAGCGTCAATTACGAGTACTGGTTCGACAAGGAGTACCTGGTGTTGCGCCGCACTCTGTACAACATAGAGATGGTGGAGAAAGGCGACGACTCGAACCCTTCTTTCACGGTGAAGATGATCATGGAGATCACCTTCCCGCTCTATAACCGGAAAGTGGAGATCAACAAGCCTGAATCAGCCATGCTCTACAAAGGCTGAAGGAGGACGCGGAAATGAGAAGCACCCGCAAGGCCGCACCGGTGGTGATCGCGGCCGCCCTTTTGCTGGCGTGGTTGTGGGTCGGCGGTTGCGGCAAGGAAGTGCCGCCGCAGGAGAGGCTGCGAGCGGCGGCGGATGCCGCGCGCGAGGCGGGGAGCGCTCACACCCAGGTCATGGTGGCCGTGTCGCCGCGTGAGGGCGAGAGGGGCACGAGCGTGAACGCTCAGGGCGATGTATGGGTGGACATGAACGCGGGGAAGCTGGAGGCGAGGCTCACGGCGCTGGGCATGGAGCTGTCCCTGCGTTACCTGGAGGGCAAAGCCTTCCTCCGTTTCGGCGGCCAATGGTACGTGCTGGAAGGCGAGATCGCCGAGGGCATCGATGAGGAGGCGGTGGGCGCGCTGGCCGGGCTCCTCAGGGCCGCGCCGGAGATAGTGGCCTCTGCCGAGGAGGTCGAGAAAACGGGCGAGAAAAAGGTAGGCGACTACGACTGCGACATCTTCTCCGTGAAGCCGGACCTGGAGGCTATCGCGGCCTTACCCGCGGTGCGCGAGATGGGCGCCGCCCTGGGCTTAAGCGAGGACGAGGTGGTGCGATACCTCGAGGAAGCGGGGCCGGTCATAGAGGTCTGCGTCCAGAAAGACGAGGACGTGATAAGGCGCATAGCCGTATCCGCCGATATCGATCTAGCCGGCATGGGCGAGGTGGCGGGGATTCCCTTGCTTCCTGAGAAAGCGCGCCTGGAGATAAGCATCGATTTCCCCGCCTATGGGGTGGAGGTGGACGTCCAGCCTCCCGCCGACGCGAAACCCTTCAGCGGCTTGTTCTAGCCCGTATGCCGCTTTCCGTCCGCCTGGAGCGGCCGCATCACCTATAAAGGGAAGCCCGCTATCTGATATCATAACCGTGATCGTAACCCGGGAGGTCACCGCATGCACTTTCAGGACATGATCATGGCCTTGCAGGCCTACTGGACGCGGCGAGGTTGTGTCCTCGTCCAGCCGTACGACGTGGAGGTAGGCGCGGGCACCTTCAACCCCGCCACCTTCCTGCGCGCCTTGGGCCCGGAGCCCTGGCGGGTGGCCTACGTCGAGCCCTCGCGGCGTCCCGCCGACGGCCGCTACGCGGAGAACCCCAACCGCCTGCACCAGCATACCCAGTTCCAGGTCATACTGAAGCCCTCGCCCCATGACGTGCAGGACGTCTACCTGGAGTCCTTGGGCGCTTTGGGCATAGACCCCTCCCAGCACGACGTGCGTTTCGTGGAGGACGACTGGGAATCCCCCACCCTGGGGGCATGGGGACTGGGGTGGGAGGTGTGGCTGGACGGCATGGAGATAACCCAGTTCACCTACTTCCAGCAGGTGGGCTCCTTGGACTGCCGCCCCGTCTCCGTGGAGCTGACCTACGGCATGGAAAGGCTTGCCATGTACGTGCAGGAGATCGACAACGTCTTCGACCTGCGCTGGAACGACAAGCTTTCATACGGTGACCTGCAGCGCACCGCAGAGGTGGAATGGAGCACCTACTGTTTTGAGGAGGCGGATACCGAGCTCACCTTCGAGCTTTTCGACCGCCACGAGGCGGAGGCGAAGCGGCTGCTCTCCAGGGGACTGGTCCTGCCCGCCTACGACTGCGTGCTCAAGTGCTCACACCTCTTCAACATCCTCGACGCCCGCGGCGTGATCAGCGTCACCGAACGCACCTCCTATATAGCGAGGGTACGCGAGATCGCCAGGGGAGCGGCATCCGCATACCTCGCCCAGAGGGAGGAGTCGGGGTTTCCGCTTCTGGAAGGGGGTCGGGGATGACCAGGGACCTGTTGCTGGAGATCGGCACCGAGGAACTGCCCTGGGGAGCGGTCCAGGACGGCCGCGAGCAGCTCGCCGCCGGCGCCGCCGCGGCCCTGGAGCGCGAGCGCCTGGCATATGAAGATATAGAGATATATTCCACCCCCAGGAGATTGGCGCTTTTGGTGAAGGGCCTCCGGGAGCGGCAGGAGGATGCGGTCGGCGAGTTCCGCGGCCCGTCGCGGGAAGCCGCCTTCGACCGGGAAGGAAAGCCCACCAAAGCCGCCGAGGGTTTCGCGCGCTCGCGTGGCCTGCGCGTGGAGGAGCTCGAGATACGGCCGACGGAAAAAGGGGACTTCGTTTACGCCATCGTGAGGGAGGAGGGAAAGCCGGCCCTGGAGGTGTTGCCGGGATTGCTGGCGGGGCTGATAAGGTCCCTCTCCTTCCGCAAATCCATGCGCTGGGGAAGCGGGGAGTTCAGGTTCGCCCGTCCGGTGCGCTGGTTGCTCGCTCTCTACGGCGACGAAGTGGTGCCCTTCGAGCTCGAGGGATTGAGCTCGGGACGTGTCTCCCGCGGCCACCGCTACCTCTCGAAGGGTGAGGTGGAGATACCTCATGCCTCCTCGTACCTTGACGCGTTGCGCGCGGCCTGCGTGCTGGCGGACGAGGAAGAGCGGCGCCGCGCCGTGCTCTCAGGCATGGACCAGGCCCTCGCGGGAAGCGGGATGCGGGCAGTGCCGGCCCGCGATACCCTGGACGAGGTCATAGACCTGGTGGAATACCCCCACGTGATCCTGGGTCGTTTCGAGGAGCGCTTCCTGGATCTTCCCCGGGAGGTGCTGGAGACGGCCATGCAGGAGCACCAGCGCTACCTCCCGGTGGAGGATGAAGGGGGAGATATCGCCGCCGCCTTTCTGGTGGCGCATAACGGTGACCCCGCCAGGGAGGAGAATATAAGGCGCGGCAACGAAAGGGTGCTCAGGGCTCGACTGGAGGACGCGTCCTTCTTTTTCCAGGAAGACCTGCGCCGGAGGCTGGAGGAACGCCTGGAAGACCTCAAGGCGGTGGTGTGGCAGGCGCGTCTGGGAAGCCTGTACGAGAAGAGCGTGAGGCTGGAGGAGCTGTGCTCGGATATCTGCGCCCGCGCTCACCTGGGTCCGGAGGCGGAGGAGAAGGCGCGGAGGGCCGCCAGGCTGTGCAAGGCGGACCTGGTGACCTCCATGGTCATAGAGTTCCCCTCCCTGCAGGGAATCATGGGACGCATATACGCCCTGCGGGAGGGCGAGGAGGAGGAGGTCGCGCTGGCCATCGAGGAACATTATCTCCCGCGTTTCGCCTCCGACCGCCTCCCCCTCACCCTGACCGGTACGGTGCTCTCCCTCGCCGACAAGGCCGACAACCTGGCGGCATGCTTCGGTAGCGGGCTCGCCCCCACCGCGTCCGAGGACCCCTACGCCCTGCGGCGCCAGGCGCAGGCGGTGATGAACATCCTTTATTCCGCGTCCCTGCACCTGGATTTCGCCGCCGTGGTCAGGCGTGCCGCGGAGGGCCTGGGCCTCTCCGACCCCGGGAGCGTGGCGGAGGAGGTGGCGGAGTTCTGCCGCCAGCGGTGGAGGCAGATGCTCACCAACGAGGGCTTCGATTACGACCTGGTGGCCGCGGTGATGGCCATGGCTCCCGGTGACCCCATGGATGCCCGAAGTCGCCTCGGGACCCTGCAGGCGGCACGGAAAGGCGGGTCGCTCCAGAGGGCCTACACCGCTTTCGAGCGCTGCTTCAACCTCTCCCGCAAACGGGGCGGCGCGGGGCTCGATGAAGGTCTGCTGACGGAGGAGGCGGAGAGGGAGCTGTATTCACGACTGTTGTGGGCGCAGGAGCCGCTGCGCGACCACCTGGAAGCGGGCGAGCATGACCGCGCCCTTGAGGTGCTGCTGGAGATGGCGCCGGCCATCGACCGTTTCTTCGAGAGCATCTTCGTCATGGGCGAGGACGAGGCGCTGCGGGAGAATCGCCTTGCCTTACTGAGCGGGGTCGCCTCGCTCTTCCTGGAGTTCGCGGACTTCTCGCAGGTGGTCACCGAGGGCCGTTGATGGCGTGTCATTGGATGGGAAATCCTTTATAATTTCAATGTTTTATTGATATTCTCACGCATGCATGGGAAGACGCTTCCCCATATGGCGGGAAGCGCGAAGATCATAACGGCAATGAGAACCCGGAGAACCTCGACGTTTTACCTCCGGGAGAGCAGCGCCGTCGCGGCGATACCATATTGGGGAATGGGCCACAGGGCCGTTAAGCGCGGGAATGAAGGTGAGGAGGAAGGCGAGATGGCATCCACCAAGTACGTTTACGATTTCGACGAGGGCGACGCCGGCATGAAGAAGTTGCTGGGAGGAAAGGGCTCCAACCTGGCGGAGATGACCAGGCTCGGGCTGCCGGTCCCCCCCGGATTCACCATCACCACCGAGGCCTGCAACCACTACTACCGCGAGGGTGCCTACCCCGAGGGGTTGGAGGCGGAGATAGATGAGCACCTGGAGCGCCTGGAGAGGAAAATGGGCAAAAAGCTGGGGGACAAAAACGACCCCCTGCTGGTGTCGGTGCGCTCGGGAGCCGCGATTTCCATGCCGGGGATGATGGACACCGTGCTCAACCTCGGCCTCAACGACGACTCGGTGCGGGGCCTGGCGAACCAGACCGGCGACGAGCGCTTCGCCTACGACGCCTACCGCCGCTTTATCCAGATGTTCTCCGATATCGTCATGGGAGTCGAGAGGAACCGCTTCGAGCGGGAACTGGAGAAAAAGAAGGAGGAGCGGGGGGTCGCGCTGGACGTTGAGCTCACCGCCGAGGATTGGAAGGACCTGGTGGAGAAGTTCAAGGATATCGTGCGCAAGGAGACGGGCCGCGACTTTCCCTCCGACCCCCGCGAGCAACTGGACCTCGCCATCCAGGCGGTCTTCAAGAGCTGGGGAAACCCGCGCGCCGTGACCTACCGCAAGCAGTACGACATACCCCACGACCTGGGAACTGCGGTCAACGTGCAGACCATGGTCTTCGGCAACAAAGGCGACGATTCCGCCACCGGCGTATGCTTCACCCGCAACCCCTCCACGGGAGAGGCGAAGCGTTTCGGCGAATACCTGGTAAACGCCCAGGGCGAGGACGTGGTGGCCGGCATACGCACTCCTAAAAGCCTCGACGAGCTGGCGGAGGAGATGCCGGCGCTGTACGGGCAGCTAACCCAGGTTATGGAAAAGCTGGAAAAGCATTACCGCGACATGCAGGACATCGAGTTCACCATCGAGCAGGGCAAGCTCTTCATGCTCCAGACGCGGACGGGGAAGCGCACCGCGGCGGCGGCTTTGAAGATCGCCGTGGACATGGTGGAATCAGGGCTCATCGACAAGGAGGAGGCGGTGCGCCGCATCCAGCCGGATCAGCTGGACCAGCTCCTGCACCCGCGCCTCGATCCGGATGAGAGATACGAGGTCATCGCCAAAGGGCTTCCCGCTTCCCCCGGCGCCGCCGTGGGCGAGGTGGTGTTCGACGCCGACACCGCGGAGATGAGGGGCTCGCGTGGGGAGAAAGTCATCCTGGTGCGCTGGGAGACCACCCCCGACGACATCCACGGCATCATCGCCGCCCAGGGGGTGCTCACCAGCCACGGCGGCATGACCAGCCATGCGGCGGTGGTGGCCCGCGGCATGGGCAAGCCCTGCATCTGCGGCGCGGAGGCGGTGAAGATAAACCAGGCGGAAAGGATATTCGAGGTGAACGGGCTGGTGGTGAGGGAGGGGGAGACCATCACCATCGACGGCACCTCGGGCAAGGTGATCCTGGGCGAGGTGAAGCTCATCGAGCCCAAGGTGGACGAGAACCTGGAGAAGGTGCTCTCATGGGCGGACGAGATAAGGCGCCTCGGGGTTCGCACCAACGCCGATACCCCCGAGGACGCCCAGCGGGCCAGGGATTTCGGGGCCGAGGGCATCGGGCTGTGCCGCATCGAGCACATGCTCATCGGGGAGGACCGCCTGCCCATAGTCAGGCGCATGATCCTGGCCGAGGACGAGGAGAAGCGCGAGGAAGCGCTCATGGAGCTGGAGCCGCTCCTGCGTAGGGATTTCGAGGAGATCCTGGAGATAATGGACGGCCTTCCCGTGACCATCCGGCTACTCGACCCGCCCCTGCACGAGTTCCTCCCCAACCTGGTGGATCTGCGCGTGGAGCTGGAAAGGCTGAAGCACGTGCCGGGAGAGAGGGAGGAATACGAGGAAAAAGAGAAGCTCCTGGCCCGGGTGCGCGCTGAGTCCGAGGCCAATCCCATGTTGGGCCTGAGGGGATGCCGCGTGGGATGCACCATGGGCGGCGTGACCGAGATGCAGGTGCGCGCGATCATCAAGGCCGCCTGCGACCTGAAAAAGAAAGGCAAGGATCCGCGGGTGGAGATCATGATCCCCCTGGTGGCTTTCCGCAAGGAGCTGGAGCTGGAGAGAGAGAAGGCGGTGGAGGTGACGGAGGGCGTCATCGAGGCCATGCAGACCAGGCTGGAGTACCTGGTGGGCACGATGATCGAGCTTCCGCGCGCCGCCCTTACCGCCGACCAGATAGGAGAGGTGGCGGACTTCTTCTCCTTCGGCACCAACGACCTCACCCAGACCACCCTGGGTTTCAGCCGCGACGACGCGGAGGCGAAATTCCTGCCCATGTACCTGGAGAACGGCATACTCACCGACAACCCCTTCCAGACCCTGGACGTAGAAGGGGTGGGCAAACTGGTGCGCATGGCCTGCGAGCTGGGCAGGGAAGCCAACCCCGCCATCAAGCTGGGCATCTGCGGCGAGCACGGCGGCGATCCGCGCAGCATCAGGTTCTGCCACCAGGTGGGTTTGAACTACGTGAGCTGCTCGCCTTTCCGGGTGCCGGTGGCAAGGCTGGCCGCCGCCCATGCCGCCCTGGGGGATGTCCAGGACGCCACCAAGTAAGGGAGACCTCAGCTCAACTGTCCGCAAGCAAAGGCTGCGCACGAAGGAGGAGGTGGGCCGCACCTACCCGCGTCCGGCCGGAAACCGTCATGTGCGTGACGCGGCCCGGGAAACGCTGCAATGCGGCATCCGACCGTTGGCCGCGGTCCGGCATCCCGGTATTGACATCCCGCGGGTGTAGAATCCTACTGGTCGCATTACGGAAAAGGGAGGTGATCGCGCATGTACGTCCTCGCCATCAACGGCAGCCCCCGCCGCGACGGCAATACCGCTTTCCTCCTCGGAAAGGTGCTGGAGGCGGCCGAGTCGGAGGGGGTGGAGGGAAAGCTCCTGCAGGTCATGGACGCGGTCAAGGGGCAGAGCAACCCCTTCTGCGTCGCCTGCTCCAGCCCCTGCAAGGAGGCTTGCCACCAGAAGGACGCGGGGTTGAGGGAAGCCTGCGAGGCCCTGGAGGGGGCGGCCGCGGTGGTTCTGGGCAGCCCGGTCTATTTCGGCACCGTTTCCGCTCAGCTCAAAGCGCTGTGGGACAAGACCCGCGCCGTGAGATCGCGGCGCTCGCTGGTGGGCAAGCCGGCGGCGGCGGTGAGCGTGGGCGCGGCGCGCTTCGGTGGGCAGGAGACCACCCTCAAGGCGCTGCACGACATGCTCCTCATCCAGGGCATGAGCGTCGTGGGGGAGGGCACCGACGACACCGACCCCGGACATCAGGGCGTCTGCGCCCAGCACCCCGCGTCGGAGGACTCCTTCGCGCTGGAAAGGGCGCGCATCCTGGGCTTGCGCCTGGCGCGTGAGGTGAAAAGAGCGGCAAGCTAGCGGCGGACGCCCACCGCCGTGGCCGCGTCTCCGCCCGCGAGGCGGCTCGGCGCACGGGCGGTGAAGGCGGCTGGGGCGCCGACCGG
>JACVJD010000063.1 GCA_015711825.1 Candidatus Solincola daggyaiensis
TCCGGAGCGCTTGGTTATCGTGGAGGGAAGCGGTTCCAGCGTGCCGCCGGTGCACACCGACGCCGCCTTGCTGGTCATCAGCGCGGCGCAGGAGCTGGAGGAGGCGCTGGGATACCTGGGCGCCTACAGGCTCTTGATTTCCGACGGGGTTATCATTACAATGTCCGAAGAACCTTTCGCGACTTCCCGTAAAATCCAGGAACTCCGCGAAAGGATAGAGTGGATAAGTGGCGATATCGTTGTCCTAAACACGATTTTCAGGCCTCATCCCTTGAAACCCATCCGCGGCCGAAAGGTTTTTCTGGTTGCGACCGCGCCCGTGGAGGCGGGCGAACTCCTGGAGGGGCATCTGCGGGACGTTGAAGGTTGCGAACTGGTGGGAAGCAGCTTCAGCCTTTCCCGGCGGGACCGGTTGGTGAGCGATCTCGAGGGCGCATACGATGCGGAGGTGGTGCTCACCGAGCTCAAGGCCGCCGCGGTGGACGTGGTGGCGGAATACGCGCGGAGCAAGGGCAAGGAGCTGGTCTTTTTTCATAACGTGCCGCTGCCCTGCGGGGACGAGGCGGGCTTGGAAGAATTCTTCGAGGCGATATGGGATAAGGCCATGGAGAGATCATGTCGGTAGAAGAGGAAAAGAAAAGAAAGGATAGGATAACCATCCTGGACGAGGAACACCACAGGGTTCCTTTCTCCAAGGGGCTGACCGCCAACGCCATCATGGCCTCGGGCCTGGCCCCAGGAAGGGCCTACACCGTGGCGTCGGATATAGAGGAGCACCTCATCCGCGAGGGCAGGTTCGAGATCCAGGCGGGTGAGCTGCGCAAGCTCATATACAACTTTCTCAACGAGAGGGTGGGAGAGCACTACGCCGTCAACTATTGGCGTTACATCTCCTTCAGCAGCCTCAACAAGCCGCTGGTGATACTCATCGGCGGCTCCACTGGTGTGGGAAAATCTACCATCGCGACCATGCTCGCCACCAGGCTGAGCATCGTGCGCATCGTTTCCACCGACGCTATCCGCGAGGTCATGCGCGCGTTTTTCTCCCGTGAGCTGATGCCCACCATCCACACCTCCTCCTTCGACGCCGATACCGCCCTCATCCATCCCCTGCCGCCACATGTCGATCCCGTGGTGGCGGGGTTCCGAGAGCAGAGCCTGTCGGTGCTGGTGGGAGTCCGAGCCATCATCAACCGGGCCCTGAAGGAGGGCACGCATATCATCATCGAGGGGGCGCACATCGTGCCCGGCTTCATCGCCCCGCAGCAGTTTCCCGACGCCTTCATCGTGCCCCTCCTGGTGACGGTGAGCGACGAGAAGATGCACCGCAGCCACTTCTACATTCGCGAGGTGGAGACGCAGGGAACGCGACCCTTCCAGCGCTACCTGGAATATTTCGAGAACATCCGCAAGATCCAGGATTATATCGTGCACCTGGGAAAGATCACCGGAGTGAAGGCCATAGAGAGCGTGAACCTCGACTCCGCGGTCTCCGAGATCGTGGATTACGTCATCAACACCGCGTACGAGATGGCCAGGAAGGACGTGGCGGCGGCAAAGGCGGAGCACCTGGTGTGAGAAAGGGCTACGGAGGTAGGAGATGAAGCTTTTCCTGGACACGGCCAACGTGGAGCACATCAAGGAGATAAACGGCTGGGGCATCCTGGCGGGGGTCACCACCAACCCCTCCCTGGTTTCCAAGGAGGGCCGGAGCATGCGGGAATGCCTGGAGGAGATCGCGGGCATCGTTTCCGGCCCCGTCAGCGCCGAGGCCGTGAGCATGGATACCGAGGGCATGATCAGGGAGGCGAGGGAGCTCGCGTCCATCGCCGACAACATAAACGTCAAGATCCCCATGACCCCCGAGGGCCTGGCGGCGGTCAGCGCGCTTGCGCGAGAGGGGATAAAGACCAACGTCACCCTGGTATTTTCCGCCAACCAAGCCTTGCTGGCCGCCGCGGCGGGAGCGACCTTCGTCAGCCCCTTCGTGGGGAGGATGGACGACATAGGGAACCGGGGCATGAAGGTGGTGGAGGAGATAGTGGACATCTTCGACACCTATTCCATCCCCACCCAGGTCATAGCCGCAAGCCTGCGCCACCCCATGCACGTGACCGAGGCGGCGTTGGCGGGAGCCCATATCGCCACCATCCCTTACGAGGTGATGGTGAAGATGGTCCGCCATCCCTTGACCGATATAGGGATAAAGAGATTTCTGGAGGATTATGAAAAGATCAAGGACCTATAAGCGCGCAGACAAGGAGTTTATCGACAACCAGGAAGGAGGTGACAACGTGGAGAGGACACTGGAAAGGGAGAGCCTGGAATCCATGCTCCTGGTGGACCTGCAGGGCATTGCCCGCGAGATCGGCCTCACCGGGATTACCGGCATGCGCAAGCAGGAGCTGATCGAGAGCATCCTCAGCCGCAGGGCGGAGGACGAGGGACTCTTTATCCGCACCGGGATCCTGGACATCCTCCCGGAGGGCTACGGGTTCCTGCGCACGCGCGGCTACTTGCCCAGCGAGGAAGACATTTACGCTTCGCTGTCCCAGATCCGCCGCTTCCATCTTAAGCGCGGCGACGAGATAACCGGGCAGGTGCGCCCGCCCAAGGACAGCGAGAAGTACAACGCCCTGCTGCGCATCGAGAAGGTCAACGGCGACAACCCGGAGGTTTGCAGGGAGCGCAAGCAGTTCGAGCAGCTCACGCCCCTCTTTCCTCTGGAACGCCTGCGCCTGGAGACCCCGGACGGGGCTGCGGCGCCGCGCATCATCGACCTCATCGCTCCCATCGGCAAGGGGCAGCGCGGGCTCATCGTGTCTCCCCCCAAAGCCGGCAAGACCACCATCCTCAAGCAGATCGCCAACAGCATCACCTACAACAACCCGGAGGTGAAGCTCATAGTCCTGCTGGTGGACGAGCGCCCGGAAGAGGTCACGGACATGGAGCGCTCCGTGAAGGGAGAGGTGATAAGCTCCACCTTCGACCAGCCTTCGGACAATCACATCCAGGTGGCGGAGCTGGTTTTGGAGAGGGCGAAACGCCTGGTGGAGCACAACCACGACGTGGTCATACTCCTCGACAGCATCACCAGGCTGGCTCGAGCTTACAACCTCGCCACCCCCACCAGCGGGCGTATCCTCTCAGGCGGGGTCGACTCCACCGCCCTCTATCCTCCCAAGCGCTTCTTCGGAGCGGCGCGCAACATAGAGGACGGCGGCAGCATGACCATCATCGCCACCGCTCTGGTAGAAACGGGATCCCGCATGGACGAGGTCATCTTCGAGGAGTTCAAGGGCACGGGCAACATGGAACTGCACCTGGATCGCAAGCTGGCGGACAAGCGCATATTCCCGGCCATCGAGATCGACAAATCTGGCACGCGCAAGGAGGAGCTCATCATGGCGCCGGAGGAGGCGCAGGTGGTGTGGAAACTGCGCCGCGTCCTGCACGCCCTCGATCCCAGCGCGGCCATCGAGCTGCTCATAGACAAGATACGCAACACCAAGAACAACGCCGAGTTCCTGAGCGAGATCGCCAGGTCACCGATTTCCTGAGGTGGGGCGAAGGAGAGGGGCGGAACGCCGCCCCCTCTTCACCGCGAGGATTTCACCGGCGCCTGCGCGCCGCCCTGTTCAGGCGCGATGCGGATTGCTATACTGTTTGGGTTGCGCGGAGGACAGCGGAGGTTGAAAAGGATGAAAAAGGGAATACATCCCGACTACGTGGAGGCCACGGTCACCTGTTCCTGCGGGAACACCTTCAAGACGCGCTCCACCAAGCCCGGGCTGAGGGTGGAGATATGCTCGGAATGCCATCCCTTCTACTCCGGGAAGCAGAAGCTGGTGGACACCGGGGGACGGGTGGAGCGCTTCGAGCGCCGCTACGGAAAGGCGAGGCCGCAGCGCAAGCGCGCCGGGGAGCAGAAGGCCAGGAAGCCGGAGGGGCAGGCCTAGCCCGCGTCCCCGGGGCTTTCCCGTGCCGTGGATGCGCCGGCCATACGCCATGCGAGGGGTCGTGCTTGAACCCTCCGCCCAGCGGGCCGCGATGCCGTGCCGACGCGCTGGGCGTCTTTTCTGCGATATCCTGGAATATAATGTCAATCAACCGATGTGGCCGTCGCCGCGGCATGCGCGCGGTTTCCTCTTCGGGGAGTAGGATTTGACGAGCTTTTGGCATTGCGTGCTCTCACCCATATGGCGTGAGATACGGACCTCGGCGGCGCCGCGGCGCGGGGGAGATCTTCGTATAGGCGGACAGGCGGTCATCGAGGGAGTGATGATGCGCGGGCGCGCCAACTGGGCCGTGGCGGTGCGCAAGCCGGACGGTAGCATCCACGTGGCGGCGGAGCCGATGCCCTCTTTCCTGCTGCGCCACCCCGCATGGGACAGGCCTTTTCTAAGGGGGGTGTTCGTGCTGGGCGAGAGCCTGGTCCTGGGGTGGCGGGCGCTTACCCTTTCCGCCGACATCGCCCTCCAGGAGGATGGCGACGGCAAGGGCATGAGTGGGCTGCAGCAGGTCTTCTCCCTGCTTCTGGCCGTCGCCCTGGCGGTGGGGCTTTTCATCGCCCTGCCCACCTGGCTGGCCCCGCTGCTGCTGCCGGAGGGCAGCCCGGTCTGGCTGTGGAACCTGATCGAAGGGGGACTGCGGGTGGCCGCCTTCGTTGCTTATCTCTCCCTGGTCTCGCTTTCGGGGGAGATGAGGCGCGTCTTCCAGTACCACGGCGCTGAGCACCAGTCCATCCACCTCTGGGAGCACGCCTACCCCCTGGAGCCGGAATGGGCGCTGCGGGAGGGAACGGACCATGCGCGCTGCGGGACCGCCTTCGTGCTCCTGGTCCTGGTGCTCACGGTGGTCATCTATTCCTTCCTGGGGAGGCCGGCGCTGTGGCTGCGGGTGCTGGAGAGGGTGGCGCTGATCCCGGCGGTGGCCGGGGTCTCGTATGAGATAATGAGATACGCGGATGCCGGCTCCTCCCCCTGGGCGAGGAGTCTGGTGGCGCCGGGTATGTGGCTGCAGAGGCTGACCACGCGCCGTCCCGATCGGGAGCAGGCCGAGGTGGCGCTGGCGGCGCTCAGGGCGCTCCTGGAGCGGGAGGATCCGCGCGCTTTGGGGGCGGGCGGGAACCACGGCGAGGACGCGGGTCGGCGTGGAGCTGGGGGCCGGGCGTTTTATGGATGTTTGCCCGGCGGGAACGGCCAATAGGGCGCGCGGGAAAGCGCGGGAGGAAAGCGCGTGGCGTTCACGGACAGGCTTGACGAGATAGAGAGGAATTACAGGGAACTTGAGCGGCAGCTTTCGCTGCCCGAGATCTACCAGGACCGCCAGCGCTATTCCGAGCTCGCGCGCGCCCATGCCGAGCTCTCCGAGGTCATGCCGGTGCTGCGGGAATACCGCGAGGCGCTGCGGGAGGCGCGCGAGGCGGAGGGGATGCTGGAGGGGGAGCGGGACCCCGAGATGGTGGAGTTCCTGCGCGAATCGATGCGCGCGGCGAACGAGCGCGCGGGCGAGCTGGAGCGGCGGATAAAGGAGATGCTCCTGCCCTCCGACCCCCGGGACGCCAAGGACGTGATCATGGAGATACGCGCCGGGGCGGGAGGGGAGGAGGCGGGGCTTTTCGCCGGCGACCTCTACCGCATGTACACCCGCTATGCGGACCGCAGGAACTGGCGGACGGAGCCGCTGTCCTCCAGTCCCTCGGAGCTGGGCGGCTTCAAGGAGGTCATCTTCTCGGTGCGGGGCAAGGGCGCCTACAGCAGGATGAAGTACGAGTCGGGGGTGCACCGCGTGCAGCGCATCCCGGTCACCGAGTCGGGGGGGCGCATCCATACCTCCACCGCCACCGTGGCCGTGCTCCCGGAGGCCGAGGAGGTGGAGGTGAGCATCAATCCCGCCGATCTCAAGGTGGACGTCTTCCGCTCCACCGGCCCGGGCGGGCAGTCGGTTAACACCACGGATTCCGCCGTGCGCGTGACCCACATCCCCACCGGCATCGTGGTCTCCTGTCAGGACGAGAAGAGCCAGCTCCAGAACCGCGAGAAGGCCTTGCGCATCTTAAGGGCGCGCCTGCTGCGCATGGAGCAGGAACGCCAGCAAAAGGAGCTGGCGGAGGAGAGGCGTTCCCAGGTGGGCACAGGCGATCGCTCGGAGCGCATCCGCACCTACAACTTCCCCCAGGGGCGCGTTTCCGACCACCGCATAGGTCTCACCCTCTACAGGCTGGAGGAGGTGTTGGACGGCGACCTCGACGAGATGATCGAGGCGCTTGCCGCTGCCGACCGGGCGGAGAAGCTGGCCCGCATGGGGGGCTCCTGAGCCTTTTCGGCATGGTCATGCGTGTGGCGCGTACGCCACGCCGTCCGGGGGACGAAATCGGTCCTAGGTCGAAAAGGACGCCACATATCGCGATAAGCGTGCCGTTTTCGGAGCGGCCGGTACGGAGAGGATAGGATCAGCCGGGCTGGTAATGCCATGTCTAAGCCGTTCACCGAGCCCCTGGAGATGGAGAGCTCCCTGCATCTTCTCGCCTGGGCGGCGGGAAGGCTCGCGGAGAGCGGCGTTTACAAGCCGCGGCTGAACGCGGAGCTGCTGCTATCACACTGCACGGGAAGAAGTAGGGTCGATATCTACGCCTATCCGGAAAGGCCCATCCCGCGCGAGGCCAGGGAGGGATTCGCGGCCGCGGTGGAGCGCAGGGCGGCCGGGGAACCCCTGCAATACATAACCGGGAGCAAGGGCTTCAGGCACCTTGACCTTCAGGTGGATCGAAGGGTGCTCATCCCGCGCCCGGAGACGGAGCTGCTGGCCCAGCGGGCCCTGGAGGCCGCGGCCGCCATGGAGGGGCGGCCAGTGGTGGTGGACGTGGGCACGGGCTCGGGATGCGTGGCCATCTCCGTGGCCGTGGAGTGCCGCTCGGCGGCGGTTTTCGCCACCGACATCAGCGCAGACGCCCTGGAGGTGGCGCGCGCCAACGCGGCGCGGCAGGGAGTGGAGGAACGCATAGCCTTTCGCCGCGGCGATCTGCTGGAGGCGCTGGAGGGGGAGCTGCGCGGCCTGCTTGACGTGGTGGTGAGCAATCCCCCCTATATCCGAGAGGACGAGTTCCCCGGCCTTCCCCCCGAGGTTAGGGATCACGAGCCTTATATAGCGCTGGTGGCGGGGCCTACCGGCATGGAGGTCCAGCTACGCCTCATGCGCCAGGCGCTGTCCTGGCTTTCCCCGCGAGGGGTTCTGCTCATAGAGGGAGGGGCGGACCAGGTGGAAAAGCTTGCCGCTCTGGCGCTTGGCATGGGTTACGGGAAGGTGTGCGCCCACGAGGATCTCAACCGCCTCCCGCGCGTGCTGGAGGCGCGAAGGGGTTAGGGTTCAACGAGCCCTCATAACACAATATATAGATGGAGCACGGTTCCCAATCATCTACATATTGGGTCGCGGTGTTAGGAAACCGCGTAGCGGATTTGACCTGCGGCGAAAAAGTTACCTACAATAGAGAGGTAGCGCAGTCCAGTAAGGCGGTTGTTTGTGCGTGATGGTTTAGAGAAGAAGAGAGGGCGGAAGAGCCCCTGCAAGGCCTTACTCGAACTCACCCTGGTCGTGGTGACCCTGGCGCTTCTGGCCCTCCAGTCCGCCCCGCCCCTGGGAGCCGATTCCGTCAGCGAGAAAAAGGAGCAGGCGCGGCGCGTCGAGCAGCAACTCAACTCCCTGCAGGCGGAACTCAACCGCCTCACCTCCGAGCTGAGCCAGACCCAGTCGCGGCTGGCGGCGGTGGAGGCCAAGATAGAGAGCAACGGGGCGCAACTCCAGCGCGCGGAAGCGGAATATCAACGTTGGCAGGGAATCCTCTCCGACCGCGTGGTGGCCATGTACAAGGAGGGCAACACCACCGCCCTGGACGTGCTGCTGGAATGCGACGATTTCGAGACCTTCGTCAACTCCTACTCCTACATGACCCGCATAGGGAACCACGACGCCGAAGCCATACAGGCCACTCGCGACCTCTTGGCGGAGATAAGGGCAAGAAGAGCGGAGCTGGAAAACGCCAAGGCCGAGTACCAGGCCTATTCCAGCAGCCTGCAGAGCCAGCGGAGCGCCGTGCAGAGCAAGCTCAACGAGCAGAAGGCCATCCTCGCCGGCATCGATGCCGAGGTCGCCTCCCTCCTGAGCACGCGCTACGGGGGCGGGGGCGGAAGAAGCGGCGGGGGCGGGGGCGGTTGGAACATCGGCCCCGTCAACGGCCTCTACTTCCCGGTCGCCGGCCCGCACAGCTACGTCAACGACTGGGGAGCGCCGCGCTCCGTGGGGCGCACTCACAAAGGGTGCGACATCATGGCCGACTACGGCACTCCGTGCGTGGCCATCACCAGCGGCACGGTGGTGCAGCGCAGGGGAGGCAACGCGGGCCTGTACATATTCCTTTACGGGGATAACGGGCATCTCTATTACTACATGCACCTGCAGGGCTTCGCCGCCTCCGGGCGCGTGAGCGCGGGACAGGTGATAGGCTACGTGGGCGACACCGGCAACGCGCGCGGCTGTCCCCACCTCCACTTCGAGTGGCACCCTAACGGCGGCGCGGCCGTTAATCCCTACCCCCTGCTGGTGGCCATCGACCGCTGACGGCGTAAAAGCCCGGAGACAGGTCTTGCATGGAGGCTTTTCGCCGTAAAACATGGGTTCTCCGGCCCGAACGAATGCCCTACGACGAATGCTCGAGAGAGCGGCTCAGCCGCACCCTTCCTGCCCGGCGGTCCTTTCAAGGCTTGGGTCGCTCCGGGCCTGGGTTGCGCGCCGCCCTAAGGGACGCTTATACCGAGCAGCTCGTACATGCGCGGCAGGTCAACGTGGCTTTCGATCAGGCCGCCCAGGTGCTCGAGTTTCGCCGCCTCGTGGGTGCGCGCGCTGCGTATGATCATCTCCACGCTGTCCGCGGCGGTGAAGGTATCCGTGCCCACCAGGATTACGGGGATCCCCAGCTCCTCCGCCCTGCTGAGGATGATGCTGGTGGGATAGAGGTTTCCGGAGAGCACTATGCAACGCGCCCCCGCCTCCATGGCCGCGAGCTGGACATCGCTGCGGTCGCCTCCCGTGACCACGCAGAAGTTGTGGTGCCTGCGGAAGATGGAGAGGGCGTGCTCGGTGCTCATGGCGCCCACCACCACGTCCTCTATCAGGTTGTCGAGTCCCTCCTCGCCGCAGAGCACGCGGCCCCCCAGCTGGCGCGCCAGGTCGCCCACGTTGATGGAACGCAGCATGCGGTCGCGGGGCAGGGAGCCCAGCACGGCGATTCCCTCCGCCTCCAGGTGGGGCGACAGCAACTCCCTGATGAAGCTCTCGCGGTTGGGCGTGACCATGTTGAAGATGACCCCCACGAGGGCCTGGCCGAAGTCGTCACGGGCGGCCATGACGTTGTCGCCCATGAAGGCGTCGTCGAAGCGCTCCACCACCAGCACCTTGGCTTCCAAAAGGGGAGCTATCTGGTAGGCGGATAGACCCAGGAACCTCCCCTGCACGGAGGAAAAGGCGCCCTGCACCAGCACCACGTCCTTGCCCTCGCTCACGCGCCGGAAGGCCTCCCGGATGCGCGAACGCAGCGCTTCCGGCTCCCCCTCGCCCTTGAGACTGGACCTGACCAGCTCCGGGGTGATCACCACGGGGCAGATGTCCTCCATGTCCTCGCTGAGGCCGAGGGTACGGCGCATAAAGGCGGCGTCCTCGTCCGTGACTTTGCCCTCCTCCTGGAAGTAACGGTGCCCCAACGGCTTCATGTAGCCCACCTTGATCCCCTGGTCACGCATGCGCAGCCCCAGTCCGATGCATATGGTGTGCAGGCCGGAGAGTCCCGCGGCCGAGATGAGATAAAGGCAGACCATGTCACTCACTCCTTCAGAACGATCCTTGCGTCGGCGGCCAGGCATCCCTTGCCGTTTTCCAGTACCCGCAGGGGGTTTATATCCAGCTCGGCCAGGTCCTCGAAATCGGTGACCAGTTGCGAGACGCGCAGGATGCACTCCTCGGCGGCCTCGATGTCCGCGGCGACCTCGCCGCGGGCGCCTCGCAGCAGCCAGTAGCTTTTCAGCTCGCGCAGCATCTCCCCCGCCTCCCTCTCGCTCACCGGCGCGAGGCGGAAGCTCACGTCCTTGAGCACCTCCACGTAGATGCCGCCCAGGCCCACCATGAGCAGGGGTCCGAACTGGGCGTCACGGCTCATGCCCAGGATGAGCTCGTGCGAGGGGGGAAGCATTTCCTGCACCAGCACGCCCCATATATCCGCGCGGGGGAAGAACTTGCGCGCGTTGTTGGTCACCCTCTCGTAGGCGCTCACCAGGTCGTCGGTGTTGTTGATGCCGACCACCACGCCTCCCACGTCGGTCTTGTGCAGGATCTGTGGGGAGGCGATCTTCACCACCACCGGGTAACCCATCTCCCGTGCCGCCCGTATGCACTCCTCGAGGTTGGTGGCCAAAGCGGTGCGCGCCACGGGCAGGCCGTAGGCGGCAAGCACCTCGCGGGCCTCCACCTCGATGAGCTCGTTGCGCCCCTGGCGGCGAACGGACTCGAACACCTCCATGGCCTTGCCCCGGTCCACCTCGAAATGCACCACGGCCTCGGAGCGACGTGAGAGGTACTCGGAATATTCCCTCATGCGCCGGAGGGTCTCCACGGCTCCTTCCGGAAATCGGTAATTGGGTATCCCCGCTTCCCGCAGTATCCTCTCCGCCTCCTGCACCTCTTCCCCGCCCATGAACACCGCCAGCACCGTCTTCTCGCAACCGCGGGCGCACCGCGCCACCGCCTCCGCGGTCTCGGCGGGCCTGGTCATGGCCTGGGGGGTGAGGATCACCAGCAGGGCGTCCACCCCCGGATCCGCGAGCACGCTCTCCACCGCCAGCCGGTAACGGTCCTCGCCCGCGTCCCCCAGCACGTCCACGGGGTTGTAAACGCTCGCCGCCTCGGGCAGGCCCTCGCGCAACCTGCGCGCGGTCTCCTCCTCCAGGCCGGCGAGGGAGAGGCCGCTGCGCTCCAGGGCGTCGGAGGCGATGATGCCGGGCCCCCCGGCGTTGGTCACCACCGCGACCCTCGCTCCGCGGGGACAGGGCTGGGAGGTAAAACCTCGCGCCAGGGCGAAGAGCTCCTCCACCGTGCCGGCGCGCAACACGCCGCAACGCCGGAAGGCGGCGGCATAGGCGTTCTCCGACCCCGCCAGGGTGCCGGTATGCGAGGACACCGCCTTCGCTCCCGCCTGGGTGACGCCGGCCTTGAATATGACCACCGGTTTGGAGCGGCTCACGCGGGAGGCGATTTCCAGGAAACGGCCGCCGTCGGATATGCCCTCGAGATAGGCCGCGATGACCGCTGTATTGCCGTCATTTTCCAGGTCCTCGAGCATGTCGCTCTCGTCCAGGTCCATCTTGTTCCCGAGGCTGATGAAGCGCGAGAAGCCGAGGTGGTTTTCCTCCGACCACCCCAGCACCGCCGTGCACAGGGCGCCGGACTGGGACATGAAGGCCACCTTTCCGGGCTGCGGCGCCCGGGTGGCGAAGGTGGCGTTCAGGGGGGTGGAGGTGTCGGCCAGGCCCAGGCAGTTGGGCCCCAGCACGCGCATGCCGTAAGAGCGCGCCACGCGCTTGAGCTCCGCCTCGCGCCGGTATCCCTCGCGCCCGGATTCCTTGAAGCCGGCGGAGATGATCGCCACCGCCTTCACCCCGCGCTCGCCGCACTCCTCCACCACCGCCTGCACCGCGGACGCGGGCACGATGATCACCGCCAGATCGGGCGTTTGCGGGAGCGCGGAGACGGAGGGGTAACAGGCGAGGCCCATGATCTTCTCGTGCGAGGGGTTGACGGGGAAGACCTTGCCCGCGTAGCCGCAACGGACGATGTTCTCCAGCACCACCGTGCCCACCTTGCCGGGTTTCTCCGAGGCCCCCACCACCGCCAGCGATGAGGGACTGAAAAGGCTCTCGAGCAGTTTCGACCTCCTTCCTCGCGCTTGTTTCCCAGAACGGTGCCCGCAAACATTATATACGCCACCCCGGTCGTCTATACTAGAAGGCGCGAAGAGGGAGATGCCGCAAGAGGAACGGTAAAGGGCGAGGGAGGTTATGAACCATAGCGAGATCGTGAGCTTCATCTGGGGTGTGGCGGACCTTATCCGCGATACCTTCAAGCGCGGCAAGTACCAGGACGTCATCCTGCCGCTTACCGTGCTCAGGCGTATCGACTGCGTTCTGGCGCCCAGCAAGAAAGAGGTACTCGTCGCGAACGCCAAATACAAGAAAGACCTTCAAAACCTCGATCCCATATTGCGCAAGGCATCCGGATTCGCCTTCTACAACATGCTTCAACATTAAGAATGCGCATCCCGCTACAGATCGGCTGCCGCTTCAGCGAGAAGATAAATAATAACAGCGCTGGCAGCATCGTTCTTTGACTGCCGGTGGGGGCTGGCCTATAATAGCAATTTGTGACTCCGGGTTTGGCGTCGCATCGAATGCTGGCGGCGATCCCGGGTCTCGTGTTAGTGGGGATAAAGACGGCGGCCCGGAGGCCCCGGACCGCGGCGGCCCGGCCCGCGCGGGCCTGAAGGACAAGGACGGAGAGATGGAGGAAAACGAATACCAACCCACCCTGGGCGAATACCGCGAGGAGAAGGCCGACGACGTGGTGCTCACCGAGCAGGGGTACCGAAAGCTCCAGGAGGAGCTCGACTATCTGAAGAACGTCAAGCGCTGGGAGGTCGCCAAGCGCATCGAGCAGGCGAGGGCCTTCGGGGACATCATGGAGAACTCCGAGTACGACGACGCCAAGCACGAGCAGGCCTTCGTGCACGGCCGCATCATGGAGATAGAGAACATCCTCGACAACGCCCGGGTGATAAAGGGAGAGGAGATAGACCTCAACGAGGTGACCATAGGCTCCTCGGTGCTGCTCGAGGACGTGGAGAGGAAAGAGGAGATGCGGCTGCGCCTGGTGAGCGCCGCCGAGGCGCGGGGAGACAGGGGTTGCATCTCCGACCAGTCCCCCGTGGGCAGGGCCATCCTGGGCCGCAAGGCGGGCGAGGTGGTCGACGTCCAGGTCCCCTCGGGGGTGCTTAAATACCGCATCCTGCAGATCGAACGATGAGCCGCGCGCGAAAACCGCCTCGCACGCGGCTTTCCCCATAAAGGGCCGGGAGAGGCCTTCCTCGCGATCATAAGCGGGGACGGCGACGCCTTTGACGACAAGGGAACGTGAGCTTTATGCGGGAAGACGATATCCCCTCCGCCTTGGCGGGGGAAGGCGATCTGGTTAGGGGCCGCCTGGAAAAGCTGCGGCAATGGAGGGAACGAGGCGTGGAGCCCTATGCCTTAGGCTTCGCGCGTAGCGACGTCACGGCGGGGATCAAGGAGCGCTTCGCCTCCCTGGCCGAGGGGGAGGAAAGCGGGTACCGCGCCTCCCTGGCGGGAAGGCTTATGGCCCTGCGCCGGCACGGCAAGGCGTGTTTCGCCGATCTCGAGGACCGGGAAGGGCGCCTGCAATTGCTGGCGTCCCTGGACTCCTTGGGCGAAGACGGCTACGCTCTTTTCCAGGAACTGGATATAGGTGACATCGTCGGCGTGGAGGGCGAGGTCTTCCGCTCCCGGCGCGGGGAGCTCACCCTGCGGGTCGCCTCCTTCTCCCTGCTTTCCAAGAGCCTCCGGCCCCTGCCCGAGAAGTGGCATGGCCTCAAGGACGTGGAACTACGCTATCGCCAGCGCTACCTGGACATGATCGTCAACCCGCAGGTTAGGGAAAACCTGCTGATGCGGGTGAGGGCCGTCCAGGCTCTACGTAACTTTCTCGACGCAAACGGGTTCATCGAGGTGGAGACCCCCATGTTGCAGCCCATCCCCGGCGGCGCCACGGCGCGCCCCTTCGTCACCTACCACCAGGCCTTGGGACAGAACCTCTACCTGCGCATAGCGCCAGAGCTCTACCTCAAGCGCTGCATCGTGGGTGGCCTGGAGAAGGTGTACGAGATAAACCGCAATTTCCGCAACGAGGGTATTTCCTACAAGCACAACCCCGAGTTCACCATGCTCGAGTTCTACTGGGCCTATGTGGACTACCGGGTGTTGATGGGCTTCCTGGAGGAGATGCTCTCCGCGGTGGTGTCGGAGGTCAAGGGCGCCCTGGCCTTCGTCTATCAGGGACAAGACCTCGACCTGAGCCCGCCGTGGCGCAGGGTGACCATGCTCGAGGCGGTGAGCGAGGCGGTGGGGATGGAGATCGCTTCCGGAACGCCGGAGAAGGAGCTCCGCGCCGTCGCCGCCGAGCGGGAGGTGCCGCTGGAGGAGGGATGGGGAGCGGGGAAGATAGCCACCGAGCTCTTCGAGAAACTGGTGGAGCCGAACCTCTGGGAACCCACCCTGGTCATGGACTACCCGCGCGAGGTATCGCCCCTGGCGCGCGCCCACCGCGACGATCCTTTTCTCACCGAGAGATTCGAGCTCATAGCGGCGGGGAGGGAGATCGCCAACGCCTTCTCGGAGCTCATCGACCCGCTTGACCAGCGAGAACGCTTCGAGGAGCAGGCGCGCCGCAGGGAGAGGGGCGATGAGGAGGCACACGCCATCGACAACGATTACCTACGCGCCCTGGAATACGGCATGCCCCCGGCCGGAGGCCTCGGCCTGGGGGTGGACCGCCTGGTGATGCTGCTCACCGATTCCCATTCCATCCGCGAGGTCATCCTCTTCCCCCACCTGCGCCCCGAGGCCTGAACGGCCGCGCCTTCCCGGCACGCCACGGACCTCGATAGGGCCGGCCGTATAGCAGAGGCCTCCACGCTTTACCCCTCCCTCGCACCGTTGAAAGCCGAGCGAAACCGGCCGTTGGCGGTGGAAATCGACCGCTCAAGGCGCGGAAAAACCCCGCTTGGGGGGTTCGTCAAGACGCCGATGGGTGATGACGACTTATATAGGGAAACAAATATTAATTAGAAACGTATAAATATATGTGGAAGGGAGTTTTGGACGGGGCCCGGCGGAGATGCGGGGAAGTCCGCGGGTGAAGGCCTCGGGCGCGAGAAAGAGATGCGGGAGGCGGGCGGGAGCAGAGGAGATGACGCAACGCATGGCGAAGTTTCCCCGCGAGGGATACTAATAAATATGGTATTGATGTGATATAAGGCATAAAGAGGTGTGATAATAGGAAGTGAGGAGTAAACCATCGCGCGGATGAACAGGCGCGAACTGATAATGGAGGTATTATCGTGTTTCAAAGGTTTTCCGACCGGGCGAGGCGGGTGGTGGTCCTGGCGCAGGAGGAAGCCCGCATGCTCAACCATAACTATATCGGCACCGAGCACCTGCTCCTGGGGCTGATCCAGGAGGGCGAGGGCGTAGCGGCCAAGGCCCTGGAGTCCATGGGCATAAGCCTGGAGGCGGTGCGCAACCAGGTGGAGGAGATCATCGGCAGGGGCAGCACCGCTCCCACCGGGCACATACCTTTCACCCCCAGGGCCAAGAAGGTGCTCGAGCTCTCCCTGCGCGAGGCCCTGCAACTGGGCCACAACTACATCGGCACGGAGCACATCCTCCTCGGCCTCATCCGTGAGGGCGAGGGGGTCGCCGCCCAGGTGTTGACCAAGCTGGGGGCGGACCTGGACCGGGTGCGCAACCAGGTGGTCCAGCTGCTCACGGGCGCCGCGGGCGCCACCAAGGAGACGGGGCAGGCCGGAGAGCCCGCCGCCCAGGGGAACCTGCTCCTGGACCAGTTCGGACGCAACCTCACCCAGCTCGCTCTGCAGAACAAGCTCGACCCGGTGATCGGGAGGGAAAAGGAGATAGAGCGGGTGATGCAGGTGCTCTCCCGGCGCACCAAGAACAACCCCGTGCTCATCGGGGAGCCGGGGGTGGGAAAGACGGCGGTGGTGGAGGGTTTCGCCCAGCGCATCGTGAACAACGAGGTGCCCCATATCCTGGCCGGCAAGCAGCTCTATACCCTTGACCTAGGCGCCCTGGTGGCGGGGTCCCGTTACCGCGGCGACTTCGAGGAGCGCCTGAAAAAGGTGGTGAAGGAGATCCGCAGCCGCGGGGACATCATCCTCTTCATCGACGAGCTGCATAACCTGGTGGGAGCGGGAGCGGCGGAGGGGGCCATCGACGCCGCCTCCATACTCAAGCCGGCCCTGGCGAGGGGCGAGCTGCAGACCATCGGCGCCACCACCCTGGACGAGTACCGCAAGCATCTGGAGAAGGACGCGGCCCTGGAGAGGCGCTTCCAGCCCATCATGGTGGAGGAGCCCACGGTTGAGCATACCATCGAGATCCTCAAGGGGTTGCGCGACCGCTACGAGGCCCACCACCGCGTGGCCATCACCGACGACGCCCTGGTGGCGGCGGCCAGGCTGGCCAGCAGGTACATCTCGGACCGCTTCCTGCCCGACAAGGCCATCGACCTCATAGACGAGGCCGCTTCCAGGCTGCGCATCAACGCCATGACCGCGCCTCCCGATTTCCGGGAGACGGAGGAGAAGCTGCAGAAGGTCCGGCAGGAGAAGCAGGCGGCCATCGCCGCCCAGGAGTTCGAGAAGGCCGCCGCGCTGCGGGACCGCGAGCGGGAGATCATGGAGGAGATGGAGCAGCTCGAGGAGGATTGGAAGATACCCCTCGGGTCGCATCAGTTGCAGGTTACGGAGGCGGAAATCGCCGATATCCTATCCTCCTGGACGGGTATCCCGGTGAGCCAGCTCACGGAGGAGGAGTCGAGCAAGCTCCTGCGCATGGAGGAGGCCCTGCACCAGAGGGTGGTGGGCCAGGATGAGGCGGTGGTGGCGGTGTCGCGCTCCATACGCCGCACCCGCGCGGGTCTCAAGGACCCCAAGCGCCCCGGCGGCTCCTTCATCTTCCTCGGCCCCTCGGGGGTGGGGAAGACGGAGCTGGCGCGCACCCTGGCGGAGTTCCTCTTCGGAGACGAGTCCGCGCTCATCCAGATCGACATGTCCGAATACATGGAAAAACACGCCGTTTCGCGGCTGGTGGGCTCCCCGCCCGGATACGTCGGCTACGAGGAGGGGGGCCAGCTCACCGAGGCGGTGCGCCGCAAGCCCTTCAGCGTGGTGCTCCTGGACGAGATCGAGAAAGCCCACCCCGACGCCTTCAACATGCTCCTCCAGATACTGGAGGACGGCAGGCTGACGGATTCCCAGGGCCACAAGGTGGATTTTCGCAACACCATCGTCATCATGACCTCCAACCTCGGCGCCAGGGACATCAGCAAGGGGACCTCCCTGGGCTTCACGGCCAAGAAAGAGGGGGGCATGGACTACGACAAGATGAAGGACCGCGTGCTCTCGGAGTTGAAGCGCACCTTCCGTCCCGAGCTGCTCAACCGCATCGACGACGTGATCGTCTTCCACGAGCTTAGCCACGACGAGATAAAGCAGATCGTGGACCTGCTGATGAAGAGGGTAAAGGACCAGCTGGCGGAGCAGGATATAGACATCATCCTCTCCAACGACGCCAAAGAGCTCCTGGTTAAGGAGGGTTACGACCCCGTTTACGGCGCGCGGCCGCTGCGACGCGCCATACAGAAGCTCATCGAGGACCCGCTTTCGGAGAAGGTGCTGGCCAAGGAGTTCATGCCGGGCTCCACCATCCTCATCGCCACCGACGAGGAGGGGCGCATGACCTTCGAGAAGGTGGAGGCCCCCGAGAGCGGCGCCGACCTCTTGCAGACCACCTGAGCGGGATCGTATAAAAGGTAAGTATAAGAGGTAAGATAGGGGGAGGGACTTAAGTTCCTCCCCCTAGCATTGATCTTTGTTTCAAATCCAGCATGTGGACCTAGGGAACAATCTTGATCGTTGTCTTTGTTCCGGCCTGGATTGAGCTTTTCTAAAGCCTGGCTCGTTAGAGTCCCCAGTAGTGGTGTATGAGGGAAAGGGAAGAGGTGCCAAGGAATGGAGTGGAGCCGTAGGCGAAACGGAATTCCTTGGCGGCGCCCTCAAAGTACCCCCTGGAAACAGAGC
>JACVJD010000064.1 GCA_015711825.1 Candidatus Solincola daggyaiensis
CGTTTGCGAATCGCTTAGCGCGGCCGAACTGCGCTCGCTGGTGGCGCTGGCGGAGGAGGAGAGGGTGGCGGTGTGCAACAACTTCCTCGCGCCCTGCGAGGAGGGGGCGCCGCCCGACAACCTTCACGCGGTGGTGATATCCTTGTCTTTGCGCCCTGTCGGCATGGCGTCCTACCTGGTGGTCTGCGCGCGTTCCCGCCCCTTCAATCCCCAGCCTTCACTACTGAGCCTTACGGAGCTCCTGGCCTCGCAGATCTCCTTCATGCTGCAGGCATGCGATGATGCCGAGAAGGCGGCGACGCGGGGCAAACGAGTGCTGGCGCTGGAAAAGTGCCTAGCGGCTTCGCTTGCCGCTCTGGTGCGCATGAAAGACAGCGAGACCTGGCTGGAAACGACGGCCTTGTTGCTGGAGGCGAAAGCGCTCCTCGTCGTCCGCCATGACGCGCAAAGCCCTGAGAAGACGGCTTTCCTGGCCTGGGGGATGGGGGAAGAGGAGGCGCGGGAGCTGCTGAGGGAGCTGATGTCCAGAGCCGAGGAGGACGGCATGGCCGCGCCGGGGGAGCGCGGGGCCGAGGTCATGGAACGGCGCCGCTTCCCGGGAGGCCCCTGCCCACTCGGCGGAGCGGGTATCCTGGTGCTGCCCGTTTACGGACATGACCAGAAGCCGTTGACCGTTGCGTGCATGCGTGGCGGCAGCGAGAGGGAGGAGAGCGCTGCGGAGATCGCGGCCGCGTCCCTTAAGGCGCCGGGAACGACGGCGGAGGACCGTCTAGTGAACGGAACCCTTCTGCGTGGACACGAGACCGAGGTTTATTCGGGTAACAGGGGAGGACGCCCGGGAGACGCGCTGCCGGATACCGCCGCGGAGGCCGCTCGAGCACAAGGGTTTCTATGCGCCTTGGGAGATTATGAAGAAGGTTTCCTGGAGGAGAAGCGGGGGATCCTCGAAAGCCTTAGCGCGGCCGCGGCGCTCCTCCTGGGAGGCTGACCATGCGGCGGTTCTCTCCCGTGGCGACAGAACGGTAAGCGAAAAACAAAAGGCCTGCTAGAAGCGCGTGCGTGAATATCCCCAAGATGTCCGGCGCCTCTCCTCTGAACGATTGTTATAACCCCCGCCCGCGGCGCCAATAATCGAGAAAGGATAAGGGGAAAAGCCCCGGTCCCTTTTTTCCGTCCTCCGGCCCGAGAATGCCCGGGCCGGCCACGATGGAGGATAAACGCAGAGGGAAGGAGACTGCTCCATGATGACCATCCGGCATGTCGCCGGCGGCAACGCCGGTATCATGCGGGACGTCGCGCGTTCGGAAGAGGAAAGCGAATACCGGGAGATAGCCTCGGATTTCCTGCGTTCCCTGCGCGGCCGCCTGCCCTTCGACCTGGGCCTGGTGATGATGGAGAACGACAAAGACGGTCTGTTACACGTGATAGGCGCGTTGTCGGAGTCTCCCCTGCCCGGGCGTTTATGGCGTTCCGTGACCGCATGGCGCCTGTCGAGGGACACCCTACTGCGCCTGCACGAGGAAGGACTGCGGAACACGCCGGGGGTGGGGATACACCTCAAGAGGTTCGGCATCAACCATTGCAGCTACCAGGTGATGAACGTGGACGGCTCGCGTTCCGTGCTGGTGCTGCTGGGCGACCGCGAGGAGGACCGCAGGGACGAGCGCTTAAAAGGCCACTTCACCTCCCTCTGTCACCAGATGGCCGATAACCTCGGATATACCATTTACCGCCGCAGGGAGCAGCGGCGCTTGCGGCATCTCAAGGCGTTGGTGGAGGTCTCGCGCATCGTCGCCGAGACCTACGAGCTCCCCCTGCTCATGGAAAAGACGCTTTCCTCCATAAACGAGCACTTCAACACCAGCCTGAGCTGCGTGCTCCTCTACGACCAGGCCGACCTGGAGAAGATCGCCAGCATCTCCATGCACATGGACGGCCGTCTGGTGAGCCTGGACCCGGACATGAGAAACCGCCTCCTCAGCCGGGCCCGCGAGAAAGGCATGCAGCCGCTGGCGGAAAGCCTGGGGGCGGCCGCGGAGGCGGGGACCGGCGCCCACGGCGCGCCTATCATCGAGATCCCCGTTTGCGTGGACGGCAACGCGGTGGGAGCCATAAAGTGCACCATGCGCGATTACATGAACGTGGACGAGCTGGACATGGAGTTCCTCAACGCCCTCGCCAACCAGCTCGCGGCGGGGATAAAGAACTCGCTCAATTACCGACGGGTGGAGCAGAGGTCCGAGACCCTCTCCTGGCTCAATTCCGTCATCAGCCGCCTCAACGCGATGCTCGACGGCGCGGAGGTGTTATCCTTCCTGGCCGAGGAGCTGAAAAGGGTAGCCCATGCGGAAGAGGCATTTTTCGCGCCCTTGCGGGCGGAGCCGGACGGCTGCGTGAGCATCGAATACGGCGGTGCGGCGGCATGGAGAGAGAGCCTGCGCGAGGAGACGGGCTTGCAAAGACACCGAGAGGAGTCGTTTCTCCTCTCCGGCGAGGAAAGCGACGCCTCGGCCCCAGAGAGGGAGGCCCTGGTGCTGCCCATAGCCGATGGGGGCGAGGAATGGGGGGCCTTCATCCTGTCCTCGCGTCGCGAGGGCGGGCTGCGTAAGGAGGCGGTGGAGGAGGTCCTCCCCGCCCTCAAGGGCAGCATCGTCTCGGCCCTGCGCCGTGTGGGGTACCTCTCGCAGGCAAGGAGCGAACGGTGCAAGCTGGAGGCGGTGTTCGACGCCATGCGCGACGCGGTGATGGTGGTGGACGAGGAAGGTCGCCTGGCGGCGTCGAACAGCGAGGCCGACCGGCTCTTCGGGCTGCGCGAGCGTGGGGGCCCGGGCGTTCCCCTGGAGGAGCTCATAGACTTTCCGCAACTGGTCTCCTTCGCCCTGGGAGCGGAGCTGGAGGGCGGCTTGAACGAGGTGGAGATGGTGATCCCGGTGACGCCCCCGAAGCCGGTGCGGGCGTATCGCGCCTGGGTGACGCTTCCGGACGGCAAGAGCGCGGGGAGGGTGGTGGTGCTGGGAGACGTCACGCACGAAAAGGACCTGGAGCGCCTGAAGGAGAGCTTCCTCTCCTGCGTGTCCCATGAGCTGAACACCCCCCTGGCCATCATCATAGGCTATACGGACATCCTGAGGGAGGGATGGCATGCGCATAGCGAGGAGATGAAGAGGCAATACGTGGAAAGCATCAAGCGCAGCTCGGAGCGCCTGCACCGGGTGGTGGCGGATATACTGACCGCGTCGCGCATATCGCGAGGTCGGCTGGAGCTGGACACCCGGCCCTGCCTGTTGGACGAGGTGGCCAGGGACATGGTGGACCAGTACCGCATAATCGACCCCTCGCATGCTTACGAGCTCGCCGTCAGGGAGGGAGGATGCCTTTGCGAGGCGGATGAGGTGAAGATCCGCAGGGTGGTCTGGAACCTCGTGGACAACGCCCGCAAGTTCTCTCCCCCCGGCAGCCGCATCACCATATCGGCGGGAAGGCGCGGAAACGATGTCTATCTTGCGGTGAAGGACGAGGGGATAGGCATCTCCCCCTGGCACCTTCCCTCCGTCTTCAGCAAGTTCAGCCAGGTGGACGACGGGGACGCGCGCAAGTCTCCCGGCCTGGGCATCGGCCTCTACCTGGCCAGAGAGATCGCCGAGATGCACCGGGGGACCCTGGAGGCGAAAAGCCGCACCGAACACGGGTCCACCTTCACCCTGGTGCTGCCGGCGATGGCGGGGGTATTGGATGATGAGAGGTCGGTGCCGGCCGCGGCGGAGCTGTGCCGCAACGCCGGCGAGGGCGTCGGCCTGGGGATGCGATAGAGGAAAAGGAGGAGGCGTATGCTGAGGGGATTGTACGCGTCTTACGCGGGCATGCGCGCCATGCTCATGCGCCAGGAGGTGACGGCGTCCAACCTCGCCAACGCCGACAGCGTGGGTTACAAACAGGACTTCGCGGTGATCCAGGCCTACCCGCGTCGCGAGCTCACGCGTATCGAGGGGGGAGGAAAGGCCGTGGAACTGGGCACGGTGGGAGACGGCCGCGGGGGAAGCCTGGTGGGAAGCGTGCGTACCGATTTCGCGCAAGGCGCCCTCAAGGAGACGGGAATGGCCACCGACCTGGCCCTGGAAGGCGAGGCCTTTTTCGCCGTGAGGCGAGGGAACGAGATCCTTTATACCAGGGCGGGGAATTTCGGCGTCGATTCCCAGGGACGCCTGGTTACGGCGTCGGGCGACCCGGTCCTGGGGGAGGACGGAAATCCTCTCCAGGTGGAGGGAAGGGATTTCGCGGTGGGAGCCGACGGGTCGGTAAGCGTGGACGGCGAGCCCAGGGGAAGGCTGATGCTGGCGGCCTTCGACGACCCCGCCTCTCTGGTTAAGGCCGGGGAGGGGCTTTTCGCGGGCCGGGGGGCGCGTCCCGCCGATGGGGTGGCGGTGAGGCAGGGCTATCTGGAGTCATCCAACGTGGATGCGGTGGAGCAGATGGTGTCCATGATCGAGTGCTTCCGCGCCTACGAGAGCGGCCAGCGCATCATACAGGCCCAGGACCGCACCCTGCAGAAGCTCATCGAACAGGTAGGAAAGGTGTGAAAAGTCATGATGCAGGCATTGAGGACCGCGGCGAGCGGCATGTCCATGCAACAGCTCGCCATGGACGTGACCGCCAACAACATATCCAACCTCTCCACCCCCGGCTTCAAGGGCAGCGCCCCCCGTTTCACCGACCTCCTCTACGGGGCGAGGCCGGGCCCGAACGGGGATATCCTCACGGGAATGGGCGCGGGGGTCAGCGAGGTGAGGAAGGACCTTTCCCCCGGGGTGCTGGAGAACACGGGAGACGCCTATCACCTGGCCATCGAAGGCGAGGGGTTTTTCCAGGTCAGGCTGCCCGGCGGCGGGGTGGGATATACGCGCGCCGGGCTTTTGGGCGTGGACGGCGAGGGCAACCTCGTCCTGGCGGGGGGGCTTTACCCGGAGCCTCCCCTCAGGCTGCCGGAGGGCTGGACGGGCCTGGCGGTGGACGAGAGGGGGTTGGTTACGGTGACGGGGACGGACGGCGAAGCGGTGGAGGTGGGGCGCCTCGTGCTGGCTCGCTTCGTGAACCCCGCGGGGCTGGAGGCGCGCGGCGACGGGGTGCTGCTGGCCACGGAGGCCTCGGGGCCGCCCCTGTCGGCTTTGCCGGGCGAGGCGGGGACGGGATACCTGCGGCAGGGTTTCATGGAGAGCTCCAACGTGGACCTGGCGCGGGAGATGGTGGAGATGATCACCGCCCTCAGGGCCTACGAGATGAACGCCAAGATGGTGCAGACGGCGGACGAGTCCATGGCGGTGGCCAACAACATCCTCAGGGGTTGATGGCGATGTCGTGGGAGAAGAGCATCCTGCCGCCGGGGGAGGCGACGGTATCCGCGAGGGCGGAGGGGCGGCGGCGGCCCGCCGCCGGCGGCGAGGCGCTGCGCGGGCTATGCGAGGAGTTCGAGGCGGTGTTCATAAAGCAGATCATGAAGGCAGCGGGTGTTTGCGAGGCTCCCGAGGGCACGGGGTACGGCATGCCCGGCCTGGACGCATGCGGCGAGCTGGCGCGCGCTCTCTCCCAAAAACGTTGTCTGGGAATAGCGGACGCGCTCTACGCCCGGTTTTCCCATCGGTTGCCCGGGGAGGGGTCCTGATGCGCGCGCGTGGCGATGGACGGTGGAGGCGGATCGGATTGGGCGCGGGTCGCGCGGGGAGGTGGATAAGCCTTGGGTATGGCCAATTGTGAACGCTGCGGGAAGCTGTTCGTGTTTCTCTCCATCAAGCTCTGCCCGGAGTGCCGCGAGCACGAGGAACGCTGCCTGCGCCGGGCCAGGGAGATACTCATGAGGGAGCCCAACCTCTCCATCATCGAGCTGGCGGAAAGACTAGGCGAACCGCTGGAGACAGTGGAGAAGCTGCTGCGCGAAAAGCGCCTTACCCTCAAGAGAAAGGAAGGGGTTAGCCTGGCCTGCGAGATCTGCGGCAAGCCCATAAGCGAGGGAAGAAGGTGCACCTCCTGCGACCTGCGCATGCGCCGCATCGCGGATGAGATCGCGGCGGAGGGGAGGAAGGAGAGCAGGGAGAGCAGGGAGAGCCGGGAGAGCAGGGAGAGCCGGGAGAGCAGGGAGAGGATGCATTCCCTGGCCACCATAAAGAAGAGGGGAAGCGCTTCTCCCGGCGAAGGCGGGGAGGTAGGAGGCCGTTGATGCTGCCGGTGGACATGAACGCCAAGAGGCTGTGTATGGCCATGGACCGCTTGCTCGCCTGCGTGGGCGAGGCGTTGCTGCTGGCGCGACGCGTGCGCGAGGCGGCGACGGCGGGAGAGACGGCGATGGTCAATTCCCTGGCCGCGCAAACGGCTCGCATGGCGGAGGAGGTCAAGGCGGCGGGAAGGGAGCTCCTGGCATGCGCGGATACGGGAGGGGTCGGTTCCGCCGAAGCAGGCGAGGGATTCCTCGCATATGTGGCGAGGACGGATTCCCGCTACGGCACAGATCTTTGCAAAAGGCTGGAGGGGCTGGCGGAGACGGCGCGGGCGATGGCGGTGGAGCAGGCGGCGAACCTGAGCTTGCTGGGTGCGCTGGCGCGAGAGCTGGATAAATATACCACATTTCTCATGAAGGTCATGGGCGGCTGGGTGATATACGCGGACGACGGCACCGCGGTGGCGGAGGGCGGCGCTCCCCGCCGCGTGAGCTTTTCGGCATGAGAAGGGAGGGGGATTGAGCTCGACCTTTTTCGGACTGCAGGTCGCCCTCTCGGGTTTGCGCGCGCAGCGGCAGGTGATGGAGACGGCCGGGCACAACATCGCCAACGCCTCCACGGAGGGTTATACGCGTCAGAGAGTGCTCCTCACCCCCGGGGTGCCCTACACCATGCCCGGGCTGGCGGGACCGGTGGGGGCGTTGACCAAGGGAACCGGGGTGGAGGCGAGGGAGGTGACGCGCGTCGCCGACCTTTTCATCGACGCCCAGTTGCGGGAGCAGTCGGGTGCCCTGGCGGAGAAAAGGCAGGCCTCCTGGACGGTCTCCCAGGTGGAGGGCATCTTCGGGGAGCCGGGGGAGGAAGGCCTGGGGGCGGCCATGGCCGCCTTCTGGAACGCCTGGGAGGAGTTGACCCTCAACCCGGACAGCCTGGCGGTGCGCCAAAGCCTTATCTACCAGGCGGATTCCCTGGCCGGGACCTTCAACCGCATGAGCCGGCAGCTGGAGAGCACCAGGGAAAACCTGGATTTCGAGATAGAGCAGAGCGCCGACGCCGTCAACCGCATGGGGGCTGCGGTGGCCTCCCTCAACGCCCGCATCGCTCGCGCCAGGGCGGCGGGGATGAACCCCAACGACCTCATCGACGAGAGGGAGAGGATCATCGGCGAGCTGAGGTCCTACGTGGACGTGCGGGTGAGGCTGGAGGACGGCGGCGGGGTGGGCCTGTTCATCGGCAACCGCGCCCTGGTGATGGGGGACGCCTATAACAGGGTAAGGGCCGAGACCGCGGCAAGCGGTTATCACGCCCTGGTGTGGGACAGCGACGCCCAACCCCTGGGCATAGGCGGCGGCAAGCTCGCCTCCATGATAGAGATGCGCGATACCTACATCCCCAGGCTGGAGGCGGACCTGGACGCCCTGGCGGCCGCGATCATCCAGGAGGTCAACGCCCAGCACGCCGTGGGCTACGACCTCGACGGAAACCCCGTCGCCGGCACCGCGTTCCAGGATTTCTTCACCGGCTCCTCCATGGCGGACATGGCGGTGAACCCGGCCCTGGCCGCCGAGCCCAAGGGCATAGCGGCCTCCTCGGGCAGCGGCGAGGGCGACGCCGAGAACGCGCGCGCCATCGCTCTGCTGAGGCAGCAGAAAACCATATCCGGCACCTATACCTTCGAGGACTACTACCGCAGCGTGGTGGCGCGGGTGGGAATAGACGCCCAGGCCATGGACAACGAGGTGCAGAACACCGAGGTGCTGCTCAAGCAGATAAAGAACTGGAGGGAATCGGTCTCGGGAGTGTATATCGACGAGGAGATGGTGCGGCTGCAGGAGGCGCAGCGCGCCTTCCAGGCCGCGGCGAGGGCCATCGCGGTGATGGACGACGCCCTCAATACCATCATCAACGGCATGGGCGTGGTGGGAAGATAGGGAGGGGCGAGGCATGAGGATAACCAACCGCATGATCAGCGACAATTCCCTCAACGACCTGCAGCGCATACTCGGGGAGGTGATGGCGGTCCAGGAACAGCTCTCCTCGGGCAAGCGGGTGAACCGCCCCTCCGACGACCCCTTCGCCACCCACCGGGCCATAAGCTCGCGGGGCGCGGTGATGGTGCTGGAGCAGTTCGCGCGCAACGTGAGCGAGATCAAAGGCTGGGTATCCACCACCGACTACGCCTTGAGCAACGTCATCGAGGCACTGAGGGAGGTGCGCACCCTGGCCGTCCAGGCGGCCAACGGCTACCTCACCGGCACCGATCGCGAGAACATCGCCCTGCGCATCGACGAGTTCCGCGATACCATCATGCAGTTGAGCCGCCAGGAGTACTCCGGGCGCTACGTGTTCTCCGGCACCCGCACCGGGGAGGAGCCCTTCGAGTGGACGGGGACCGACGCGGTTTATCACGGCAACTCCGAGCGCATCAAGGTGAACATCGGTCCGGGCGCGGAACTGGCGGTGAACGTGACCGGCGAGGAGGCGTTCATGAACATCGGCGCCTCCGGCACCAACGTGTTCAAGCTCCTTTACGACCTGGCCCAGGCGGTGAGGGCGGGCGATCACCAGGCGGTGGGAGGCGCTTTGCTGGGGGCCATAGACGACGCCATGGACAAGGTGGTGGAGAGGCTCGGCGTGGTGGGGTCGGCGACGAACCGCCTGGAGCGCATGGAATCCCTCCTCTCCCAGCTCGTGGAGAGAGAGAGAACCCTGCTCTCAGAGGCCGAGGACGTGGACATCGCCGAGGCGGCCATGAACCTTAATCTCAAGGAGAGCGCCTACCAGGCCTCCCTGGCGGCCTGCGCGCGGGTGATCCTGCCCTCGCTCCTCGATTACCTGGGATAGGCCGCGCCTGCGCGTGGGAGAGGTTACGGGATATGGGCCGAACGTCTTACGTTTAAACTGGCGCGAAAGGGCGCGTGCGGGGTATCCTTTGTCTGGGGGTCGCGGAAAGGGCGATGGAAACAATTCAACCACTTGGTGGAGGGAACATCACCGCGCTCTTATGGTAGTATAGGCCGGAAACCTTTACGGGGGATGAGATGTTGAGGTACGAAAGCGCCAAGCTGGGGAGCATCGAATACGCGCAGGAGCAGGTGATCGTCTTCATCGAGGGGATCCTGGGGTTCCCCGCCTACCGCGAGTACGTGCTGCTCGAGCACCGTAAAGGCCCCTTTATGTGGTTGCAGTCCCTGGAGGAGCCCTCCCTCGCCTTTCTGGTCACCGATCCATGGTATTTTTTCCCGGAATACGCGCCGGAGATCCCCGACGAGGACGTGGAGGCGCTGGAGCTGGAGGAGCCCTACAATTTCTCGGTTTTCTGCTTCGTCACCGTGCCGGAGCAGGTGGAGCTGATGACCGTGAACCTCAAGGGGCCCACGGTGGTCAACCTCAACACCCGTAAGGCCAAGCAGGTGGTGCTGCTCAACCCCGAGTACACCACCAGGCACCGCGTTTTCCCCGCCGGCGCGGGGGAAGCGGGCGGGAAGGCCTGAGAGGCGGAACGGGAGGAGCAGGGATGCTCGTCTTGACCAGGAAGATAAACGAAAGCGTGATGATCGGCGACGAGGTCGAGGTCTGCCTGCTGGAGATAAAGGGAGACAAGGTCCGCCTGGGCATCAAGGCCCCGCGCTCGGTGACCGTGCACCGCAAGGAGGTGTACGAGGAGATCAGGCGCGCCAACCAGGAGGCGGCGCGCTCCAGCTTCGAGGGGGCGCGGGAGGCGCAGAGGATGATGGAGGAGCTCGGGGGGTCGCGTGGGGACGGCGGGTGAGGGAAAACGCATCCTTTACATCGAGGACGAGCCGGAGATGGCGCGCCTGGTGGCGCTCATGCTCGAGGCCGAGGGCTATGCGGTCATCGAGGCGCAGAGGGGGACGAGGGGCCTGGACTTCCTCTATGAATCCTTCCCCCACCTCGTGCTGCTCGACCTGCGCATGACGGTCATGAGCGGGTACGAGTTCCTGGAGGCCATGAAGGCCCAGAGCGGGTTGCGGGAGATACCGGTGATCTGCGTCACCGGCTTAAGCGGGCTGGATAAGATACAGGAGGCCTTCCTGCGCGGCGCGGACGGTTACGTCATCAAGCCCATCGAATTCGACTTCCTCGCGGCCATGGTCGCTTTTCTTTCCTCCCGGGAGAGACTGGAGGAAAAGGCCGGCTTGCTCCTTCCCCTGGCGGGCATGAGGGAGGCGGCCATGATGGCGGGCTACGGTGTGGACAGCCTGGAGAAGGCCGACGTCCTCCTCGCGCTGGAGGACGAGGGAGAGGAAGGGTGCGCTTTTCACGAGCTCCCGTCGCGCCTGCTTCTCAGGCATGAGGGCCTGGAGGCCGAGGTGCGCGGACTGATGGAGGCGGGGGCCTTGCTGCAAAGCGGTGAGGAGATGAGGCTGCGGCTCAACGCCGAGGGCGGATGGCGGGCCAGGAGCGCCGAGATCCGGCGCCTGCTCAGGGACAAGGTCCCCCTGCAGGCCTTCGTCAACGGCGCGTACACGGGGGTCCTCGCCCACGCCCTCTCCGTGGGCTATTTCGATTGAGCGCCGCCTTGACTCGCGCGCAAGCCGTTTCTCGCCTTTGACGATTCCCACGTTTTGTCACCGTTCTATCCTCCATATGTGCGATACGGCGGTTCCGCCAAGGGTGTAGGTTTGCCTTGATAAAGCCCCGGCGAGTCGGCTTGGCGACGTGACGTCCGGGGAAGAGGCGAGGGGAGGAAAGCCCTTGGTGACCTTCAGCGTGCTCATGCCCGCCTACAACCACGAGCGTTTCGTGGCCGAGGCCATAGAGAGCGTGCTCGGGCAGACCTTCTCCGACCTCGAGCTCATCATCATCGACGACGCCTCCAGTGACTCCACCCCGGCCATCGTGAGGCGATACGCCGACGGCGACGCCAGGGTGAGGGCGTTTTTTCACTCCCTCAACCGGGGCATATCACGCACCTTGAACGAGGCCGTGGAGTCGGCGCGGGGGAGGTTCGTCGCGATCATCAACTCCGACGATTTCTGGATGCCGGACAAGCTGAGGAGGCAGTGGGAGATACTGCGCGACAACCAGGACCTGGTGGTGTGGACGGAGGGCGCCCTGGTTGACGCGCAGGGAAGGCACATGGGGAAGACCTTCACCGCCTACTACGGAGCGGAGGGGAAGAAAAAGAGCGGCGACGTCTTCGAGGAGCTGGTGACCGGCAACTACGTCCTTCACAGCAGCCTGGCGGTGGGACGCGAGGCCATGGCGAAGGCGGGCTACGACGAAACCCTCAGGTATTTAAACGATTATCGCCTCTTCCTGGACCTGGCAGCGGAACGCCTTTACACCTTCATCCCCGAGGAGCTGGTGGGTTACAGGGTGCACGGAGAGAACGCCGTTTCCCTTCACACAAGGGAGTGGGAGGACGACTACCTGCGCCTTTACGCCTACGTCCTGGACCGCTACGGCGGACGTCTCGACGCCGCCTTGAAGGCCAAGGCCTACCTGCATCGATGCCGTATCTACGACAAGAGGGGCATGCGCTCCAACGCCATGCGCCTGTTGTCGCGGGCGGTTTCCCTGGACCCCGGGAACCGGGCGCTGCTCTACAAGGCCCTATGCCTGTGCGACGGCCTGCGCAGGAGCGAGCACTACTGGGCGCTGGAGCCGCGTGGCGGCGGGTCGTCGAGGGGGGTTGGGCGCTATGACTGCGTTGGGGAGGCGGCTCTGTTCGCGAACGGGCTGGAGAAGGCGCTGCGAGGCGAACACCGGGAGGCCCTCGCCCTGTTCTTGCGCGTGCTGGAGATGGACGCCACGGCGGCCGGGGCCTGGGTGAACGCCGCCGTCATCCGCAACATGTTTAACGACTCGGAGGGCGCCTTGGCCTGCACGGCGGCGGCCTTGGAGGCGGGGGGGATGGAAGCCCTCGCCTGGTATAACCGCGGCGTCATCTTGGAGTGCGCGAGCAGGCTCGAGGAAGCCGAGGAGTGTTTCCGGCGCGCCGTCTCCATGCTCGCGGAGGGCGGAGATCGGGCCATGCTGGCCGCGGCGGAGATGGGGCTGGGCGTATGCCTGGCGGGAATGGGGGAATACGGCGAGGCGGCGGCCTGCATGGAGAGGGCGGCGAGCGCGAACCCCGCGGATGAGAGAGCGTTTTTCAACCTCGCTTTCTGCCTGGAGCTTGAGGGCAGATACCGGGAGGCGGTGGAGGCTTACGAAAAGGCTAAACGGTCCTCGCGGGAGCCCCGCTGGGCGGAGTTGAGGCAGAGCATCTGCCTGCGCGCCATGGGGCGCTCAGGGGAGGCGGCGAGGTGTTTAGACCGCCTGCTGCGCCGCCATCCGGACGACGACGAGGCCTGGCTGGAGAAAGGGAATTGTTACCAGGCCCAGGGAGAGGGCGCGAAGGCGCTGGCGTGCTACGAAAAGGCCGCGCAGTCTAATCCCGAGAACGCGGAGGCCTGGCGTCGCAGGGCGACGCTGCTGCGTGCCCTGGGCCGGTGCGAGGAAGCCCTGGGTTGTTTCAGGGAAGCGCTGAAACTGGATACGCGCGATCCGGAGCTGCTTACGGGAGCGGCAGCCGCGTATATGGAGGCGGGGAAAAACGAGGAGGCGGAGGACCTGTTCGCCCGCGCCTTGGAGGAGGACGGCGGCGACGCATCCGCCTGGCTGGGGTTGGGGCTGTGCAGGGAGAGAAAGGGCGACCTCCAGGGGGCACTGGGATGCGTGGAGGAGGCCATCGCGCGCCATCCGCAGGCGGCGGAGGCTTGGAACGAGAGGGGCAACCTGCTATCCCGCCTCGGGGCGGCCCGCAAGGCGCGCCTCAGCTATCTGCGCGCCCTGGAGCTGGACAATGGGATGCCGGAGGCCTGGTATAACCTGGCGGCGCTGGAGGAGGAGCTCGGGGACCGCGATGCCGCCGCCTCGGCCTTACGGCGTTTCATCGAGATCGCTCCTGCCTCATGGTCGGGTTTGGTGGAGGAGGTCGAGCGCACGCTGCGGTCATGGCAGCTTGGGGAGGCTCGCGTATAAGCGATATCCACCTATTGACCATAGATTTTGGCCATCGATTACCGCTCTTCGTGCAGAGAGGAGAGCCGAGTAGCTGGGATCGTACCGTCGGGTCGAGGGCATTAGGAGCGAGGATGGCCACGGGGAGCCGGTATAGGCGAGGGAAGAACGGTAGGCATTGGACGCATCAGCGGGGACGGAGAGCGATCAAGGAGACATGTGAGTGAGTAAAACCTCACCGGATGACCGTATGGTGGAGGACATCGGCGCCCTTGCCTCGCGGCTCCTTGAGGAGGGAAGGCTCCCTGAGGCGGAGGCGGCGTTTATGCGCCTCATCCGCAGCGAGGGGCGCGAGTGCGAGGGATGGAACGGGCTGGGGACCTGCCGTTTCTATAGCGGTTTCCTGGAGGAAGCCCTGGAGTGCTTCGAGAGGGCGGTGGCTGCGGATCCCTCCGACCGCGACGCCCTCTTCAACCTCTGTGTCGCCCTAAGGAAAACTGGACGGCCGCGGGAGGCCAAGGCCTGCCTGGAGAGGGCGATGGCCGCCTCCCGGGCGGACGCCGGCTTGCTCGCGGAGATGGGCTCCCTGCACGAGGAGGAAGGGGAATGGGAGGAGGCCGAACGCCTTTATCGCGAAGCTCTGGATGCGGACCCGGACTGCGTTGAGGCGCTGCTTCCGCTGACCGCCGTTCTATTCAACACCTTACGGTTGGAGGAGGCCCTGGAGGCGGCGCGCCGCTGCGTCCGCGCCCACGAGGGGCTGGCCGAGGGGTGGAACAACCTCGGGGTGGTGTTGGAGGCGCTGGGCGAGGCGGAGGAAGCCGCGGAATGTTACCGCAGGGCGGCATTGGGATCGGGATCGCGGGAGTTCCTGGGCAACCTGGTGGAAAGCCTGGAGGAGAGGGGCAAGCACGTGGAGGCGCTGGGGTTGTTCGATATCCTGCACGCCTCGAGCGGAGACCAACTTTACCAGCTGGAGAAGGCGCGTTTTCTGGTAAGGACAGGCTGCGTGGAGGAGGCGATGGAATGCCTGGAGTCCATCACCTCCCGGGACCCCCTCGACCTCGAGGCATGGTTCGAAAAGGGGGTCACGGCGATGCGGTGCGGCCTCTGGGAGAGGGCGCGTCTTTGTTTCCGGCGCTGCCTGGAGATAAACCCGGAACACGTGGATTCCTGGTTCAACCTCGGCGGCGTCGAGGGGGGATTCGGGAACGTATCCGAGGCCGCGGCGGCCTACGCCAAGGTCCTGGAGCTGGATCCCGCCAACGCCGAGGCCTGGCGCAACCTGGGCGTGGTGCTGGCCGCCGCGGGGAGAAAAGAGGAGGCCGCGGCGGCATACGAACAATGCCTCTCTTTGGAACCCACAAGGCCGGAGCCCCTTTTCAACCTCGCGGTGCTCAGGGACGAGGCGGGGGCGCTCGGGGAGGCGAAGGAGCTTTACGAGCGCTTCCTTTCCCTGGCTGCGGAGGAACATGGCGGGCAGGCCGCGCACGCTCGCGCCCGCGTCAGCGAGCCGGGGTTTTAGGCGACCGTTGATCATCCCTCCCGAGCCTTTCCCTTACGGCCACCAATAGGAGTTGGGCACCGCTCACGATAAGGAAAAGATGCTTATCCCTGTAAGCCTTTCCCTTGCGGACGTACATGCGAACGCAAAAAGATAGTGGATCGACTGAAAAGGTTGATATCATACCACCTCGAGCCTTTCCGTTGCCTTTCTCCCGGGTTATGGCCTGTGAACGGCGGCAGTGGCGCCGCCGCTCCAGGACAGGCTCCACGTCGTCGGTGGCGCGTGCCACCATCGCCCGCATGGTCCTTCTCTCCTTTTCCCGTTACGGATCGATACGGTTACGGCTTCAGTGAATGTGGGAATGCGCGATAACCGGCTGGGGATTCAGGATTTGGCGTCCGCCGTGGGGCGGAGGAAGGAACATATGAGCTCCTCCAGGCGATCGGCGCAGCGGTCCCAGGAGTGCGCGGCGGCGTCGAGAGCGGCTCTCTCCCTTAGGGTAGCGGCCAGCTCCCGGTCCATGAGCAGCCTCATTATGCACTCTGCAAGGGAATCGGCGTCACCGTGCCTAGCCAGAAGGGCGTTTTGCCCCTCCCGAGCGTAACCCACGTCAGGATACGCGGCGATGACGGTGGGAGCCCCACAGGCCATGGCCTCGAGGGGCGCCAGGGGAAGCACCCCGCTAGCATAGCATCCCACCACCACCACGGCTTCCCGGTAAAGGTCCGCGTAGTCCTGCGGGGAAGCAAGGTGGCGGAAGGCGAGTGTTCCACGGCCTGCGCCCCTGGGGCGTTTTGCCCCGCAGAGGACGAACTCGCAGCCGGGCACGGTATCGAGCACCGTCCCCACCGCCCGCTCCAGGACCTCGAGGCCGCTCCACTCCCCTTCATCTCCCAGGCATACTACCCTCTTCACGCGCTCCTCGGCCCTTGATGAACCAGTGTGGAAAGTCCCGCCCGCGGCGGCGTGGAAGATCTCAAGGTCGATGCCCGGCCTCAGGATCAGAGAAGGCGCGTCGCGCTGCGTTTGCAATTGTTCCGCCAGGCCTTCGGAGGCGAAAAGCGCTTTTAACCTTTCCATCCCGGATGAGGAAAGGGCGCGGCGGGGCCACAACGGAGAGCGTCTATGTGGAGGCCCATCCAGCACCCAAAGCCAGGCAAGACCCCGGCCGCATCGCGACGCCGCATGCCAGGAATGAACGTCGCAGCAAAGATTAAGTTCGCATTCCGGTATTGCCGAGGCCAGGAGGTCGATATTTCGGCGAAGGGAGAGGTCGCACCGCGTGAGCCTACCCCCGCCTGCCGCCATCATCCTCTGCGAAGTCGGAGCGGGCCTTACGTATATCGGCTTAACGGCGAGGGGGAACCAGGAGTGCTCGTGTCCTTCACCCGTGGCGGAAAGCGATACCTCGTGGCCGCGACCTGCCAGACGGTTGCAAAGCTGAAAGGCGTTGAGGCTTTTTCTGTCCATACCCACGCCGAAAAGGCATATGTTCACGCGCATGGCTTCCGAAACCTTTTTTTCCTGTTAGAGTCCCCAGTAGTGGTGTATGAAGGAAAGGGAAGAGGTGCCAAGGAATGGAGTGGAGCCGTAGGCGAAACGGAATTCCTTGGCGGCGCCCTCAAAGTACCCCCTGGAAACAGAGCGACCACCGTGCCATCCTTTTCTCAAAGAAACAACTGAGAGACAAAGGAGAAGCACGATGGTCAACACTACTATGGACCTTCTGGAGTGGTTGCGCAAGCAGCTGGAGGAGGCGGACACGGACCTGCTGAGAGAGATGATGAGGTTGATGACAGGCATGCTCATGGACGCAGAGGTGTCTTCCATCTGCGGGGCGGAGTACCGGGAGAGATCGGAGGGGCGCGTGAACTCGCGCAACGGCTACCGCATGAGGCCCTGGGACACGCGGGTGGGCAGCATCGACCTTGCCATACCCAAACTGAGAGAGGGCAGCTACTACCCCGCCTGGCTGCTGGAGCCCCGCAGGCGGGCGGAGCAGGCGCTGGTGAACGTGGTGGCCGACTCCTACCTGGCCGGCGTCTCCACGCGGAGGGTGGATAAGCTCATAAAGACCCTGGGGATCGAGGGCATATCCAAATCCCAGGTCTCCCGCATGGCCAAGGCCCTGGACGAGATGGTGGCCTCCTTCAGGAATCGACCCCTGGATTCCGGCCCCTATACCTACCTCTGGCTCGATGCGCTCACCCAGAAGGTGCGCGAGGGCGGCAGAGTGGTGAATGTGTCCTGCGTCATCGCCATCGCCGTCAACGCGGACGGGCACCGCGAGGTGTGTGGGGTAGATCTCATAACCACAGAGGACGGCGCGGGCTGGACCGCTTTCCTGCGGGGCCTGATGGCCCGCGGGCTCTCGGGGGTGTCCCTGGTCATCTCCGACGCCCACTCCGGGCTTGTCGACGCCATCGCCGCTTGCCTGCCGGGCGCGACTTGGCAGAGGTGCCGCACCCATTTTGCCCGCAACCTCCTTACCAAGGTCCCCAAGGCCTCCCAGGATTTAGTCGCCACCTGCGTGCGCACCATCTTCGCCCAGCCGGATAAAAAGAGCGTGTATGCTCAGCACCAGGCGGTGGTGGAGCAGCTGGAGACCCGCTTCCCGGAGGCGGCGGAGATGCTTGCCGAGGCCCGCGATGATATCCTGGCCTTCGCCGCCTATCCCAAGGCGCACTGGCGGCAGATCTGGTCCAACAACCCGCTGGAGCGGCTCAACCGCGAGGTGCGCAGGCGTACCGACGTGGTGGGTATATTCCCCAACCGGGCGGCAGTGATGCGTTTGGTCGGCGCCGTCCTGGCCGAACAGCACGACGAATGGATGGTCCGCCGCCGGTACATGAGCATGGAATCGCTCGCTAAGGCCAGGATGAAAAAGATCGATGGGAACGCTATCGAGGCAGAAGAAAAGGAGGTGAAGGAGTTAGTGCCGGCAGCCGTCTAGGCTGCCATCAAGAGAGGGATGGTACGATGGTGCTTATTACACCACTTGACGGGGCTTGGCCCTTGTTGGTCAAGCCTTGGAACCTCCGTAATAAAGCTTTGGCACTCCTTCATATCGATAGTAAAGCCCATAATCTTC
>JACVJD010000065.1 GCA_015711825.1 Candidatus Solincola daggyaiensis
CGCCCTCCCGCATCGCCTGACGCGACCGCGCCGTTCCCGTCCACCCCGCCGAGGTCGCGGCGGGCCTTCGGAGCCGTCACGGAGGAAATGTCGTCGCTTGCGTGTAAGATTTCCATGCCCGGCAAGGAGGTAGGATTGCGGAAACTTCTTTTCTTGGTGGCATTGCTCATCGCCCTGCTCTTGGGGGTCGAGGTGGGGATGACCATGCTCAGCCAGAGAGGGCTGGCCATGGCCCTTCGCGGGCGTTATGGGCTGCCCGAAAAGTTGGAGGCGAGGATAAACTCCTTTCCGCTCTTGGTCAGCCTGGCGCGCAACCACCTCGCCGAGCTGCAGCTGCGATGGGAAGGGGATCTCTCCCTGGAGCGGGAGGGCGGCCTCGACATGCTGCCCTGCGAGGGCAACGTAAGGCTATACGACGTGGAACTGGATATTCCGGCGCTCCTCAAGGGCGGCCTGGAGCTGAGGAGCATATCGCGGCTGGAGGCTTCGTTGGCTCTGGAGAGAGGGGCGTTGGCGGCGATGATGGGGG
Source organism: Candidatus Solincola daggyaiensis (assembly GCA_015711825.1). GTDB lineage: Bacteria > Actinomycetota > Geothermincolia > Geothermincolales > RBG-13-55-18 > Solincola_B > Solincola_B daggyaiensis. The sequence continues at coordinate 530 of JACVJD010000065.1, forward strand.
TGGGAGAGAACGAGATATGGTTTGAAAGCGGGAGGATATGCCTGGCTGTGGGCGGGAAAAAGATGAAATACCGGGTTAAGGTACAGGGCGATAGAACCCTCGCCCTCGAAGAGGTAGTCGAGTCCAGCGGTGGTTCAGGTTCAGGCTCGTATACTCAACCTTCCATTTACACCTTTGAGTTCACGCGGGTACCCATGGAGGGGAATCTCCGAACCGCCAGCGTAAGCGGCGATCGCATGCTTGTCGAGATATCTATACCCATGTGGGAGGGTTACCTGTGATGTTTGGACATGTCATCGAGGATAGGACGCTCATTCAAACTTTCATCAAAGCTTTAGCCGTTGAGAATGAACCTGAGGTAAAGAGATAGCATGGAAAGGGAAGAATTTTCCTTAAAAACCTTGACAAAACAATATCTAGTGTTTTATATTCGGATAAAATCACAATATGTTGTGTTAGGTGTTGGGGGAGGGGATTGATGATGAAATGCCCCTTTTGCGGTTACCCGGAGAGCAAGGTTATAGACTCGCGCAGCGCGGATGGCGGGCAGGTGATAAGAAGGCGAAGGGCATGCAAGGAATGCGGAAAAAGGTTCACCACTTTTGAGCGTTTCGAACAGTTCCCGGTGGCGGTGATAAAGAGAAACGGGGACAAGGAGCCTTACCGCAGGGAAAAGATACTCATCGGGCTGCGCAAGGCCTTCGAGAAAAGGCCCGTCACCAGCCAGCAGATAGAGGAGATCGCTTCCGAGATAGAGGCGGAGCTGCGGGGGGAGGGAAAGAGCGAGATACCCTCCAGCACCATAGGCATGACCGTGCTGCGGAAGCTGAAAGAGCTGGACGAGGTGGCCTACCTGAGGTTCGCCTCCGTTTACAAGGAGTTCAAGGACATCAGCGAGTTCCAGAACGAGCTGGGGCAACTGTTGGAAAAGAAGGATAGCAAGGAAAGCAAACCGGCCCATGCGGATACGGAAAGGGGGGAATAAATTGTCGGCGGCAAGCAATATAAGGGTCCTTAAGAGAAGGGAGAGGGCGGAGGACGCCACGGACATCGCCCTGCTGGTGAGCACCTCCTCCAAGGAGGAGATAAACCTCTGGGACAAGAACAAGATCGTCGATTCGCTCATCCTGGAGACGGACGCCAGCCCGGAGCTCGCGCGTCTCATCGCGGACCGGGTGGAGCAGCGCATCGTGGAGGGGCACATGAACACCGTGACCACCTCCATCATCCGCGAGCTGGTGGACCTGGAGCTGTTGGAGCGCGGGCTGGGCACCATGCACAAGCGCCACTCCCACCTCGGCCTCCCCATGTACGACGTGGAGCAGATCATCACCAGCGCCAACAAGGAGAACAGCAACACCACCCATAACCCGGAGTCCATAAACCTCACCCTGGCGGAGGCCATCCTCAAGGAGTTCGCCCTGCGCAAGGTGTTCTCGGAGGACATCGCGCGCGCGCACATGGTGGGGGACATCCACCTCCACGACCTGGGCTTTATCATCAGGCCTTATTCCTATCTCGGGGATACCGTGATCCACTGGCGGGTCAAGGGCTCGCCCCTGGTCTTCACCACCACCATGGAGCAGCTCTACCACCTCCTGGGGGGAGAGACCAGGCCCGAGCCCACGGTGAGGGTCAAGTACCCATCGCAACTGCAGATCATGGACCGCGGCGGCAACTGGACGGACATCAGGCGCGTGGTCAAGAAAGACCGCCTGGGCAAGCAGATGGTCTTCCTGGCCACCTCCGACGGCAAGCACTGCGTGGTGACCCACGACCACCCGGTGATAACCTCGGACGAGGTGAAGCCCGCCTCCATGGTCAGGCCGGGGGACGAGGTGGAGACCATCGAGGTGGGGGAGGGCCGCGAGAGGGGCCTGGAGGAGCTGGACATCACCAACCTGCTCGAGGCCAACGCGGTCACCTTCAAGTTCCGCTTCACCGCCGAGGACATCCTGCTCGCTCACCAGCGGATGCGTGAGCTGGTGGCCGGCGCCGCGCGCATCTCTCGCCCCTCCGCCCAGGCGTCGCGGGGAGCGCGCCCCGCGGTAAACCGCGCGCGCGTGACCATGGCGGAGCCGGTGGAGGTGCTCGACGTGTACATCTACGACGTCACCACCGGCAGCGGGACCCTCATCGCCGACGGTATATACTCCCATAACTGCGGGGGACACAGCCTGGACTACATAAAGAAGTACGGCATCTCTCTTCCCAACATCACCAGCACCTCGAGGCCGGCCAAACACCCCGAGGTGCTCATAGGCCACATGGTGAAGATGGCCTCCACCCTGCAGTCGCACTACGCCGGGGCCATCGGCTGGGAGGCGGTGAACATGTTCTTCGCCCCCTATCTCGTGGGGCTGGGTTACGACCGCATCAAGCAGCTGGCCCAGATGCTCATCTACGAGTTCAACCAGCTCGCCGGCGCCAGAGGGTCGCTGCGCTCAGACGAGAAAATCTTCGTTTACGACCGTGAAAAGGGCAGCATAGACCTGGTGGAGATAGGGCCTTTCGTGGAGTCGTTCACCGGCGACCAGGGAGAGGCCAGCGTCCCCGTGGAAGGGGACCGTTACTATGCCGTGAGCTTCGACCACCATACCGGGAAGACCCGCCTCGCGCGCATCTACGCGGCTATCCGGCACGAGAACAACCACCGCATCGTCGAGGTGACCACGGGGCAGGGGCAAAAGGTCAAGGTGACCGACAACCACTCTCTCTTCGCCTTTGACCATCGCGGTGAAGTGGTGAAGGCCCTCCCCAGGGAGAACCCCGATACCGTGCTCACGCCAGCGATTATCGATTTCGATATCGCGCCGAAGAGCATCGATGTGCTGCGCCTGCTGGCGGACAGCGGGGGCGTCGAGGAGGAGGGCAAGGTCTTCATCGACGCGAAGTCCCGCAGTAGGTACGGCATCGACCGGCAACTGGCGGTAACGCCCGAGCTGGCGCGCCTGCTGGGCTATTATGCCGCGGAGGGGAGTCTGGGGTCCCAGGTGCGGCTGCACCTTTTCGACCGCAGCCTGGAGGAGGACGCCGTGGCATGCGTGGAGCGGGTTTTCGGGGTACCCTGCGCGGTGCGCGAAGGCACCTGCCATTTCGGAGGCAAGGCGCATGTAGCTCTCTTCGAAGCACTCTGCGGCCGGAGGGCGGAAAACAAGCGCATCCCTGCCGCGGTTCTGCTGGGAGAGGAGGGGATAGTGCGGGAGTTCCTGGCCGCCTACCTCTCTGGGGATGGGTATATATCCCGCAGCCGCATCGGATGCAGCACGGTATCGGAGAGTCTCAAGTCTCATCTCTGGTTCGCCTTCACCCGGCTGGGAGCCACGCCCAGCATGAGGACGGACACCTTGGAAGCGCCGACGATCAACGGGGCGGCAGTCGAAAAGGCTGCCAGGAGGCATGTGCTGTCCATCGGCAGGCAGTATTTCGACAGGGTTTATTTTCTCCATCCCGGAAAGGAGAGCGAGAGGGTCAGATTGGTGGAGTCGGCGGGCAAGCTCTACGGCCAGCGCAGGTACTCATATGAACATCTAAGGCCACTGATCAAGAAGGCGCTCGGCGGTCGAATATCCATGAAAAGGATGGGGCGCCTCACGCCGGAGAAAATAGCGGAGCTTCGAGAAGAGGTAGAGAGACGTCTTGCCTGCGTGGATATCCGCCTCCTCGAGCAGCTTTACGGGGAAGACCTGGCGGGACTCTGCCGCAGGTATGTCGAGGATGCCGGGCTTCCATACAGCACGGCCAGGGGCTTGCTGCGCGAGCTGGCGAACGGGAGGGTCCCCGTGCACAGCTGCTACCTGAGGCCGGACAGCGTGCTGCGGGGGACGGAATACGGGGAGGTGGAGATGCGAGAGACTCTCGACACCCTATACCTACCTCGCGCCATGGAGGAAGGGGGAGATCGCGAAAGCGATGCATACTTCTTCGACGCGCGGCAACTCGACTCGAATTTCAACATGCTCAAGCGAGGGCTTGAGATCGCCATGCGACAGCATAGGTGCCTCGTGGAGCTGAGCGGTGCACTGGAACGTAGCGAGAATCTCTTGCCGGCTTCCGTCCACTCCATCAAAACCATAGAGAACCAGCCTTATGTCTACGACATCGGGGTGGAAGAGACGGAGAACTTCCTCACCGGGGACGGCATCTTCGCTCATAACAGCCAGGTGGTGTTCACCGACTTCAACCTCTACTGGAACGTTCCTCGCCATTTCCGCGACACCCCCGCCATAGGCCCGGGGGGAGAATACACCGGCAAGACCTACAAGGACTACGAGAAGGAGGCGCAGACCTTCCTCAAGGCCCTTTTCGAGGTCTACCTGGAGGGAGACGCCATGGGGAAGACCTTCGTGTTCCCCAAGCCCCTGCTGCACATCAACGAGGACTTCTTCAGCACCGAGGGGCACGAGGAGTTCCTCGACCTGGCTTGCAGGGTGGCCTCGCGACAGGGCATAACCTATTTCGTCTTCGACCGCGGGGACGAGATAACCGTTTCCCAGTGCTGCAGGCTCAAGCTGAGGTTAAAGGATCAGGACCTGCAGGAGACCATGACCCCGGAGAGGATGCGCTTCTCGGCCCTGCAGAACATCACCATAAACCTGCCTCGCATCGCCTATAAGGCCAACGGCTCGGACGAGGTGCTCTTCCACGAGCTCGAGAAGGCCATGCAGATGGTGGCCAAGGCGCACCTGCAGAAAAAGGAGTTCATCGCCTCCCTCATGGAACTGGGGATAAAGGGACCCCTCTCGGTGCTCTGCGACGACAAGGACGGGGAACCGTACCTGCGCCTGCACCGCCTGACCTACCTGACGGGGTTGCTGGGACTCAACGAGATGGTGCAGTACCACACGGGCATGGAGCTGCACCAGTCCCAGGAGGCCCTGAAGTTCGGGCTCAAGGTGGTGGCGCACATGAACCTCACCTGCAAGCGCCTCTCCGAGCAGTACGGCATCCACATGGTCTTGGAGGAATCTCCCGCCGAGTCCAGCGGATACCGTCTCGCCAAGCTGGATATGAAGTACTATCCCGCCCAGGCCGTGCAGGTGCTCAAGGGAGACATCGAGCGCGACGAGTTCTACTACACCAACAGCGTCCACCTCAACGTGGAGGCGGACATAGACTACATCGAGCGCGTGCAGAAGCAGAGCCTCTTCCATCCCCTCATAGAAGCTGGCGCGATATGCCATATCTGGCTGGGGGAGCACGAGCCCGACCCCGCGTCCATCAAGAACTTCGTCATCAAGACCTTCCGCAACACCCATTCCTCCCAGATCGCCTTCTCGCCGGAGTTCACCGTCTGCAACCATTGCTACCGCACCCACCGCGGATTGCACGACGCCTGCCCGCATTGCGGCTCCGAGGACATCTACGGCATCACGCGCATCGTGGGATACTTCTCCAAGATAACCACCTGGAACAAGGGCAAGGTGGGGGAATTGAGGGACAGGGTACGCACGAATCTGAAAGGAGGTCAGGAAGGTGCAGCACCTCAAGGTCTTCGTGAAGCAGGACTGCAATAAATGTCCGGCCGCAAAGGAGGTGGCGGGGCGTTTCCCCCACACCGAGATATACGACATCGAGGAAGTGGACGGGCTGGCGGAGGCGGCCTTCTACAGCGTGCTCTGCACGCCCTCCATCATCGTGGTGGACGACAACGGACGCGAGGTCCATGCCTGGCGCTGCGAGGTGCCCTCGCCGCGAGACGTGGCGGAACGCCTTAACTGATGCGAGAGGAAACCGTTTACGCTTGCATAAGGGGGCTTCTCCCCTCCAGCATGCTGGACTGGCCGGGGAAGCTGTGCAGCGTGTTGTTCCTGGGGGGTTGCAATTTCCGCTGCCCCTACTGCCATAACCCTGAGCTGGTGGACGAAAGGGGAGAGGGGGATACGCTGGGATGGGAGGAGGTGTTGCGCTTCCTGGAGGAGCGCAGGGGGTGGATAGACGGCGTCACCGTCACCGGCGGCGAGCCCTGCATCCATGCCGACCTCCCCCTCATGTGCGCCGAGCTCCGCTCCCTCGGGCTGGCGGTAAAGCTGGACACCAACGGGACGCGCCCCCAGGTGCTGAAGGGCATGTTGCAGAACGGATTGCTGGATGCGGTGGCCATGGACCTCAAGACCTCTCTGCGGCGATACCCCCAGGCGGTGCGCCGCCCCGTCGACCCCGCAGCCATCCGAGCTTCCGTGGAGGCGATTCTGGGGAGCGGAGTGGAGCACGAGTTTCGTTGCACGGTGGTACCCGGCCTGGTGGGGCTGGAGGACCTCCTGGAGCTGGCCCGCATGATCGCCGGCGCGGGCTGCATGGTGCTGCAGCAGTTCCGCTCCCGGGTGACCCTCGACCCGGAGTTCTCCGGAGCACCGGGCTTCAGGGACGAGGTGCTGCTGCGATGGGCGGAGGAGCTTTCCGCTTATGTTCCCACCCGGGTGAGGGGTCTGGTGGGCGTGACCGCCTCGTGAGGGGGCCATGGATTGGAAAGGACGCCGCGCCTGCGTGTCGCCGTCGCTTTGATGCGGGGCGGCAGGTTGCTGCTGGTGAGGCATCGCAAGGAGGGGGAGGATTATTATCTTCTGCCCGGCGGAGGAGTAAAGTGGGGTGAGAGCATGGAGGAGGCGTTACGGAGGGAGGTAAGGGAGGAAACCGGCCTGGAGGTCCAGGCGGGACGCCTTCTTTGCGTCAGCGAGACCCTGTATCCCGACGGCTCCAGGCATATCGTCAACCTGGTGTTCAGGGGCCTGGAAAAAGGAGGGGAGATCAGGCCTTCCTCGGACCCCAGGGTGGAGGCGAGCGTTTTCGTAGACCTTGGCGATCTCCCGGGCTTGAGGCTGTACCCTCCCATGGCGACCTTCCTGCAAAAAGCCTGCGTGCCCGGATATCGCGCCCGGGGCGAATATCTGGGAAGACTGTGGGGGGAGTGACCTTGGCGGAGAAAGAAAACGGAAAAATCCGGAGCGACCCCTTCGCCGACCCCAGCGCCATACTGAGGCAAAGCGACCCCGCGGACATCGCGGAACGCGCGGGGGTGCCCTATGGGGACGGCGTTTTCAAGCTTACCTTCTTACGCTGGGAGCTTCTCATCACCCATCCCGACCTATGCTTTGAGGCGCCCAAGTTCCTGGACACCTACGTGGTCAAGTTGCTCGCTTTCCTTTACCTGGCGAAGGCCAAGGCGGGCCCACTGGCGAGCCGCTGGGTGCCCTACCGCGAGTTGAAGGACGGCCTCTTCTATGCCAAGAGCTTCGCCGACACGGTGGAGGAGAAGCTATGCCGCAGGTTCGGCGAGGATCTGGAGGGAATGGGCGCCGCCTGTGAGGCCTTGGGCGGAAGGAGAGTAGAGCAAGGGGATCTGGGCATGGTCGTCAACACCTTTCCGCGGCTCCCCCTGCTTTTCATCGTCTGGAGGGGCGACGAGGAATTCCCTCCCAACCTCCGCGTCCTCTTCGACGCCTCGGCGACGGATTACCTCAACGCCTTCGAGCTGCGCATGCTCTGCGGGGAGGTGAGCAGCCGCATCATCGCCGTGGCCGACGGCAGGTTGGAGCTCCCTCCACGGACGGAAAAGGGCTGAAACGGGCGTTTCTGCAAGGCCGTTTTGCCGGCGCGGAGAAAAGATGGATCGCCATCGAGGGGCCGCGCTGGCCGCGAACGGGCTTATCCGCCGGGCTCTTTTCTCGGCACTGGAAGGTGCCGCCGAGAGCAAGCGGCCTAGACGGTAAAGCCGGCGATCATTATAGTAAACATTAAAGTAGTTAACTATTTAATAAGAGGTGAGCATGGCCGCTTCCAAGATCGCCGCCATGATCCTCGCTATCCTCTCCGAGGGGGAGAAGCACGGCTACGAACTGCTGCGGGAGATGGAGGAGAGGGGACTGCTGCGCTGGTCGCGCGTCAGCCGGGTCTCGGTGTACAAAAACCTGGCGCGATTGGAGGGGCAAGGGTGCCTGACCTCGTGGAGAGAAAAAGACGGCAACATGCCGGAGAGGGTCGTGTACGGCATCACCACGGAGGGAGAGAACAGGCTGAGGGAGATGCTCTTCGACCTGTGCTCTTCCCGTGAGCCCTTGCGCATGGATTACGCGGTGGGAGCGGCTTTCATCCACCTCCTGGGGAAGGAAGAGGCGCTGGAGGCCCTGGGGCAGAGAAGGGAGTTCCTGCGCGCGCAGCTCAAGCGCCTGACGCGGGAGCGCGAGATGCTGGAAGGGGTAGGGGGAGGGACGATGGACACGGTCAGGGAACGCGAGATCGCCGCCTACCGCGAGGAGCTGCGCTGGCTGGAGCGCGTGGCGTCCGATGTCGAGGCGAACGGGTTGGCGCGACGTGCCTCAACGCGGCATAGGTCTGTTAATATAGGGGAAGAGAAGGCGGCGCGGAGGAGGCGTCTTGAAGAAAGACGAAAAGACCAGGAAGATACTGGATGAAGCCGAGCGGCTGGCCTTCGAGGTGGGATACCGCCGCTTCAACATGGACGACCTGGCCCAGAGGTTGCGCATCAGCAAGAAGACCATCTACGAGACCTTCTCGTCCAAAGACGAACTGTTCACCACCGCCCTCAACCGCCGCGCGGGAAAGATTCTGCGGCGCGCGCAGGAGATACTCGACCTCGACACCGATGCCATGACCAAGCTCTACCTCATGAGCAAACACGTGGTGGACGAGGTCTCCTACATCAAGCCCTCGCTGGTCAAGGAGGTGGAGACCTTTTTCCCCCACGTCTTCGACGTCTATGGCGATTTTTACCGCAAGATCGTGGGGGGGCTCACCGCCATCATCGAGGAGGGAGCGAGGAAAGGGGAGTTCCGCACCGATGTGAACCCGGTGGTCTTCGCCTATATGGTGCAGGGCATCGTGGACCTCTCCAGCAGCCCGTACCTGCTCATCGAGAGCGGCCTGAGCCTGGACGAGGTCTACACCGCCTTCATGAAGATCCTCATGGAGGGCATCGTCCAAAAAGACGGGGCGGTCATAGGAAGGAAAACGGGTGCACGCGACTCCTTGACAGGCGGGCCGGACCGCGGCAAGCACGGGAGCCGGCTCGCCTCGCGGGAGAGCTAAGCGGGGGATGCGGCGGGCTGACGTCGGGCGCTTCGTGCCGCAAAGGCCGCGGTGGCGCCATCGCCGTCATGGCAAAGCGAGCGCTTTCGGTTTGTAGGGCGGGTTGAGCTCACGCCTTTACGCTCCGGGCACCATGACATTGTGCCCGGGAGAGGGTTGCGCAACAGCTATAAACTGATAAACTAATAGCAGTTTTTTCGTTTCCACATCGGGAAGAGCGTGTTTCTTTGCGCGGAAAACGAGGCCCATTGCATGAATGGAAAACGGGCCCCATATGACGTGGAGGGGATGCTTGCGCGGTAACGCGAACGAAGACGGTCGGCACGGTCAGAACGGGTACGGATAGGAGGCCGTTTAAGGGGAGGACGGTTTGAGCGAAAGGATCGACGAAAGGATACGCGAGATCGTTTCCGGGGACCCTTACGCGGCGCGTATAGGCGCCGAGATCGAGGATGTCAAGCCCGGCTGGGCAAGGGTGGCCATGCGCCTGGACCCTGGACACCTCAATTTCATGGGCATGGTGCATGGCGGGGTGATGTTCTCGCTGGCCGACGTGGCGTTCGGCGCGGCTGCCAATTCCTTCGGGACCAAGGCCATGGCCCTTTCGGTGGGCATCGATTTCCTGGCGGCGCCCCAGGTGACGGGCGAGCTCACGGCGGAGGTGGAGTTGATATCCAGGGCGGGAAAGATGGGCTATTACCGTATGGAGGTCAGCGACGCATGCGGAACCGTGGTGGCCAAATGCCACGGCTGGGCCTACCACACCGGAAAGCCGCTGCGGGAGGACGGCGACGGGAACGAGGGCTAGAGGGCAAAAGTCGTGGATATGCAACGGCGGGGCGGCCGCGAGTTCAACGGAGAAGCCGTGAACGCTTTCCGGCCGGAGAGGTTCCTAGGAAAACCTGGAAGCGGGGCGACTAACGCGACTAAGGCGACTCAAAGGGAGAGCGCGGATCGCCATGAGATGAACGGCGGTTATACGTGAGGGAAGGCCCGATAGGGGAAGGGCCGGGGATGCTCCAGGAAGTTTATGCTTCTCTGACGTGGTCCGGGGAGGCGAGAGACGAAACGGCCATGGAACGACGGGGAAGGGAAAGCATCGCCGGACGGCGGGTAAGCTCCCGCAAGGCGTGTACGGATTAACGACGTAGGCTTCGGGTCGCGAGGGGAAGGAGTGCTTATGTCTCTTGAGGGAAAGGTCGCGCTGGTTACGGGCGGTTCCGGGGGGCTCGGCAGGGTGCACGGCCTGGTGTTGGCGGAACATGGGGCCGACGTGGCCTTGGTGTATAACCGCAATGAGGCCAAGGCTGCCGAGGTGGCGAGGGAGATCGAGGAGAAGGGGCGCAAGGCGTTGGCGGTGAAGATGGACCTCTCGAGCGAGGAGTCCATCATGCAGGGCGTGAAGAGGGTGGAGAGCGAGCTGGGCGGGGTGGACATCCTGGTAAACAACGCCGCGGCGGGCATCGTTCGCGCCATCACCATCACCGACATGTCCAAGGAGGATTGGGACGCCGACGTGGCGGTCAACCTCACCGCTCCCTTCCTCCTCATCAAGGCGGTGTTCCCCGGCATGGCCGAGAGGGGCTGGGGGCGCATCATCAACGTCTCCTCGGTAACGGGGACCATGGGCGGCTTCGGCCAGTGCAGCTATGCCGCCACCAAGGCGGGGCTCATCGGGCTCACCAAGACGGTGGCCCTTGAGGGGGCGCGCAAGAACATCACCTGCAACGCCGTGGTGCTGGGGGTGTTCGACGCGGGGAGCTTCTACGACGTGGCGGAGCCCTTCCGCGAGCGCATCATCAAGCGCGTGGCCATGCGCCGTTCCGGTGACCCCCGCGAGCTGTCGGAGGTCATCGCCTTCCTGGCCTCGGAGGAGGCCAGTTTCGTGACCGGGGAGGCCATCGAGGTGAGCGGAGGGATCAGCCTCTTCACCTTTTAGCCGGCGCACGGGCGCTCGGCGGAGTCAAGAGCATGCCGGAGATGCGTTCGCAAGGGGGCGGGAGGAGACCTGGCGCGAGACGCGGGCAGGCGCGAGAAGTGGAGCCGGCTCCCCACAAGGGGGGACTTGAGACGCAGGGAAATCGCCGGCAAGCAAGGCGGACACGGTTATCCCGCCTCTCCGGCAAGGATGGGCTGGGAGGCGTTGGGGGTGGACGGGTACGGCGATCTGCAGCAAGCGGGCTAAGCCGAAAACGACGGTAGCGGAAAAGCGTAAACAGGCGGACGTTAGAGACCTGGCCATAGAACGGAGGAGGCGACATGGGATTCATACTCAAGCCGGAGCACGAGGCCTTGCGCCGCGAGATCCGCAGCTTGGCGGAGGAGAAGATAGCTCCCCGGGCGGCGGAGATCGACCGCAGCGGAGAATATCCCTGGGACATCCAGAGGCTGCTGGCCTCCCAGGGCCTGTTGGGATACGCCATACCCGAGGAATACGGAGGGTCGGGCGCCGACCTGCTCTCCTGCTGCATCGTGGGCGAGGAGCTGGCCCGCGTTTGCGCCAATTCCTCCCTCATCTTCGTGGTGCAGAAGCTGGCGGCCTATCCCATCATCATCGCGGGCTCCGAGGAGACCAAGCGTAAATACCTCCCCGAGGTGGCCTCGGGGGAGAAGCTGGCGGCCTTCTGCCTCACCGAGCGCGACTCCGGCTCCGACGCCGGCGCCACCAAGACCATGGCGCGCAGGGAGGGCGACACCTACGTCATCAACGGTCAGAAGTGCTTCATCACCAACGGGGGATTGGCCAAGGTGCACTCGGTGTTCTGCATGACCGATCCCGAGAAGGGCTACCGAGGCATAAGCGCCTTCTGCGTGGGAGACGACCCCGCCATCTCCGTCGGTAAGATCGAGGACAAGATGGGCATGCGCGGCGCCCAGGTGGCGGAGCTCATCTTCGAGAACTGCGTGGTGCCGGCAGAGAACCGCCTGGGCGAGGAGGGAACCGGCTTCGTGACCGCCATGAAGACCCTCGACAACTCCAGGCCGTTGGTGGGGGCACAGGCGTTGGGCATCGCCCAGGGGGCCCTGGAGGCGGCGGTGGCGTGGGCCAGGGAGCGCAAGGCCTTCGGCAAACCCATAGGGACCTTGCAGGGGGTGGGCTTCATGCTCGCGGACATGGCCACGGAGGTGGAGGCGGCGCGGCTGCTGGTTTACGAGGCCGCGGCCCTCGCCGACGCCGGGGCGCCCAACCTCTCCATATACTCCGCCATGTCCAAGATGAAGGCGTCGGACGTGGCCATGAGCGTGACCACCGACGCCGTGCAGGTGATGGGGGGTTACGGCTACATGCGCGACCATCCCGTGGAGCGCATGATGCGGGACGCCAAGGTGACGCAGATATACGAGGGCACCAACCAAGTGCAGAGGCTGGTGATATCGCGCGCCCTGTTGAGGTGACGAGGTGGGCGCGATTTGCCCCGCCCGTTCTGGGGCATGGGGGAAGAGCCCGGAAAAGCGGGGCGACGACGGCGTTAGGCGGAGGAACATGGGCGTGGGCCATGACGGTCAGGGAGAGTCGAGCGCGGAAAGCGAGGATACGGCTTTTTCCGGCAAACGCGGCGCCCTTTCCATTGACGTATGTGAGCGGTTGACGAGGCGGCGAGGCGAGCGGGACACCACATAGGGGCTTGCCGGATACGGGAGGTGGCGGAGATGGAGGAGATGGAGGAGATACGCAGGGGACTCGAGGAATGGCGAGAGGCGAAGAAGGGGTGGCCGGAGCGCAGGGAGGAGTTCAGGACCGACGCCGGCATCCCGGTCAAGGATCTGTACACGCCGCTGGACATGGAGGGCATCGACTACCTCGGGGACATCGGGTTTCCCGGCCAGCCCCCCTATACCCGCGGCGTGTACCCCACCATGTACCGCGGAAGGTACTGGACCATTCGCATGTTCAGCGGCCACGGTACCCCCGAGGAGACCAACGACCGCTGGCGCCTGCTCTACGAGGAAGGGGAAACGGGCTTCTCGGCGGCGGTCGATTCCCTCACCTTCTCGGGAGTGGACCCGGACCAGGAGGTGCACGGCGCCGCCCACGAGGTGGGCAAGGAGGGGGTACCGCTCTATTCCATCCGCGGGGTGGAGGCCCTGGTGGAAAACCTTCCCATCGACCGCATGAGCGTCGCCCTGGTGGTGGAGCCCATGACCTCGGCGGCGGTGACCTCCATGTACTTCAACGTCGCCAAGGAACGCGGGTTGCGCAAGGAACAGCTGGCGGGAACCACCCAGAACGACATCCTCACCATGACCATCGGGTACATCCCCTGGGGCTCCCTCAAGCCCGCCGACCTGCTTAAACTGGCCTGCGACCTCATCGAGTACTGCACCGCCATGGGAGAGGCGCCGCGCTGGAACCCCATCAACTTCACCACCTACAATTACCGCGAGGGGGGGATAGATGCGGTGCAGGAGATAGGCATGGGGCTGGCCAACGCCGTGGCCCATATCGAGGAGTTGCTGCGCCGCGGCTGGAAGATAGACGATTTCGTGCACCGCCTCGCCTTCCACCTCTCCGCTCACCGCGACTTCTTCGAGGAGATCGCCAAGTACAGGGCGGCCCGCAAGCTCTGGTACCGCCTCATGAAGGAGCGCTACAAGCCCGAGAACCCCGACGCCTACCGATTCCGCTTCCACGTGCAGACGGCGGGAAGCTCCCTCACCGCCCAGCAGCCCATGGTGAACATCATCCGTACCGCCTACCAGGCCCTGGAGGCGGTGCTGGGCGGAACGCAGTCCCTGCACACCAACTCCTACGATGAGGCCATCTGCCTGCCCTCGGAGGAGTCGGTGCGGCTGGCGGTGCGTACCCAGGAGCTGATACAGGAGGAGACGGGGGTGGCCAACGTGGTGGACCCCCTGGCGGGCTCCTACTATGTGGAAGCCCTTACGCGCGAGCTGGAGGAGCGCATCTGGGATTACTTCATGCGCATCGAGGAGATGGGGGGCGTGGTGGAGGCCCTCAACACGGGATGGCTCTTCAACGAGATGAGCAAGGCCTTCAACAAGCGGCGCCGCGATCAGGAGTGCGGAGCGGAACGGGTGATCGGCGTCAACTGCTACGTCATGGAGGAAGAGGAGCCCACTCCGCCCTTCCGCACCAACCCGCGCGCGGCGGAGATCGAGAAGGAGCGCCTGCGCGCCCTCAGGGCGGAGCGCGACAACCGCAGGGTGGCGGCCCTCCTGGACCGGCTGCGCGGGGTGTGCGAGCGCAGGGAGAACGTGCTGCCGGTGGTGAGCGAGCTCACCGCCGCCGGAGCCACTCTGGGGGAGATAACCGGGGTCTATCGCGAGGTCTGGGGCATCTGGCAGCTGCCCTTCGTGGCCTGAGAAGGGGAGGGGAGAGATGGAAAAGAAAACCAGGGTGCTGCTGTTCAAGCCCGGCCTGGACGGACACTGGCGAGGCATCATGACCGTCTCCAAGGCCCTCTCCGAGGCGGGCATGGAGACCATCTTCTTCGGCTTCAAGACCGTGGAGGGGGTGGTGGAGGCGGCCATCCAGGAAGACGTGGACGTCATCGGCTTCTCGGTGCACTCGGGGGCGCACTTGGAATGGGCGCGGGAGCTGGTGCGCGAGCTGGAGGAAAAGGGGGCGCGCGGCGACTTCCTCCTCCTGGTGGGGGGAGTCTTCCCCGAGCAGGACCACGAGGAGCTGAGGGAGATCGGCATCGACGGGGTCTTCGGGCCGGGGACGGTAACGGCGGAGATAGTGAGGTTCATCGAGGAGAACCTGGGGCGCAAGGTGTCGGGTTGAAGGGCGCCTGGGCGATATCGCCTTTATGGTTTGTCAAAGGGGATAAAAGGCCAGGGGGCGCGGCGTCGCGGAGGTCATGGAACGGGGGCGACGGCGACGCGGCGACCGCAGGCGATTTGGCGGGGGAAACGGGAAACCGCCCGAGACCATAAAGGGCACCGGCGGTTCGATCGGGCAAGGAGGTCGCATGATGTCGGGCAAGAGAAAGATCGGCAGGGGAGTGGCCATCGTCGGCGCGGGCATGTCCAATTTCGGCATGTTCCCCGACCGGGACTCCAAGGACCTGTTCGCGGAGGCCTTCAGCGAGATGCTGGCCAGCGTGGACAAGGGCTTCGACCCCGCGGATATCCAGGCGGCGTGGATAGGGAACTTCAGCAACGACTTCTTCGTGCACCAGGCGCATTGGGGGCCGATAATCGCCGACCTCACGGGCATCGTCCCCCGGGCGGTGACCAGGACGGAAGGGGCCTGCGCCTCCAGCACCCTGGCCATGCGGGACGGCCTCATGGCCATCGCCTCCGGCATGTACGACATCGTGCTGGCGGGCGGGGTGGAGGAGATGTCCAAGTGCACCACCGAGGAGGTCACGGAAGGGCTGGCCCTCGCTACCTCCCCCTACGAGGGCGAGGCCGGCTACACCTTCCCGGGGGTTTTCGGTGCCCTCGCCACCGCCTACTTCCACAAATACGGCGCGGGTCGAGAGCACCTCATGAACATCACCATCAAGAGCCATGAGAACGCTCCCCTCAATCCCAAGGGACAGTTCAGGCAGACCATACGCGACCTCATGGAGGCGCGCAAAGCCAAGGCGGCCAAGAAGGGGGAGCCGGTGCCGGATTGGGCGGACGAGAAGGAAGCCCTCTTCGACCCGCGCTTCAACCCTCCGGTAGCCTGGCCCATGCACCTCTACGACTGCTGCCCCATAAGCGACGGGGCGAGCTGTATCCTCATGGTGGCTGAGGAGCTGGCGAAAAACTTCACCGACAACCCCATCTACATCGTCGGTTTCGGCCAGGGGAGCGGCAGGGGCCTGCATGCCTGTCCCAGTCTCACCTCCTTCGAGGCCAACAAGCAGGCCGCGGCCGAGGCCTACGGCATGTCCGGCCTCACCCCCAAGGACGTGCAGTTCGCCGAGGTGCACGACTGCTTCAGCATCGCCGAGCTCATCCACATAGAGGACCTGGGCTTCTTCGGCGAGGGAGAGGGCTACAAGGCCATCGCCGAGGGCGAGACGCGCCGGGAGGGGCGCATGCCTATCAACACCTCCGGGGGCCTGAAGTGCAAGGGACATCCGGTGGGGGCCACGGGCACCGCCCAGATGTACGAGGTGTGGAAGCAGTTGAGGGGAGAGGCGGGGGAGCGCCAGATCCCGGGCCGGGACCTCTATATCGGGGCCACCCAGAACCTGGGGGGCACGGGAGGGACCTGCACCTTCACCATTTTCGAGAGGAGGTAAGGACATGGAGGAGAGGCCTTTCAGCGACATCTCCTACCGCAAGTTCCTGGAGGAGGAGAAGTTCATGGGCTCGCGCTGCCGCAAATGCGGCAAGATCTACGTCCCCCCGCGTCGCTTTTGCCTGGAATGCCGCTCGGAGGACATGGAATGGCACGAGATGAAAGGGGAGGGGGAGCTGGCCGCCTACACCTGCATCTCCATCGGGCCCTCTTTCATGGTCGAGGAAGGATATGACCGCAAAAATCCCTACTGCACGGGTGTGGTCACCCTGGCGGAGGGCCCGCGCATGGTAGCCCGCATCGAGGGGGTCGACGCGCGCGACCCCGAGTCCATCAAGATCGGCACCCCCATGAAGGTGGAGTTCCTGCATCGCGGGGAGGGGGAGAAGGCCCGCACCTTCCTGGCCTTCCGCCCCGCGTAAAGGGAGACATCGGGTTTTCAGCGGTCCGGCGTCCCGAGCGCCGGCCCGAAAAGCGAAGGCCGGCCGCCGCCCCTGAGCAAGGAAGGTCCGTAGGCATATCATCCTTTAACGGTCACGGGCGAAAGCGGATCGCGCTCGCCACGCCGGCCTTGTTCGCCATGGCGCCTCGCCTGGTAAGGCGCTC
>JACVJD010000066.1 GCA_015711825.1 Candidatus Solincola daggyaiensis
GCACCTCGCCGCCCTTGATGAGGATCCCCAGCTCCGCGCCCTTGCCCGTTCCCACCATGATGGCGGTGGGGGTGGCGAGCCCCAGGGCGCAGGGGCAGGCGATGACCAGCACGGCCACCAAATTGAGAAGGGCGAAATTGAAGGAAGGCTCCGGCCCCGCAAGGATCCACACCAGGAAGGTTACGGCGGCGATGGCCATCACCACGGGGACGAAAACGGCGGCCACCCGGTCCGCCAGCCTCTGGATGGGGGCCTTGCTCCCCTGCGCCTCCTCCACCATGCGGATTATCTGGGCCAGCACGGTGTCCTTTCCCACCCTGGTCGCCCGGAAGAGGAAATATCCCGTGCCGTTGACGGTGGCCCCCGTGACCTCGTCCCCCGGGTTTTTCTCCACCGCCAGCGGCTCCCCCGTGAGCATGGACTCGTCCACGGAGCTTCGCCCCTCGACCACCACCCCGTCCACGGGTATCTTCTCCCCCGGCCTGACCACCACCACGTCCCCCGTCCTGACCTCGTCCACGGGCACGCTCACCTCCTCGCCGTCACGCACCACGCGCGCCTCGCGGGCTTGCAGGTCCATGAGCCTGCGGATGGCCTCCGATGTCCGCCCCTTGGCCCTCGCCTCCAGGAACCGCCCCAGGAGGATGAGGGCGATGATGGTCGCCGAGGCGTCGTAATAGACCGCGAGCTCAAGCCCCGTCCCGCTGATGAAGGAGGGGAAAAAGGTCGCCGTCACGCTGTAGAGGTAGGCGGCGGTGGTGCCCACGGCGATGAGGGTGTTCATGTCCGCGGTGCGGTGGCGCGCGGCCTTGAAGGCCGCGCGGTAAAAGGTAAGGCCCGGCCAGAACTGCACCGGCGTGGCGAGGGCGAAAAGGATGAGGAACAGGGTGCGCTCCGGGATGTCCTTAAGCCCCGGTATGTGCATACCCAGCATGGACAGAAACATTATCACCGCCGCCGAGGCGGCGCTGTAGGCCAGTTTGATCCTCAGCAGACGCGTCTCGCGCGCGCGGCGGCGACGCTCGCGGTCCAGCGCCTCCTCTCCCTCCGGCGAGGCCGAGAGGCGGTAACCGGCGGATTCCACCGCCCGCGCCATGGTCCTGAAATCCGTCCGCCCCGGATCGTAGGTGACGGTGGCGCGCTCGGTGGCCAGGTTGACATGTGCCGACAGCACGCCCTCCACTCCGGCGAGCGCCCTCTCCACCCTGGCCACGCAGGAGGCGCAGGTCATGCCCTCCACCGCGTACACCGCCCTTTCCAGGCCCGCGCGGTAGCCGAGTCCCTCTATCGCGGACACCATCTCCTCCACGCCCGTGGAGCCGGGGTCGAAGAGCACCGTGGCCTTCTCTGTGGCCAGGTTTACCTCCGCCGCCTCCACCCCCGGGAGGCCTCGCAGCGCCCCTTCTACCCTGCCCGCGCAGGAGGCGCAGGTCATGCCCCCCACGTTGATGACCACCCGGGCGGGCCCGCTCGTCCCCTCGTCTCCCCCCCGGTCCGCGCCCGGCGCGCCCCCGGAAAGGAGGCCACGGCCTCGCCTTGCCGTCATCTCCATCTCATCCATGTCCATCATCTCCCGCCGCCGCCCTCTCGCCCGCCGCGCATGCGACCTCGCGCCTGCCGGAAACCGAGGGCGGCAGCCACGGGAATCATGGCTTCCATGGCCATTCTTCCCTTATGGCCTCGTTTTCGGATCCCTTTGCCGCGGCATGCAATATGCCTTAGCTCAAATATGCCACCTACCATTAATTTCTAACCATGAGACGCCTCATGCCCGTTCCGCGCCCCGCCGTTTCCCTTCATCTGAAAGGGCTCCATACCCTCCGCGAAGGGCGGGGCGCGCAGGCCGGGCGCCTTTGCGTGCTCCTGGGACCGGCGGCCGGCTCGACCTCCAGGCCGGGACGAGGGCACCTCCCCGGACGCAGGGAGGAAGCGGGCGCGGCAAGGCCTCAGCCCGCGGGCGGCGGCAAGGGTGCACGGCCTCCGTTTCGAGTAAAATGCATTCATGGGCGAAAAGGAAAGCGGTCAGGGTAGCCTGCAAGGCAAGAAGACCCGGGGACGTTCCCGGCTGAAAAGGGGCTTTGTCCTCGCCGT
Organism: Candidatus Solincola daggyaiensis; assembly: GCA_015711825.1. Classification (GTDB taxonomy): domain Bacteria; phylum Actinomycetota; class Geothermincolia; order Geothermincolales; family RBG-13-55-18; genus Solincola_B; species Solincola_B daggyaiensis. The sequence continues at coordinate 2,092 of JACVJD010000066.1, forward strand.
TTCCCTCTCCGCCGCCACCCTCATGGTCATCTCGCTGCTCACCCTGGACCGGGCTACCTTGAGCGCCCTTTCCAACCTCTCCCCCGCCTTCCTGGCCCTCGCAGCCGCCCTCTCCCTGGGGCGGTGGCTGTGGTCGGTGGCGCGCATGCGCTTTCTGATCCGCTCGGTGGGAGAAAGGGTGCGCCTTGCGGATATCGCCAAAACCGTTTACGCGGGGTATTTCACCGGCTTGATCACCCCCTGGAGGGCGGGCGGGGTTACGGGCGAGATGGCCTTCCTCTACGCCTACGGCCTGGGGGCAGGGGAGGGAGTGGCGGTGGTCTCCTTCGGCGCCTGCATCTCCACCGCCCTGCTCATGCTCTTCTTTCCCTTCGCCATCCTCATCGCGCGCAAGTACATAAACCTTTCCATGTCCATCCAGGGGGTGCTGTTCTCCGCCCTGGCCTTGGGACTCCTGTACCTCGCCCTGGTGCTGTGGGCCATCCTCCGCCCTCAAAGCGCGGTGGGGGACACCCTGCTCAAGCATTCGCCGGCCATGCTGCGCAGGCGTGCCTGGTACCAGCGCTTCCTGGAGAGGCTGGGGGCGGAGATCCGGGCCTTCGCGACCTGCCTGAGTCGCCTGGCGCGTATCGGACGCGCCAGGCTGCTGGCGGTCATACTCCTCACCTGCCTTTACTGGCTCACCGGCTTCCTGGCCATCCCCGTGGCCGTGGTGGGCCTGGGCTACGGCTCATATTTCTGGCGGGCGGTGGTGGCGCAACTGGTGGTGCACATCCTCATGCCTTTCGTGCCCACCCCTGGGGGCAGCGGCATCGGGGAGGTGGGCTTCCTTTACGTCTATAAGAGCGTGCTGCCGGATCTGGGCGCGGCAGGACTCCTCACCCTCATCTGGCGTTTCATCGACTTCTACCTCGGACTCCTGGTGGGAGGCGCGGCGTTTCTGCTCATCATGCGGGACATAGGCCGCGGAGCCCGTGCGGCCCCTCCCGGGGATGGGGGAGAAACCGGCCATGTATGCGATCACGGGGATGTCGACGAGCCATGCTGCTGATTGGCGGACGGGCCGATTACGGATACGCGAGGGGCGGCGAAGAGCCGCTCTTTAGGGCAAGGCCGGCAGCGGCGTGGCCTGATATATTTAATCGAGTGTTCAATCGATCGTAGGCGGCCCGGAAGCTAGGATCATGCTCGCATCTACCCGGAACCGGGAGGCGGCCGGAGGCCGCCGGTGGAGCGATGGCGAAAGAAGGTAGGGAAAGGGAAGACGGAGGTCTAAGCGATGGAAAGCACTGGTTTGACCGTGATCATCGGGGAGAGGATCAACCCCACGGGAAGGTCCAAGCTCGCGGAGGAGCTGCGCGAGGGAAAGCTGGAGCGTGCCCTGGCGGACGCCGCCGCCCAGGCCGAGGCGGGCGCCGACTACATCGACGTCAACGTGGGAGCGCCGGGCGTGGACGAGGTGGGGCTGCTGCCGCGTCTGGTGACGGAGGTGGCGGAGAGAACGGGGCTGCCGGTATGCATCGATTCCGCCGACCCCGCCGCCCTTGCCGCGGCCCTGGAGGCCTACGCCGTCCCCGAGGCCATGGTCAATTCCATCACCGCCGACGACGAGAGCATGGATGCCGTGCTGCCCCTGGTGGGCAAGGCCGGCTGCTACGTCATCGCCATGACCAAGGACAGGGAGGGCATCCCCCCCACTCCGGAAGACCGCCTGGCGAAGGCGAGGAAGATGGTGGAGCGAGCGGCCTCCTTCGGGATACCCTCCGAGCGCGTGCTCGTCGATTGCCTGACCATACCCGCCGCCACCGACGGCGAGGCCGCCGCGGTGACCCTGGCATCCATATCCCTCATCCGCGAGGAGCTGGGGTGCCCGGTGGTCCTGGGCGCGTCCAACATCAGCTTCGGGATGCCGGAGAGGCCCGCCATCAACGCCGCTTTCCTCTGTCTGGCCATAAGGGCGGGGCTCAACGCGGCCATCGTGAATCCTCTGGAGCCGGGGCTGGTGCTGGCGGTGCGCGCGGCGGATTTCCTCCTGGGTAAGGACCGCATGGGCCGTGCCTACCTCAAGTACTACCGGGCCCACCGCTGACCCATCGAGGCCGCGCATGACATCCGGGGAATACCGCATCACCGTCGATCCCCTGGGGAGAGAAGTGGCGTGCCGCGACGGCATGGACCTGCTGGAAGCCTTGCGCGAGGCCGGCATCGGGGTGGAGAGCGTCTGTGGAGGGCGGGGTAGTTGCGGCAAGTGCAGGGTGCGCATCCTGCGAGGCGAGGCCGGTGAGCCCAGCGCCGAGGAGCTCGAGCGCCTTCCCGAGGAGCACAGGGAAGAGGGTATGCGCCTGGCCTGCCAGGTCTTCCCCAGGGGAGATCTCGTAATATACATACCCGCTTCCTCTCTGACCTCATCCCAACGCCTGCAACTCGAGAGCGGTCTCCGCCCCGGCGAGTTCGATCCCGCCGTGCGGGCTTACGACGTGGAGGTGGAGCTGCCGGAACAGCCCGGCGATGCGGGCTCCGATCTCCTGAGGCTGCGGGAATCCCTACGGCGCGGGACGCCGGGCGCGGATGCGGCAGCCATCGACATCGAGGCCTTGAGGACGTTGCCCCGAGCCCTGCGCGAACAGGCGGGCGCGGTGCGGGCGGTATTGCGGGGCCGCGAGGTGCTGGGTATTATTCCCAGGAAGCGATCGCCCCTGGGGCTGGCCGTGGACCTGGGCAGCACCAAGATCGCCCTCTTCCTCTACGACCTGGAAAGCGGGGAACTGCTCTCCTCCCATGGCCTCCTCAACCCCCAGATCCCCTACGGAGAGGACATCGTCACCCGCATCCAGCAGGCCACGGAGGGAAAGGCCGGTCGCCTGCGGGAGCTGGCGGTGAAGGGCATCGAGGAGGGCCTCTCCGCCATGCTCGAGGAAAGCGACCGCGAAAGAGGGGAGGTCTTCGAGGCGGTGGTGGTGGGAAACACCGCCATGCACCACCTCTTCCTGGGACTGCCGGTGGAGCAACTGGGCAGAAGCCCTTACCTCCCCGCCACCGACCTCCCCCAGGAGGTGAAGGCGAGGGACCTGGGCCTGGGGATGAACCCCTCCGCCGTGGTGTACCTTCCCCCTCCCCTGGCGGGTTACGTGGGGTCCGATCACCTCGCGGCGCTGATGGCCGCCCGCCTGGAGGAACGGCGCGGGCCCTGCCTGCTGCTGGATATAGGCACCAACACCGAGGTGGCCCTGCAGGTGGATGGACGCGTGCGGTGCTGCTCATGCGCCTCCGGGCCCGCCTTCGAGGGCGGGGGGCTGAGCTGCGGCATGCGGGCCGGCGAGGGCGCGGTGGAGTCCGTGACCCTTGACCCCCGAAGCGGGGAGCTGGAGCTCGCGGTGATCGGGGACGCCGCTCCCGCGGGCATCTGCGGCTCGGGCATCCTCTCCGTGCTCGCCGCCCTGGTGAGGTCGGGAACCGTGGGCCCCGACGGCAGGCTTGTGGAGGGCAGGCCGCTAGTGGCGCGCGGAAAAGACGGCCTTTATCTCACCCTCTCGCAGGGGTCCGGCGGCGGGGAGGCGTTGACCATCACCCAGAACGACATCCGCGAGATCCAGAAGGCGAAGGGCGCCATGCGCGCCGGCATCGACGCCCTCTTGGAGGAAGCCGGGCTGGGCCCGGGGGATCTCAGGGAGATCATCCTCGCCGGCGCCTTCGGAACCTATGTGGATCCCGCGGACGCCCTCGCCCTGGCGCTGCTGCCGCCCCTCCCCATCACGCTGGTCAAGCAGGTGGGCAACGCCGCCGGGGCGGGGGCGCGCAGCATGCTTCTCTCGCAAAACGCGCGTCGCGAGGGAGAGGAGACCGCGGAGCGCATCGAGTACCTCGAGCTCTCGGCCTACCCACGCCTGGCGCCCCTCTTCGCCGCGGACATGTACCTCACCGAGGAGGCGGTGGCAGCGGCCAAAGCGCGCTTCAAGCTCGGCCGACAGGCCTAAAGCGCGCCTCGGCCGTCCTTCCCCTTCCTCTCGCCTCCCGGCGAGCGTCAGTGTTGTGTTGCCAAGGAATCTCCAAGCCCTGCTCGGACTCACTCCCTCACCCCCTCGCCTCCCCTTGATCCGCGAAGCCTCCCCGGGGACCTCATGGCCCACGGGGCAGCGCCGCTATCCCCCACCGGCGGCGGGCAGGAAAAAGGCGGTGCGGGGTGAAGAAATAGGACGGCTCGCGTTTCACGCCTCGGCGCATAGGGATGCGGTTGAGGACGGGAACGGCGACCTTTTAAAGAGGCAGGGAACCTGTACGGCAAGCGCAACCGGCGGGGTGCCCTCGGCGCCATAGGGGGGCGCGGCTCAAGTCTTGCCGACGTTTGAGGCCGCGCCTGAAAAACCCGCGGTCGAGATTAGCGCGGTGACGGCGGTTTTTCTCCGGATCGATGCCGCCCGGACGGGTTATTGGGAGGGATACGACATGGAGGCCGAGAGAGACACGGCAAGATATGCGGAGCGCAACTGGCTTTGGCGGTGGGGTACCGCCTCCTGGATGTTCCTGGGCATCGTGGGCGCGCTGATAGTGTTCGGCATGGCTTATTCCAGGACCCACCAGGTGGTCATCCCCCTGGTAATCGCCATCATCATCGGCATTCTCCTGGAGCCCGCCGTCTCCTTCATGGTGCGGCACCGTATCCCGCGCTGGCTGGCCACCCTCATCATGCTGGTGGTCATCGTAGCGGCGGTGGCGGGGCTGGTGACGGTCATCGTCTACGGCATCGCCACCCAGGCCGAGGCCATCGGGGCGCAGGCGGAGCGAGCGGTGGAACGCATCCAGGAATGGCTGGAAAACCTCAAGGTGAGCGGCGGCTTCGCCCAGTGGGTGCAGGAGCAGATCGTGAAAGCCTGGCCTTCCATCACCAGCGGCATCGCCCACGAGCTGGCGGGAAGCGTGCACGGGCTGACCTCTTTCCTGGTGGGCGCCTTTATCGGATTCTTCATCCTCATGTTCATCCTCGCCGACGACGGCACCCTCCGCAAATGGGTAGCCGGGCACCTAGGGGTGCCGCGACAGACGGGCGAGATGGTACTGAACGAGGTCAACACCTCCATCCGCGGCTATTTCAAGGGCACCACCATCATCGCCGCCTTCGATACCGCCCTCATGGTCGCGGCCGCCCTCATCCTCCGCCTTCCCCTCGTGGGGGCCATCGGGATGGTCAGCTTCATCACCTGTTATATACCCTCCTTCGGCGGCTATCTGGGCGGCGCCTTCGCGGTGATCATCGCCCTGGCGGCGAAGGGCCTTTCCGCCGGCCTGGTGATGCTCGCCCTGGCCGTTCTCATCCACACCGTGCTCCAGAACCCGGTTCAGGCCGTGGCCTACGGCAAGACCCTCAACCTGCACCCGCTCCTCGCGTTGCTGGTGACCCTGGTGGGAGCGGTTTTCGGCGGCATTTTCGGCGCCATCATCGCCGTGCCGCTGACCGCGGTGTTCATCAAGGTCTCGGGAGAACTCAAGCGCGTCCGCGCCGAGGAGGCGGCCGCCGCCGAGAAAGCGGGAGAGGGCGGCGCGGGTCCGGGCTGAAGGCCGGCTTGCCGCGCACGGCATCCCCTCATCCGACCATACCGGGCATCAAGTCGGTGTAGGTTTTCCTAACCCATTCTTTATCCAGGTGCACATCACATATTTATTGACAACAACATCGTCTCGTTGTCGGCACTGAAGCCCATTGGGCCTGTCATCATGCGGGGCCGACACCGGGTACAACGCCGCACTAGCGTGGATTGGCCGCGATAAACGCGTTTATTCGTCCGGCTATCTCCGCGCCCTGGTCGTCCTGCAGGAAGTGACTCGCCTCGGGGAGCCGCACATGTGCTTGCCCTGCGGCACCCGGAATGCTGTTTATCAGATTTACCTGGGTTTTTTTCGATCCAAGATTGCCTGGGTCGTTGCTTGCCCAGATGGTCAGGAAGGGCTTTTCGTATGCGGTCAGACCTTTCCATGCCTCGCCGTTGACTCCCGCAAGATCGTTAACCAGTGACGGGAAAGCACGCGGCCCTGCCATGTAGATCCGGCTCGGGTACGGTGCGTCATATGCGGCTTCTTCTTCGGCCGGCAAATCGAAGTAGGTCAAAGCCTCAACCACTTCCGCGGGGTGAAACGAGGCGCCGGTCATTGCGTAAACCATCCACTCCGCGAAATCCAATGCCGGATAGCCGGGGGTCAACTGGTTGCCCTCCGCATCGAAGAACGGGGGTTGCTGCGGTGGGATGGAGGCAAACGGCGAAACGATCTCGGTGTCGAGCTCATCGGGGTTTACAACCGGTGGATAAGGCTGATAGCCGGGGGGAACGAGTGGAAGGGTGCCGTCGCTGACGACGATGCGGTCAAACCATTCAGGGTTCTCCCCCGCGACGTGAAGTCCTATCAGGCTACCCCAATCCTGACAGTATAAAGTGATGTGTTCGAGATCCAGATATCTTATGAATTTCTCAAGCCTGTCGGCACGCTCAGAACAAGGATGACGATTACCATCATCATTACTCTATGAGGGGCTACGGTTCTCACGATGACCGCTTCTCCTTTCGCCCTCCTTCCGACGACTATGACTCAGGATCGGTCGATCACTGCATCATTGAACCGGTATTCCCAATATAAACTCACGAGATCATGTTTCTACCCAAATCAAGGAAAGTCAAACCGTCAAAGTCCCGGTATTCCGCCTTCCCCAGGACGCTCTCACGCGATATGGTGCGCAAAACGCCCCCGGTGCGATATCGGCAGAAGCTTGACCGCTCGAGGCGTGTTTCATATGCAGTTCCCTTCGTTATCAATGCTTCAAGTGGGAGCTGCGGCCAGGGACCTCATGCGGTCGAGGACCTCGGCGAAGAGCTCCCCGGGTAAAAAGGGCCCGGCAGGAACCGGGCCCCTCCTCCCCGCCGTCCCTCACTCGTTGACGATGGCCTCTCCCGCCACCAGGGCGAGGAAATCGTTGGAGCCGTCCTCGATGAGGCCGGCCCTGGCGTCGCGGAAGAGCTTCTCAATGGTGGATTCCTTGGAGAGGCCGAAGCCGCCCATGAGCTGCACCGCCTCGTTGGCCACCTCGAACGCCGCCTGGGTGCAGAAGACCTTGGAGGCGATGGAGTACTGGGTGAGGGGCGGGTTGGTGTTGAAGTTGAACTCCATCACCGCGCGCGAGAAGGCGCGGCAGGCCTCCACCAGCTTGAACATGTGGAAGAGCTTGTAACGCACCAACTGGTGCTCGATGAGCTTCTTGCCGCCCTGCACCCGCTCCTTGCAGTAGGCCAGGGCCTCCTCGTAGCACGCCCGAGCCACGCCGGTGAAAAAGGCGCCCATGCTGGCGTTGGCGGTGGAGAGGGTTACGTCCAGGATGGCCTCGTAGGACTCCTGGTCCACGATCATGTATTCCTTGGGGACGCGCACGTTGTCGAAGTATATCTCCCCCTGGTTGAGGGCGCGCTGCCCCAGCTTGTTCCAGGGCTTGCCCTTGGAGACGCCGGGCAGGTCCGTGGGCACGATGCATATCCCTCCCCCGGCCAACCCCATCTCCGGCTCGATGGTCAGGTACACGCAGGCATGGGTAGCGATGGTGCCGCAGGAAACCCAGGCCGCCTTGGTGCCGTTGATGACGTACTCGTCCCCGTCCAGGGTGGCGCGGCATGCGGTGCGCGCGATCTCGGGGTCGGAGAACTGCTCGGTGAAGGGGGCCAGGGTATCCGAGCCGTGGTCGGGCTCGGTGATGGCCCAACACCCGATCATCTTGGCCTCCTCGTCCTGGCAATAGGGAATGATGATGTTTTCCACCAGGAACTCCGTGGGCACCATGCTGGCGATGAAGGCCGGGAAACAGGCCACCCCGAAGGCGATCATGAAGTCGACGCTCCCCCAGGAGATCTCCTCGAAGAGCATGTGCACCTCCAGGGGAGAAAAGCCGCCTCCCCCGTAGATCTCCGGCAGGAGGATCTTGTGCATGCCGATCTTGTAGCCTTTTTTGAACACCTCCCAGAAGATGGACTCCTTGGCGATGACGTCCTCCGGGTCCAGCTTGTCCAGCTCCAAGCTGGCGGGGCGCAATACCTCCTCGGCGAAGGTGTGTACCATGTCGCGGTTCATCTTCTGCACCTTGCTGATGTTGAGATTCAGGTCAAGGTAACCCATTTCGCTCTCCCTCCATCTCTCTCGGGGCCCGATCTTGTTTTCGCTCGGGGCCGCATCGCCTCTTTACGCTTAACGTCGCGGGACGGGAGGCGGGAGCAACGCCGTTTCCACGAGCGGCGCGGATAAAAGCGGCGCCCATCCCCATCATGCGCGAAAAACGCTAAAGGCCTGGCCCCGTTTTCTCGCATTTCTATTCGTAATCCTCCAGTTTATAGACGTTCTCGGCTTGGGGCGAGAACTGCTCCTTGAGCACGCGGTCGAGGTATTTCTCCGAGGCGCTCTTGGGGATCTCCTCCACCACCTGGATGTAGGAGGGAACGGCGTTGCGCTCCAGGCCCTTCATGGCCTGGCGGAACAGCTCCCCGGGATCTACGCTCCTGCCCTCGAAGGGGGCCACCGCCGCCACCAGGTCGCTCTCCCCCGGCGCGCCGGAGGCGGCGGGGATGCCGTACACGCACACCTCGGAGACATCGGGGTGCTCTCCTATCACCTTTTCCACGTAGGAGGGGATGATGAAATCCCCCGCCCTGCGCAGTCCCCCGCCCTCCTTGCGGTAGTCGAAGAACAGCCAGCCTTCCTCGTCGCGGTGCACCATGTCCCCGGTGCGCAGCCAGCCGCCGCGCGTCTTCTCCTCCGAGTCCTTGGGGCGACCGTAGTATTCCACCTCCGGCTTCTGGGTGACGGCGCGCATGAGCAGCTCTCCGGTCACGAAGGGCGGCACCTCGTTGTCGTTCTCGTCCACGATCTTGTACTCCATCAAGCCCTCTATGGGCTTGCCGAAGGAGCCGATGGGGCCTTTGCCGATGGGCTTGTAGGCGAAGCCGCCCTCCACCGCCCCGTACCACTCCAGGATCTTGACGTCGAACCTTTTCTCGAAGGCCTCCCAGATGGCGATGGGGGTGCCGGCGGATATGACCACCTCCACGGGGTTGTCGGCGTCGTCGGGGCGGGGAGGCTCGTTGTAGATGCCGGACATCATCCCGCCCAGGAGCGAGAAGGTTGTGCAGCCGTACTTGCGGCAGATATCCCAGATGCGGCTCTTGGTGAAGCGCTGGCTGATCACCGCCGGGATGCCCAGGGCGATGGCCGACATCAGGGTCACCGCCTGGGCGTTGCCGTGGGTCAGGGAGAGCCCGGTGTAGAGCACCGAGTCCTGGGTGTACCCCCACACCATCTGCGCCAGGGCGGTGTACATCACCGTGCGCGTGGCTTTTATCACCACCCCCTTGGGGTTGCCGGTCACCCCCGAGGTATAGATGATCTCCATGGGCAGAGTGGGGTCGTCCACGCGGTCGGGCAGGTCGAAGATGTCCGGCCCCTCCAGCAACTCGTTGACGGTGGGGTACTTGTCGGCCAGGGCGGGATCGGCGTCGGGCTTGAGGTTCAACCATATCCTCTCCAGGCCGCTTATCCCCACCGCCGCCGCCTCCACCTCGGGGAGCAGATCGGCGGTGGTGATCACCGCCTTGGCGTTGCTGTTGCCCAGCATGTAGGCGAGCTTCTCCCCCTTGGAGCGGGGGTCGATGGGCACCACGATGCATCCCAGGGGCGCGGTGGCGGACATGGCATAGACCACCTCGGGGTGATTGCGCATCACCAGGGCCACCGCGTCGCCTTTCCCGATGCCGCTCTCCCGCAGCCCCTTGGCCATCTTGAAGCTGTTGGCCACCAGCTGTTTGTAGGTGAGCGGCTCGTCGGGGTAAAGTCCGCCGTTCTCGAAAATGAGCCCGACGAAATCGGGTCTTTCCTCCATCCTCATTTCCAGTTGATGGAAGATAAGCGCCGGGTTCTTTTCGGTCATCGCTATCACTTCCTTTCTGAAGATGCCTTTCTGAAGATGTGGCCCTAGATGCTCTCATCCCCGCGCAGTTAGACCAGCTTATGGCATCGATCCCGTTCAAAGCCTCGTTTCTCGACCGCTTGACCTCGAACGGGCTGAAGGTCGAGAAGGCTCCTGGTCAATGCACGCTCCTCGAGGCGCTTCACAGGTGCCAAGCTCAGCCACATTACGGCATCCTATTCGAGGCCTTCCCTTTCCTCAATCCTCTGCCGCGCCCATGAAACGCCGTGTGAAAGAGGGGAACTCCTTCGCGAACCGCTCCGCCCATTCCTCGTCGGTCCAGTACTTGTGCCGGTCGAAGAAGGGGTCCTGCGACTCGTAGCTCACGGCAACGCCCACACAGAAATCCACGTCCTCGATGAACTCGCAGGCCGGTGCGGCCGCCCCGATGGTCTGGAAGACGCGGCAGTGAAGTCCCAGGTAATATGCCGCGCAGGCGGCGGCGTTGGCGGCCATGTGCACGTCGTAGACCACGAAGTGGCAGCAGGGTCCGTTGATGATTGACTCCACCATCTCCGCCTGGTTGAGCTCTTTACAGGTACGGAAACCGCAGGCGCCGCAGTCGAAGTTGTACACCGACTTCCTTTTCGCTCCCACGAGGAGAGCGCGCGCATCCTTCTTGGAAAGATCGACGAAGCTGCGCCCATCGCGATCGAATAACGGTGAGATCTCGGCCAGGCCCTCGCAGTATCCGGCGATATCGTTGAACTCCTCCGGCCCAATAGCGGCAATCTTGATTTTGGGTTTCCCAAACTTCAGAACCGTGCTCGCAGCCAGGGCCATAAGCTCCACCGCCCTGTCCATGCCGCCCTGCAGCAGGTCCTCTGATCCTATTAGCGCCATCCTCTCACCTCCCTAACAGTAGATGGACCTAAAGACCGGAAAAAGCCTGTTGATGAGCCGGTTCTGCAAGGCGAGATTGTTGTACTCGTCCCAAGCCTTGGGGAGATCGCGATAAGGGCTCTTCTCGGTCACCGAGGCCAGAAAGCCTAGGGCGATTCCACACTTGTGGGGCACCAGGCCCATCCTTATCGCCGCCGCGCCTACGGACATCTTGATGGTGTGATCGATGCCCAGCTGCCGGGCCAAGGTTACCGCGCCGTTGAGGGCGTAGGCCGCGTTCATGGAGCGCAGCAGGCAGAAGGGGCCACGGAAGGCTACCGACGGCTCGTCCGGCAGCTTCTCAGCCTGACGCCACTGGTCGCAGACGAGATATCCGCACAAGTTGCAGTTGGAGTCCATGGGGTCATGGCCAGAGCGCCGGTCGGCCATGATCAGCACCACGTCGGAGTCGCGCACCTGTGCAGCGTCGGAGCGGAAAAACCCCCAGGAGGGGTTGTCCTCCGCCATCCTCTCCACCGCAATGGCCAGATCCTCTATCCCGTCCCGGTCATCGATGCACTGGATGCTGACTACGTCCACTCCCCCGATCCTGGGGGCGGTGACCGCCGAGGCCAGTAGCAGCTTTGCGGCCGTACGGGCGGCCTCCAACCTCGCCTCCTCATATTCTCTCATCCTTCTTTCCATCTCACGATGCCTCCTTACCCATAAGGTCACTGTGGACCTTCCATAACCAGCTCCCTGCTCCGACAGGCCAAACGGCAACCACCTCACCTTTTCGCCGCTACCGGCATGCCAGCCCGAGCTCCCTTCCCTTATAAACGGCCGTGCCCCCGGCCCCGCGGCACCTCTTTCCCTCTATCCAGCCCACGCAGTGAGGGCCACCGGGTCGCCACCTACAGGCTAAAGCCGTTCTTCGACGCGGTTCGGGCTTGTAACCTATTTGGGAAGCCCGTATTCATCGCAGATGGCGGGGTAGGCTTCATAGGCGGGCTTGAGCAATGGGAGCAATCCGAGGATCTTGGCCATGGGGCCCTTGGCCTTGATCTTGCGCTTGGCCAGGGCCACGGGGAGCTTCAGCTTCTGCAGCCAGAAGTTGTGGCAGTCGTCGCCCGCCAGCCACATGACCACGTCGCCCTCCTCGTCGCGCTTTCCCAGGAAGAGCTCGGGTTTCTCGGCTCCGTGCAGCAGCCAGATCTCGCCTTCGGGATCGTTGATGACGAACTGCACGCTGATGTTGTCTTCATATAATTTCTTGTTCACCGTCTCGTCCTCGAGCAGCTTGGTGAAAAGCTTGCCCAGGACCTCGTACATTTGGTCGGTGTCCTTGAAGACCGGCATAACATACACCCCTTTCCGTTTCCCTCACACCTTCGCCGATAAAGCCGCTGCGGATATGGTTTAACATACCCTGGTATGATACTATGGTATCTATAAAGCGTTGCGGCGTCAAGGGCGATACCTAGGAAGACCCGGGCGTCCTGGCCGGGAGCGCAAAAACCGCGACCTTGCGTAGCGGGAAAAGAGCGGCGGAAAGAGATGGGAAAAGAGGGCAGGCCATGGCGAAAAGGAAGGAGGCTCCGAAAACCGAAAGAGGGCAGCAGACACGACAGGCCATCTTCGACACCGCCATCGACCTCTTCGCGAAAAGGGGCTATGACAAGGTGACCGTGGACGATATCTGCGCCAAGGTGGGGGTCACCAAGGGGGCTTTCTACAACTATTTCCGCTCCAAGGACCAGATCATCCTGGAGGAGTTCATGCGCATGGACGAGCACTACGTCCGCTTCGCCGAGGAGATCTCCTCCCTGCCCACCAGCCTGGAGAAGTTCAAGGTATTCACCCGCGCCGCCATAACCCTCATGTCCGAGACCGGTGTGAGGCTGATGAAGGTCCTCTACCATTCCCAGATCGCGCCTCACATGAGCCGGCCGTATCTTGCCAACGAAAGGCGTTACCTCTACAGAATCACCAATGAGATAATCCGGGAAGGCCAGGAGAGGGGGGAGATCCGCGAAGACGTCCCCAGCGAGGAGATGGCCTCCATGCTTATCGATTGCTTCCGCGGCCAGATCTACCACTGGTGCCTTGCCAACGGCTCCTTCGACCTGGTGGAGACCTGCGACCGCCTTATGGACCTCCTGCTTGACAGCTTGAAACCGCGCTAGAAAAGGGATTCTCCAGTCAACGCAAGCCCTATGGCCTTTTCCGCCCCTTGGCCCCAAAACACGTGAAGCAAACCGGTATTCGTCGCCTGTGGCGACACCGGAAATCGGCGCCTTGACGGGATCCCGTACGCCTTATTCGCCCAGTGCGAAGACGTTGTCGGCGTCGGGGCGGAAGGCCTCGCGCAACAGGCGGTCGAGGTGCTTCTCCGAGGGGCTTTTGGGGATCTCCTCCACCACCTGGATATAACTGGGAACGGAGTTGCGCTCCAGTTTCTCCCTGGCGACCTCGAATATGGATCGGGGGTCGATGCCGCGCCCCTCGAAGGGGACCACCGCCGCCACCAGGTCGCTCTCCCCCGGCGCTCCCGAGGCGGCGGGGATGCCGTAAACGCATACCTCGGACACGTCGGGGTGCTCCCCGATGACCTTCTCCACCAGGTCGGGCTTGATGAAGTCTCCCGCACGGCGCAGGGCACCCCCTTTGCGGTGATCGAAGAAGAACCAGCCCTCCTGGTCGCGATGCACCATGTCCCCGGAGCGCAGCCAGCCGCCTCGCGTCTTCTCCGCCGACGCCTCCGGCTTCTTGTAATAATCCACCTTGGTCTGGGTGAGCATGCGGCTCACCAGCTCCCCGACGACCCCGGGAGGCACCTCGTTGTCCTCCTCGTCAACCACCTTCATCTCCACCAAGCCCTTGAGGGGCTTGCCGAAGGATCCCACCGGCCCCTTGTCGATGGGCTTGTAGGCGAAGCCGCCCTCGATGGCCCCGTACCACTCCAGGATGCGCACCCCGAAGCGCCGCTCGAAGTCCTCCCAGATGGCGCGAGGGGTGCCGGCGGAGATCACCTTGCGCACCGGGTTGTCGGCGTCGTCGGGGCGGGGAGGCTCGTTATAGATGCCGGACATCATGCCGCCCAGGAGCGAGAAAGTGGTGCAGCCGTGCTTGCGGCATACGTCCCAGATGCGGCTCTTGGTGAAGCGCTGGCTGATCACCGCCGGGATGCCCATGGAGAGGGCGGGGAAGAGGGTCACCGCCTGGGCGTTGCCGTGGGCCAGGGAGAGGCCGGTATAGAGGACGTCGTCGCGCCCGTACTCCCACACCAGGTAGCCGAGGAGGCAGTACATGGCGTTGCGGCGCGAGTCCAGGGTCACCCCTTTGGGATTGCCGGTGACCCCGGAGGTATAGATTATCTGCACCGGCAGCGCGGGATCCGGGGAGACGCCGTCAGGAGGGGAGGTGACCTGCCGCTCCAGCATCTCGTTCACGGTGGGGTATTTCTGCGCCAGGGAGGCGTCCGCGTCGGGCTTGATGCTCAGGTAGATTTCCTTGAGGCTCGGCGCGCCCTCGGCGGCCGCCTCCACCTCCGGCAGCAGGTCCGCGGTGGTGATCACCGCGCGCGCGTCGCAATCCGCCAGCTGGTAGGCGAGCTTTTCGCCCCTGGCGCGCGGGTCAATGGGCACCAGCACCGTTCCCAGCATGGAGCAGGCGGCGAGGGCGTATATGAATTCGGGATGGTTGCGCATGACCATGGCCAGCTTGTCGCCGCGCTCGAATCCCGCCTCCGCGAGGCCTCGGGCCAGCCGCAGGGAGTTACCGTACATCCTGGCGTAGGTGAGGAGATCGTCCTCGTAAAGGCCGCCGTTGTCGAAGATGACCCCGATCCGGTTGGGGTCGCTCTCCGCCCTCATCTCCAGCAGCC